>CAZNPC010000055.1:0-12866 GCA_964574765.1 uncultured Nitrospirales bacterium | reverse complement strand
CAAGCACAAAGTCACCATATTGATGACCATGGGAATCGTTTACCAGTTTAAAGTGGTCAAGGTCAAGCATCATACAGGAAAGAGGCTGAACATATCTTTTCGATCTTTTAAATTCACTGCTTAATATCTCCTGAAAATGACGGTGATTATATAATCCTGTAAGCCCGTCTTTTATTGCCAGATCTTCTAATTTATCATGGTAAGCCTTTAGCTTGTCTTCAAGGTTTTTCCTTTCAAGAACACTCCGTATGGTACGGGTCAGCAATATATTATTAATCTCATCCTTGATTAAATAATCATATGCCCCCTTTTTTATGGTCTCTTTGGCTATTTTTTCATCTCCCTCTCCAGTAACCATGATCACCGGCAAATCTATGCTTCTTGTTTTGATTTCTTCCAGTATTTCAATCCCGTTCATGTCGTGAAGGTTGTAATCCAGTAATGCCAGATGAAATTCACCAGTTGACGCTTTCTCTAAAGCCTCCATGCCTGTAGAGGCAGCATCAATAGTGTAATGAATAGCATAATTTCCATTTAAGACTGCCCTGATAATTTCGAGATCAACGGGGTTATCATCCACTATCAAAATATGAATATTTTCTTTTTGCATTGTTATGGCAACTTTCTTAATACCTGATAATCAAATACATTTACGGCAAAATTGTACATTGAGAATATGATCCCTATATTTTTATATTATAGACGTAGCATTTTGTTTCTTTCAACTCTTTCCCGGATATATGAGTTTCCTCCGGTAATAGAAATATAATATACTGAAAGGACAGGATATTAAAAGCTGTGATCTTATCATGAAAATCAATTTCAAGGCATTATCTGAAAAAGAAATACAGAAATTCATGCAGTCCTGCGGGCAGAGCTCTTTCAGGTCAAGGCAGGTTATTGAGTGGATATACGCTAAGTACGCATCTTCATTCAGTGAGATGACTAATTTACCAAAACCATTAAGAGAATTACTTGATAAAAAGGCGTTTATCAGCAATTTAAAATTGATAAATAAGCAAACCTCCAAAGACGGTGTACAGAAATTTCTCTTCGGCCTGAAAGACGGCAAGAAAATCGAAAGCGTTCTGATCCCTGATAAAAAGCGCCTGACATTATGCGTTTCTTCGCAGGTAGGGTGCGCTATGGGCTGCAAACTGTGCGAAACAGGCAGACTTGGACTGAAGCGAAACCTTAAGGCCTATGAGATCTTCGACCAGATCATCTCGGTTCAGAGGCTTATTGACAACGATGGAATCCTTAACAGCCCGGATGCCTGCAAAATATCCAACATTGTCTTTATGGGTATGGGTGAACCTCTTAATAACTATTCAGAGGTCATTAGAGCAGTCAGGGTGATTGTGGATATGCTAGGTTTTTCCAGAAGAAGGGTTACTGTTTCAACAGCCGGCATAGTACCTGGTATCGACAAACTTGCGCGTGAGGATCCGCAGGTTAATCTTGCGGTATCTCTCAATGCCGTTACAGACAGCGTCAGATCCAGAATCATGCCCGTTAACAAAAAGTATCCTATAAGAGACCTGTTAAATGCCTGCAGGAAATACCCCCTGCCTCCCCGCAGGAGAATAACTTTTGAATATGTCCTTCTTGGAGAAATTAACGACTCGGGACGCGACGCTTTACAGCTCATAAAACTGCTGAAAGGCATCAAGGCAAAGGTTAACCTGATACCTTATAACAGATCATCCTCTGCAAAAGGCCCTGCTTTTAAAGAGCCTCAGGACAAAAAAATAGCTGAATTTAAGAATATTTTGTGCGAAGGGGGTATAACAGCAATTATTAGAAAAAGCCGCGGGGGAGACATCTCGGCGGCATGCGGACAGCTGGCAGCTTCCTATATATCGAGGAATTCAGATACCATTTTTAAAAGTTCGGGAGTATGAATAGGCTTGGTTAAGTATGCAGTAGCTCCGATTTCCATGGCCCTGTTCTTGTCTTCCTCGGCTCCCTCGGTCGTAATGATAATAATAGGTATTTCTCTATGTTTTGGATCATTCCTGAGCAGGCCTATGAGTTTCAGTCCATCCATGACAGGCATGTTGATATCGGCAAGTATCAGGTTGAATGCCCCGCGGGACAGCTTCTCAAGCGCATCCGCACCATTGACCGCCTCTAAAACATTACAGTCAGGAAGCCTTTTCAAAGAAAATGATATCAGCTGTCTCATAGTCGGAGAGTCTTCGACAATAAGTATATTATGCACAAATACCTCTCATATTGGCAGTCGTATAGACCTTATTCCACCAATCTGACAAACATATAAAGATACGTTTAATCATTGATTTAAATATTCCGTCCGGACAACTTATTGTACCTTTCTCATCCTCTTCATGATCTCAGACGGCATTCTTTCCAGAGAAACAACCCTGTCAGCGCCTCCGGCCAAAATAGCCTCGCGCGGCATTCCAAAAACCACAGAGCTTTCTTCAGACTCCGCTATTGTGAATCCGCCATTTCTCCTGATCGCCACCATGCCCTCTTTTCCGTCATTTCCCATGCCTGTTAGAAGAACTCCCATTGTTTTTGTTTTATAAATATCAGAAATACTCTTCATCATGAGATCAATTGAAGGTATATACCTGTCTCCGGTAGATGAGTCTTTTATAAGGGTGATGACCTTTCCTCTTACTTTCTGAAAGATCAGGTGAAACCCCCCGGGACAGATAAGCACTTTACCGGGATGCAGCATTTCGCCCTGTTCTGCTTCCTTCACTTCCAGGGCGCAAAGTTTGCTCATCCTGCTGGCAAACTGTTTTGTGAAACCGCGGGGCATGTGCTGGCTTATGACCATACTGGCCGGAAAGTTATGCGGGAGACTTGTAAGTATGCTCTGAATAGCCGTTGGTCCTCCAGTTGAAGCACCAAGGGCGATAATCTCTAACTCACCGACCTCCTCAGAACTGACTTCATCTATAACTTTCTTGCTATCCAGAAGAGATATGCTTCTCTTGAGCTTTTCAAGCCTCAGCGAATGGGCTCCCTGAACTTTTCTTATAAGGTCGTTCTCTATTTCCCTTAGCTCCTGAGTTGCCCGTTTGGTAGGCTTAATGATGAAATCAATCGCGCCTAACTCCAGGGCCTTAAATACAGTGGGATCATCGCCATGAGAACTTACAACTATCACAGGCAGAGGCCTTTCCTTCATTATCCATCGAAGAAGAGTAAAACCGTCCCACTCGGGCATTTCAAGGTCAAGCGTAATTACATCCGGCCGAAGGTTAATTATCTTTCTCATACCGTCCTGACCGTCTACGGCTACTCCAATCACCTCCACGTCAGATGCTTTTTTCAGCATGGCCTTGATCGTTTGACGGTTGAACGCGGAATCATCAATTATCAGGACTTTAATATTGTCACTATCTTTCTGCATCATTATTATCCTTTTTTAAATATATCTTTTGAATGATCTTTTTTTGGCTTTTTATAAACCATATCATTTTTCAGATGTTTCAGCTCAAAATCAGCACTCAAATTTATCAGCGACTCCGTATGGCCAAGCAGCAGATAACCGCCCTCCTTAAGTATATCAAAGAAAAATTCAATAACTCTTTTCCTCGCGATCAGATCGAAATATATTAAAACATTACGGCAAAAAATTACATCCACCTTCCCGACCATTTTCACTTTAAAAGGATCGAAAAGGTTCAGAAAATTAAAAGTCACAAGATTTCTGGCGTTGTCAATGATCTTAAAGTCTCCCCTCGGCTGCTCGTGAAAATATTTGTTTATAAAATACCGGTGTGTTGCCCTGAACGAAGTTTTTTTATAAATACCTTCTCTGGCCACCTTCAGCACTCTTTGACTTATATCACTTCCGATAATATCAACATCCCATTCATTCAGGCTTTCGTCCTCGAGTACATGCATGGCAATCGTATATGGCTCTTCTCCTGTCGAACAGCCTGCTGACCACACTTTTATTCTCTTCTTATCTTTATTCTGTTCCTGCAATTCCTTGACAATCTCTTCGCTGAACGCCACAAACTGATTCTGCTCCCTGAAAAAATATGTCTCGTTAACAGTCAAAATGTCTATGATTGTCTGCAGTTCTCTGTTACGGGACCTGTCATACTTAAGCAGACGGTAATATTCCCTGAAATCCTTGAGATGATTAACCGCTAAACGCCGGTTGAGCCTGCGTTCGAGAAGATACTTTGATTTTTCATCGAAAAAAATTCCGCAGTACTCATGAATATAATCCCTTATAAGGCGGAAAACATCCGTTGGAAGAGGTATCAGCCGTTCTTCAAACACTGAGATACCTCGCAGCAGCTTCTCTTACCTCAGCGTCTTCATCCAGCCGGGCGATTTCTTTTATATACGCGTAACTCTCTGCTTTAAAAAAAGTTCCGAGGACGTCAATAACTTTCTTCCTGACAGACCATTCCTTGTTCTTTAAAAGAGGGATTATATCCTGCGCAATACCGTCAAAGTTTGCCAGCGCTCCAACAGCAGTGCTTCTGATCTCGGCATCCATGTCATTCAGCAGCTTAAGAAGGGTTTTCTTAACCTTGTTAACTTTAAAATTTCCAAGAGCCTCTATATTAGCCGCCCTGACAAAGCCCGACTCATCAGACAGCAGCCCGATCATCGGGTCTATTGCTTTTTCATTGCCTATATTGCCCAATGCCACGGCAGCTGCCGCCCGTACCCACAGGTCCGAGTCACGTAGAAGAAGAATTAAGGGCTCAACACCCGCTTTCGCTCTCATCCTGCCTATCATAATGGCGGAAACACGCCTTACCTCAGCGGAATCGTCTGTTAGAACGGTCAGAAGATATTTAACAGCCCCGGCACCCTCAATAGCACCCAAAGCCTCGGCAACTGAAACACGCACTCTGGCATCACTGTCTTTTAAGGCCCGTCCCAGGGCATCAGACGCACGCTGATCTCTCAAAAGGCCAAGAAGTTGAGCAGTGTTTCTCTTCAAAACACGGTCACTGGAAGAAAGTCCCTTTATTATTTCATCAATATCAAGCCACCTTTCCAGTCTGGAAAGGGCCTTAATTGATTCTTCCTGAATGTTTTCATATTCATCGAGAAGCAATGGCAATATATGAGGGACTGCCTCGGAATTATTCAGGTTTGAGAGTGCTGCCGCGGCATTACCTCTGACATGACCGTCTTCATCTTTTAGAAGTTTCACAAGATGGTTAAAAAAGGCAGAGTCTCCTATCCTGCCGGCCACTTCACAGACAATTCTTCTCTGATAAGAATCCTCAACAGTAAAGAAAGGTATTAGGGCCTCAGGAATAGACCTGCCTATAAAAATCAACGCCTTCACAACGATCTCATAAAAATCCTCCTCGATTGCTATCTCAAGAAGAGAGGGAATAGCTCCTTTATCTTTCAGGAGCCCAAGCAGTAAAATCGCTGCAATCCTTACTTCCTTCTTTTTGCTGAGGGTATAAGGAAGGACTATGCCTGACGCATCTTTTCCGAGAATGTCCCTCAACTCCTTTACTATTGTTTCTTCAGGCAAACCTTTTTGAAGGAAATGCTCTACCGCAATTACTGCTTCTTCCCTGACTGCACTTGATTTATCTTTTAAGAAAGGGATAATTAGCGGCAAAGTGTCAGGTTTTGCGATTAGTCCAAGAGCCTTTATGATCGGCTTTTTCAGTTCTTTACGGGACAGCATTGAGACAAGCGCGTCAACGGCCTCCATATCTCCAATACGTCCGAGGGCAGCAGCAGCAGTATAAGCTACCCACATGTCCCCGCTCTTTAAAATATCAATCAAAGCGTTAAGCACCGAGGGATTGCCCTGTATATTGCCGAGATAATCCACAGCAGCGGTCCTTACGTTATCATCCTCATCCTCAAGCGCCCTTAACAGCAGAGGAACAGCCTTCATGTCTCCTGAGTCTCCGAGTATATCAATAATGAATTTCTTAACATCAGGCGCAGCATCCGTATATACTTCCACAAGATGGTCGGTCGCTTCAGAACCCAGAGCTGTTAATATCTCGATTGCCGAGTTCCTTGCATTAGCATTATCCTCACTGTACATATTCTTAATAACTGCCTCAATGACTTCATCCCCTCTGATATCAAGCAATACTTCGACTGCTGTTTTTCTAACCCTCCAGTCTTCATCTTCGACAGCCTTAATAAGATATGAGATCACAACAGGCATATCCTTCCCGCTTTTCCTGATATCTTTAACTGCCTGTCTTCTGATCTCAACGTTACTGTGATTAAGAAGTTTCTCCAGTTCTTCAGTCACGCACTATCTCCTTCTGTAAAGACCGTTAATTGTTAATAGTTAAACGTTAATCGTAACAGCATAAAAGATAGAAAGACTGATGAAGATTTCCGTCCGACACCTTATAAAAAAAACGCTGTCAGAGTTAAGCACTTCTGTGAAATTATAAAGCTAAAACAAAATTTAAATAATCGTCGATTACGGAAATGCTGAACCAGCCTTTTTTATCTTTCTACATTCGTAACTTCTTATCCTCTTATCCTCTCAACTTCCGCCAGCCCTCACGGCTCCCCTGTGTCTTCCTGTCGTAAGACAGGAACTGGGGGTGAGGGTCACTTCTCACTTTTTAATTCCTTCTCATCGTCAGGATTACCCGGCTCGTCCTCAGTAGACCATTCCTCTTTACGTTCACCAAGGAGAGACATCTCTTCAGTTGTCAGGATAGCGTCAAGATCCAATATCACAATCAATCTTTTTCCGCTCTTGCCTATTCCGCTGATATACTCGGGCCTCAGCCATTGAAATATTGATGGGGTCGGAGATATCTGCTCTTCTTCAATGTCAATAATCTCCTTAACGGAATCAACCAGGAGCCCCATTCTTTCACCGTGCATAATTGAGATTATGATACGTTCTCTTTGAGGCAAAGGATCGACCCGAAGACGTTTTCTCAGGTCCATCAGCGGTAATACTGTACCCCTAAGATTGATAACTCCTTCGATAAAGGCAGGAACTCTCGGTAAAAGCGTGGCTTTCGTTGGCCTGATGATCTCCAGTACCCTGTCAAGCTTGATCCCGAATTCTTCACCTGCTATTGAAAACACGGTATATTTACTCAAATCTGAACCGTTCCATATCAGTTAATAAGGCCTCTGCCTCTTTATGAAGAATATCAAAAGAGGTGCGCATTTCCTCAGTGAATGAATGGGTACCGCCGCAGAAACCTGAAATCTTCTCAGCCGCTAACAATATCGCTTCACTGGCCTGCCCGTGCCTTGACGAAGCGCCAGCTATCTGTTTGATCTTTTCATTGGCTAATTCAAGATTTTTTGAAATGATATAAACTCCGGCTGTTTGTTCCTGCATGCTCTTTCTGATAACTTCAGATATGCCCTTAATTCTCTCGGCAACGCCTATCAAATGTTCTGAACCGATCTCATGCTCGTGAGTCGCTGCAGTGACATGTTCAACTATTCTCATGACCAAATCCATCGCTTCCCTGATCTGGGTAACACCTCTAACCTGCTCTTCCGTTGCCCTGTGTATATTGCTCGCCATTTCAGAGGAACTCTGCGCGCTGTTAATAACCTCCCTGAAAGCTTCACCGGTCTTTACAACAAGGTTGTTCCCGTTCTCAACGATAATTTTACTTTTCTCTGTCACATTGGTTGTTTCCTCTACACCCTTTTGAATGGACTTGATGATCCCCGTTATCTCTTTTGCCGAGGCCTGCGTTCTGTCAGCCAGCGTTTTGATCTCATCCGCAACAACAGAGAAACCCTTCCCGTACTCGCCAGCCTGAGAAGCCAGAATCGCGGCATTTACACTTAAAAGGTTGGTTTGCTTCGTAACGTCATCTATTACGGAGAGCACCTTCTCTACAGCCTTTGATTTAGACTTAAGGCTTCTTACCAATTCCAGTGTAGTGTCGACAGCAGTGATAATTTCTTCCATTCCGGCCATGGCATCAGCGACGGTCAGCATGCCCTGCTCGGATGCGATCTCTCTTACTTTTGCGGCAAAATTGGCCGACTCCTTGGAACTTTCATCAACTTCCTTTGTATTAGCGCTGATCTGTTCGATAGACGCTGAGATCTGCTCTGTCGATACTGAAAGTTCTTCCGTATTCTTGGATATCTCCTTTGCCGCGGACACCATTTCCGCAATTGTAGAGTATGAATCAGATGAAACCTGGAAAAGCTGTTCCGAACTTTCTGAGATCTCTTCTGAAGATGACTTTATTTCAATTATGGAAGACAGGTTTTCTTCGGAAAATTCAGAAAGGTTCTGTGTGTTGCTGATAATGTCTTTTTCAGCCTCTTCTGAACTGCCCATGGCTGCGATCACTTCATGGGTAGCGGTCAATTGATCGTCCGTCCCTTTTATCACCTTGTTTGAGATCAGGTTGATCTGTTTGATCGCCATTGTTACATCACTAACTGTAGAGTGAATCCTCCGAATTGTACCCTTAAATTGCCCTACCAGAGAATTAAAACTTTCCATCAAAGCGGCAAATTCGAGACTATTCGCAGACTTCAGCGATACGGACATGTCACCTTCAGACAATCTGTCAGAAGCAGAGCTCAAAGACAACAGGGGTTTTCTGATATTTATGCCAAAAAAAGCAATTACTACAAAAAATATCACAACTGACAGGATCAGTTGATGTATAAAAGCGGCAATTTCATGTTTAAGGATCTCACCGTTGATCCTGTTTGAAGATGCCGTAACTATAACATAACCGATCTTTCTATTATCAAAGAGAACAGGTGTCTCATTATTCAGAGTGGGTTCAGCGTAAAAAGGATTGGACCCCGTCGCATGTTCCGCTTCCCGGCTTTTTTCACCCACAATGTTATCTTTAATATCAAAAACAGATAGAGAAATAAAATCCTTATCCTGGAAAATCACGTCAAGATATGCACCTAACGATTCCGTGTCTTTTTCCAGAATGGGATCAACACTAAGTTCCGCCAACAGACGGCCGTTCTGAGTGATCTTTTCATTCAGAGATTCAATTTTCGAGTTTCGGGTCGACATAATAAACAGAATGAATCCCAGGCCCTGTCCGAGAAAAAGAACCAACAGGAGCAGAACAATTAATTTAGTTGCAAGCGATCTTATCTTTTTCATAATCCCGTAACGCGGAAACCTTCTAGATCATACCGAGTTTCTGCATCATCTCCCTAATTATGTCGTAATCACTATCCTGAGCCTCTACAAAACCTGTATAGTCAGCAGTTATTGATCTCAGGATATCTATGTCTTCCGAATTGTTTTCATCAAGCTCCAGAATGGATTGCTTTAACTGTGCTTTTTCTTCTTCCGGCATACTTTTGTTCACACATATGTTGAACTCCGGTATGTCTATTGACTGCTTGATAATCCTTAATCCTTTATCCCTGAATTTTTCAGCTGCGGATTCCATAACCCCGCCAGCATCAAACTCTGACGATAAAACAGCTCGTACAACATCATCATGATGGCCCAGATAGTCATGAAAACTCAGATCTTTTGGGTCAATCCCCTCTTCAAGAAGCATTGCCCTGGGAACAATATGGCTTGATGTGGACCTCTCATCTCCAAAAGCAAAAGAATGACCCTTTATGTCCTTGATATGCCTTATATTGCTCTCCTGCCTGGCGATAATAACTGATCTTTGAAACGGTTTTCCATTTCTAAGCGCCTTAGCAATAACTTCCACGTTATATTGCTTATTCGCTTCAATATATGTCGATGGAGTCATATAGCAGAAATTAGTAACCCCTGTCCCGATCTCCTTATTTGCCTCAGCAAAATTCACAGCCACTTTAAGTTCCACTTTTTTGTTCAATTTTCTCGAGAGATAATCTACGAGCGGGGAGAACCGCTTGAACATTTCTGCCGGTGCTTCAAGCGGTATGATGCCCATCTTTAATACGGGCTGTTTATCTGCGTCAAGAGCAAACTTGAACTTGCCCAGTTCTGTCATAAGAAGCTCTGCATCGTTAAGAACATTTCTGAGGCTCCTGTTTATATTGGAAGCCCTTGCTCTGTTCTTTTCAGGAAGGTCTCTGATCTTCTCTATGGAAGCCAATATTATGTCATTACCCGTTTTTTGCTCTATAAGCGCGTCGGATATTTTATGTATTTTCCTGGCCACATCTTCCACAGCTTTATTGATCTGCTTACCTCCGGTTGCCTGTTCGATAGTTGCGTTCTTAACCTGTTTGGTAATATCGCTGATCTTCTCCGATGCATCGATCATTAAGGTCGTGCCACGGGTCTGTTCCGTTGTAGCTCTCGCGATCTGTCCGATCATATCCTTAACTTTCTCCATTGCGTCTGTGACGAATCTGATGCCTTTTGTCTGTTCAGCCGTCGCGTTTTCAATATACGCAGCCATTTCAGTTGATTTCTTCGAGCTTTCTATGATCTTCAAGAGAGCTTCTTTGGCTTCTTTTGAGAGTCTTGATCCCTCTTCAACGGTTTTCAGACCATCTGCCATCGCATTGACAGCCCCGGCAACCTCTGACTGCACTGACTGTATAAGCCCGGCAATTTCCTGAGTAGAGAACGATGTTCTTTCCGCCAGATCCTTGATCTCGTCTGCCACCACAGAGAAACCCTTTCCGTGCTCTCCGGCCTGCGCAGCCAGTATTGCGGCGTTAAGCGCAAGTAACGCGGTCTGATCGGTTATTTCATCAATAACGTTAAGTATTTTACCTATCTCTTCAGACCTGCCTCCAAGCTTTCCGATGAACTCAGCAGTTTTCTGAACGGTTGTTCTGATCCTTTCCATTCCCTCGGAGGATTTATCCACAGCATCCATACCGAAGCTGGATGCATCAGAAGTAACTTTATTTGACAGCCGGGCCGATTCTATTGTGTTTGACTCGATCTCTTTAACAGACGAGTTAATTTCCTCTATCGCGCTTAACGTTTCCTCCGCCGACATGCTCAAACCTTCTGTTTTGTGAGCAATCTCTTTAATGTTCGCCGACATTTCCTCGATAGACGTTGAAGTGGAGTCAACCTGTGAGGACAGCTCAATCGTATTTTTGGTTACTTCTTCGGAATTGGTCGTCATCTGATCAACCGAAGCAGCTGTTTCCTCTGATGAAACGGACAATCCTGCTACCGCCTCGGCAATCTCTCCAGCTGTTTTATTCAACTCTTCCAGGGAACTCAACATATTATCAGTTGCCTCAGCCTCCAGTTTTGTGCCTTCTCCAACCTTTTTTGATTCTTTTTCAACTGAAATGCTTACGTTCCGAACCCTTTTTGAGACGGCGCCGATTCTCTGAAGAATAATGCCTATGCCTCTGACAGCATTCCTCAAGTCATCACTCAGGCTGCCGATCTCGTCTTTTGAATGGATACTGATATCAAAAGACAGATCTCCGTCAGCCAGGGAATGCGCGGCCAGCTGGAGCTCTTTTATCGGGTTAATTACTGCCTTTTTAAATGCCAGCCACAGGGCGGTTCCCAGAATAATCAACCCCAGGATAAGGCTGATTATAATAAATTTGGTCCTGTAAACCAGGAGCGCATTGGACTCTGCGACAGACATGGAGACCTTCACAATTCCAAGTATCGCATCAGGTGTATCATGACATCTGACACATCGTTCAATCTTTAACAGCGGCATATAGTAAGTATTAGTATCATTGGTCCGGTTGATATACATGGCTTTGCTTTTACTGATCTTTTCAGCAATTAATATGTCTTCAGACCGGCTATCTGCATCTACGCCAAATGCCTCCAGTCCCTGCGCGTTCAGGATTGTAATAGACCTGAAATCTTCGGAATCGCCCCGTTTTTTTATTAATGCCTTGGTTACATCGGGATTTCCCGTGACCATGCTTTCTTCAATGGAATATTTTATAAATGAAAGCGCTTCTCTTGAATATTTGTCAACCAGATCACGCATATCGGTCCTCATAAACTTAATACTCACAAAACCGATCGATACAGCGCCTATAATCAGCGCTATGACGACCAGTCCAACGATCTTAATCTCAAGTTTGTTTGTCATAATTCCTCCGTCTTCAGTATCTCATCGACTTTCAAAACAGATATAAATTTATTCTTTATCTTTACGACGCCGTCTATAAAACTCTTTTCTTCGTCATTTAAAGTAGATGGCGGAGGCAAAAGTTCATTTTCAGGGAACCTGTAGACATCCAGCACAGATCCTACCTTAATACCTATAGGCGCCTTTTCACCGGAAAGAATGATTATTTTCTCTTTTCCCACACTCTTATCAACAAGATTTAATCGTTTTCTCATGTCCACAACAGGAAGTATTT
This sequence comes from uncultured Nitrospirales bacterium, assembly GCA_964574765.1. Taxonomy (GTDB): domain Bacteria; phylum Nitrospirota; class Thermodesulfovibrionia; order UBA6902; family BMS3Bbin08; genus CAZNPC01. The sequence goes on along the minus strand of CAZNPC010000055.1, from coordinate 626 downwards.
TCCCCCGGACAGATGTTATTCCCAACAGATATTCCGGCGCTCTGGGCACGTAAGTGATACGCTGAGGCCTTAGAACTTCCTGCAGATCGGAAATCTTTACCGCGTATTCCTCATTTGAGACTTTAAAAGCCAGGATCTCGATCTCTTCTACAAGCTCTTCTTCCTCAACGGAAACTCCGCTGTCGCCGGAATCCGCATCTTTTTCCAATACAACCGGTTCCGGGGACTCTTCTTTTTTACTGACAACAGGCGGCTGTTCAACCACATCTTCTACATGCCTGGCTGCTTTATCTTCTTTTGAGACATCCCCGCTGTCATTCTCGCCGGAAGTTTGTTGTTTCTTTAACTTTTTCCTTATTCTGGCTATATCCATATCAACCCTGTTATCTTACACCATTAAGCCCTAATTCATGCCCAACATCGCATACTATCTCTTTTGAAATAATCTGCGCCTCTATACCAAAACACTCCAGCAGAGAGTTCGAGGCAAGATTATTAATAATTCTTGGGATACCCTGAGAGAGCCTGCAAAGCGCCTCAATCGCCTCTTCATTGAACAGAAGATCTGTCCTGCCTGCAACACTCAGACGATGTTTTACGTATTCCTTCACTTCCTCATCATTAAG
>CAZNPC010000054.1:0-13503 GCA_964574765.1 uncultured Nitrospirales bacterium | reverse complement strand
GAAGAATGGCAAAATATAAAATATCTATAAGAAAATCTGCTGTAAAAGAACTTGGTAGTATACCGAAGAGAAATTTACAAAAAGTTGTGAAAAAAATACAATCCCTTTCTACTGATCCTCGACCACAGGGATCACAAAAGCTATCTCAAAAGGAACAGTATCGCATTCGTCAGGGGAATTATAGAATAGTTTATTCAGTTCAGGATGATGAGTTATCTATTTATATAGTTAAAATAGGGCACAGAAAAGAAATCTATCGATCCTAACAAATCACTGTGAAGAGGGACACCCACTGCTTCGTTTTGTTACGCAAAAGAAAAGCAATGGGTGCTTCTCAGTTTTGCGTTAGGCCTTAAAATGAAACCTGAAGGATACACCTCTAACAGGGATCTCTACTCTTTACCCCGTTAGAACTTTACTTTTTCTAACGGGGTTTACTTCTTTATATCTGACATCTGCTTCTGAATTTCTTTCATTCTGTCATTCATTGCTTTCATCTCTTCATCAGTTACAGTACCTTTATCCATTATCCATGACATCCTGTTCATCTCAGAGCTCATATCCCTCATCATGTTTGAAAGTCTGTGCATATTATCCCTGGATAAATCCCTGCCCGTTCTGGACACATTGCCCATGACCTCAGACATCCGGTTCATAACAGCCGACATATCCTGTGTCACACCTCTCATATTGTCCATCATCCTGCCATGCTCCAGCATATGCCTCTCTCCTGTCACGTCTTTCTGATCCATCATATGGCCCTGCCCCATCATTTGACTGTCTCTCATCATGCCATGCCCCATTTGTGCAAAACTGTAGGTTGCAGGCAAAAATAAAATCAGGCTTATTATGATAAATAGTCGTTTCATTTTTAACACCTCCACTCTTGGTAAAATTCGAATTTCGAAACTCGAAGCGAGTCTTCGCTCGATACGAGTAAACTCCGAGTCGCTCCGACAAGTCCGGAATTTTAATTCCCAAAATCCCGATCACTGTTTTGATATTTTGCATTTTGGCCATTTGATATTGCCCGTCCTCCGTCCCGACACTTCGGGACTACGGAGGATGGATTTCGTGCTTGAGATTTCGGATTTGGTATTTATTCAAAATTTCTGTATTCCACCCAGTCCGTCATTTGCAATACATCGCCTTTTGGAGGATATTGCACTTCATCCCATGTATCAATTGTATAAATATGCAGGGAAATCTGCATATCTCTTTTTGGAATAGCTTTTGTGCTTGTCCAGATTCTCTTATCATCAATATAAAAATCAACCCTTTCCGGATGCCAGTCAAACCTGTAGACATGCCACTGACGTATATCGAAAGATTTGTCTTCCCATAAAAAAGAGTTGTGAGTCGGTGTCTGCTTGCCTCCTTCCATACCTGTCGCCATATACCATGTAGTCATCAAAACAGCATGAGGTTTTGCAGTTATTAATTCAAAATCTATCTCATCATGTGTGCCATCTGAAAATATCTTTGAAATCTCCGTGCAGACAAAGAAACTCGCCACTGCCCCCGGCATATCAGATACCTTTATCCGTGCAGAGTATGAACCATAAGAAAAATGTTCTTTTGCATATATAAAGCCTGTGGGATATATGTCGCTTTGCGATTTTCCGAGGCGAAGGTAGTTTATACCTGATGAGTTTGAAACCATGGAAGGATCAGCCTTAAATTTATACAGAGAAAAGGTTGGTATGCCCCACCTGAATACAGACAGTTTTTTAGAGGAAAAATCCTCTCTGAAAGATTTCTTCTTTTGTAAATCTGCTGGCTCTAAACAGTCAGCAAAAAGAAAAATAAAGGCAGAGGACAACAATATTCTAAAAAACCAGCCCGTTTTTAAAATATTCATATCAGGGTTTCAAAGCAGTTCTTTTTTCTTCTCTTCATACTCTTCCTTATTGATCTCTCCTTTTGCATATCTCTTCTTAAGGATATCAATCGCTGGCTCGGTTTTTTCTTGTTTTTTAGAACCGTCTATGACCAGTTTTACCAGAAAGACAATCCCTACAATAACCAGCACCCAGAAAGCAATCATAAACAGCCCGCCAAATCCTCCCATTCCTAATCCAAAACCCTCATGCATAAAACCCTCCTTTTCTTAAATGGCAATGATTCATATAACAGGAATCTCACCTGCAAAAAGATACCGTTTCATATCAATAAATTCAAAAGAGACCTTATATCAATGACTCCGTGATTGAAATACAGCAATTTCATGGGGTTGAGGCCACAAGTAAATAGTTTTAATTACCTTGTCTGTTAAAGGATCAATTACATACGTACGGTTTTTCTCCTCATCGTTTATGTAGAGATGTTTCCCATCAGGGGTAACAGCTATATGCTGAGGTTTACCCCCCAGATCCAGGGACGTAATAATATCATATGTCTTTGCATCTAATACCGAGACCGTACCATTACCAAGTATTGCCACATAAAGCTTTTTGCCGTCCGGAGTTATTCCTATGCCATGAGGCCCCTTTCCAACATCTATCACCTTTACAACTCTATATTTATTAACATCTACGACCGTTACCTTGTTGGAATAACTGTTAGTCAGATAAACAAGCTTTCCATCAGTGCTAATAGTTATATGATCCGGGCCGGCATTTAAGTCAACATCTCTCAATTTTTTATAGTCGATTAAGTCAATTATGGACAAGGTATCATCATCTGTATTTGTAACATACATATATTTCCCATCAGGAGAACTTACTGCTGAATTAGCGCCTGCGCCAGTACGAATTTGAGCGGCTACCACGTTTGTTTTCGTATCTATGACAGCTATCCCCTCCTTTTCAGCAATGGTTACAACAACCTTTGAACCATCAGGTGTTATCGACGCATGGTGAGTATTCCCGCCAACAAATATTTCTTTAATAACTTTCATTTCTTTTGTGTCTATAACAGAAACATTGAAAGTCGGGGTATTTTCAGGTTTGCTCTCGGATTTCTTCTTCCCCATTCCCCGACTCGTGGTATATAAAAAACGGCCATCAGGTGTGACAGCAACACCATGGGGGTTTTTACCCGAGACAAGGGTATTCATAACTTCATTCGTTTTAATATCGATCACAGCCACATTATTTGAAGTGCCCATGCTTATAAAGATCGTGCCTTCTGTACCTCCGGGAACCCCACTTCCATGCTCTTCATCTCCATGTCCCACGGCGGGCAAAACCCATAAGAAACAAATCGCTAATATCAGAAATAGTAAGAAGGCATATTTTTTAAAATTATCAGAGTATAACCACCTGTTTGTTATTTGAGAGGAAATTTCCATAAAAAACTCCTCTCATTTACATTATCCACGCCTTTGATAATGATAATAATGTGGTTTGTATTTTTATCAATTATATCCTTGCCTTTACTGTCTATGCCTGAAAACTTGATTACACCAAACCGGTGATGCCCTCCTCCTCCCGGATTGAACCATCCCAAAGGAATGTATGTATTGCCTTTATCGTCTTTTAAGGATATTATGTCTTCCATCTTATAACTATCCAGATCTACAGAATGGGTATTCATCCTTACCTCAAATGATAGTTCTCCTCCGTCTATATCTTTTATCGGATTAAGATATGTTACTCGCATCGTTACAGCCCCTTCATCGTTAATCCTGACCAAGTCCTTCTTGGTTAACTCTGCTGAATAAGAATCAGTTGTCAAAAAACCAACTAAAATCAAACTAACAGCAAAGCTATTGAGTAAAAAAAGCTTGCCCATAAATAGTAAAACTCTGTTCATATCCCCTCCTATTTTTTTTACAGAAGATGTTTATTTATCAGAATCTTTTTTCGCAAAAGGTCCATATTTATAGGAATATTTACAGACTATCAATAACCTTTTTTAATTTATTCTGAATTTCAGCAGCAATGTCCTCCAACGCTGGATTTTTAACTGCCTGCATGGAAGCAACCGGGTCAATTGCAGCGACTTCCACCTGTCCACTGTCTGATGTCTCCTGCACGATTACATTACATGGGAGCATAGTGCCGATTTTATCTTCTGCCTGTAGAGCCTTGAAAGCAAAAGGAGGATTGCATGCACCGAGGATTCTGTATTGCCTGAAATCTTTATTCAGTTTTTTCTTCATTGCCTCTTTAACATCGATTTCAGTGAGAATACCAAACCCCTCTTTTTTCAGTTCTTCGGTTACTTTTGTAATTGCTTCATCAAAAGACATCTTTAGTTTTTTATTGAAATAATATGTCATGTTTGTACCTCTATTGATTCATAAATGTGTTAATCAGACATTTTTAATAGTACAATTATAAAATAATATTTACCATAACTTCATCATATCAAACCTCTTCTCTATTTCAGTCATATGATCATTTACAGTCTGCATCTCTTCCTGTGAGGCAGCGCCTTTGCTCATGATGTCAGCTATGCCGGTCATATGTGAAGACATCTCCCTCATTATCCCGGACATCTCTTTCATATTTGATGATCTCATCCCCTTATTCATCACATCGGACATCCTCTGCATCATGTTGGTCATTTGCTTCATGTTGGTATGCATACCACCCATCATATCGCCATGCGTCATCATCTGTCCCATATTCCCCTGCTGACCGCCCATCATGCCCTGGCCCATCTGCTGTTGTCTGCCCTGTCCTCCCATCATTCCTCCGCCTGAACCGCCCATTCCTGCAAAGGCATATGGACTGATTATTAACACAAACACCAAAACCGCTAATAATAACCTTTTCATTTTTCCATCCTTTTTTACAGGTTTTTCCTTTGAAGTTAAAACTCTCCTTAATCTTAAATCAATCAGCATTAAATCCACGTACAGCCTCCTTTCTCTACGCCAGCTTACGGTTTATAAAATTGTATATCGGCACAAACACAATGCCTGTATATATCCCGTAAAGGAAACTCTCTATCAGGCCGAGGATGAATCCGCCGAAAGTCAGCCATTTGAATGCAGGGAGCACTGACTCAAGAAAGGCAGACATTCCGTGCAAGTTTTTAGGAACTATTAATCCATAAAGAACGCAGATAATAAAGGAAATTGCCATAAAAATACCTATTGACCAGCTAACAACTCTGATGTTCAATGGCATGAGCTTCCTCCTTTCTTCTCAGCTGTCTCTTCACCTGAATGTTTATGTTCATCATCCCCACCGTGCTTGCCGTGTTTACCGTGTCCGCCACATCCGAAACCGAACAAATGCATTCCAATAAATAAAGCGGCAAAAAGAATGAAGAACCAGTTTTCCATTACCCATTCCATATACCTCCACCTCCTCTTTAATACAAAGATATCTCAAAATTTTGAAATAATTATGAATATCTCATATCATGGACATGCTTTCTCTCTGCACCTGCACCATATACATGAATCGTTTCCTTCATTATTACAATATTATCCTCTTTCCATAATATCACTCAGGCTGTGTTCTCTTTTTCGTCTTTTCCAAGTAAAGCCTCTCTGGTCTCCCCCCATTTTGGCAAGAACATCGGCACTTTCTTTACATATGCTCTGTATTCATCTCCAAAACTCTCAATCATAACCTTTTCCTCTTTTCGGGCAAGGGCATAATAGGCAACGACAATCACCGGAAACAGTACCAGGGTCGGAATGGTAGGCCAGTGGATCAACTGTCCGAAGATAGCAAGATATATACCTGTATACTGAGGATGTCGTATATAACCGTAAATGCCCTCTGTAATAAGTCTGTCAGTTTTCTGTGCTTCATAAATCTGCTTCCAACCCCTGACAATCAGGGATAGGCCAAGAAAAATGAAAGTAAAACCCACCAGCATCTCCACCATGGCCATCCCTGCACCCCATCCAAAGAGAGAGGCCCACAGATGGCCTTTGATATGAAGCCACGGAATGTCAAAACCTAAAAAAGATGTCAGGAGATAGATAGTCAAAGGAAAACCATACATCTCCGCATAAAGCGCAATGATAAATGCCTGGATCAGTCCAAAATTACGCCACTCCTTAAAATTCTTCGGAACCAGATACTTGAATACAAACCATGTAACAACAATCACCATAATAATGGTAATAATCCATGTGCCCCCTAATGCTGGCTGACCACTCTCCATGCTCCCTCCTCCTTTATCCTATCTATTTATCCTCACGTATAAATTTTACGTTGTAATATAAGGACTGAATCCTGTAATTTATATAACACTCTTTTAAAGTCTCGACAATGATATAAATCATAACAGCAATAAATATGGGAAGAAAAAATCTGACCAAACAATAGGCCGGAAACTGTTTTGCTTGCTGAACTTTTGCCTTCCATATTCCCCTCTTTAAAAAAGATTAAAGCAGACTTTTTTCTCCATAATTTAGCCTCCCAATGAGTGCGCTTTAGCTGAACTCCATCATGTTGTGATAATCATTGGAACGGTTCATTGAAACTGGAAAACCGTAACTTACTATCTTTATGTGAAAAATCTTATCACATTATGCTTCCGCCTTCAATATAATTATGTAACTACTCAGTTAGACACAAAGTGGAACAAAGGATCAAGAACTTTCCTTGCATTGCTTTTAAACTTTATGCTTCTGTGTCTCTGTCCCTTTATGCCTGAGCAGTTACATAATGGTTTTATAATACATCCCGCTGTAGCTTCATGGAAACCTCAATAATTGTCTTCTGTGATACAATGTTGTAGTGCTAATGCAATACTTTAAATAAATGAAGAAAAATGAATTTTCTCAAGAGAAAACATCCCGGCTTTCTTCTCTTCTGTCTGTTTGTAGTCATGATCGGCTATGGGCTGACGCTGCCGGTGCTGGCATTTTACATTGAACGGCTGGCATTGGCTGAGGGTGCCACGGCTCAGAAGGCATATCTCCACGTTGGTCTGTTGACAGGCATATTTGCCCTTATGCAGTTTTTTGCTGCACCCCTTTGGGGCAGGTGGTCTGACCGTGTGGGCCGCCGTCCTCTTTTTATAGTTGGATTGGCCGGTTATGCCGTTTTTATGCTGCTTTTTGGGATTAGCGCAAATTTGACTATGCTTTATACCTCCCGTATCCTGGGAGGTATATTCGGCGCAGCTGTACTGCCTGCGGCGAGCGCTTATGTTGCTGATACTACTTCAGAGTCGGACCGGGGCAAGGGGATGGCATGGTTAAGCAGCGCCATAGGGTTCGGAGTTGTTGCGGGTCCGGCATTAGGCGCATTCCTGTCGCGGCTCGACTGGCACTTCAAATTCAGTATCTGGCATTTCCGTGCCGATGATTTTTCCACTCCTTTTTTTGTGGCTGCGATTCTTGCGACACTCTCTTTATTTGCCGCTATATATCTGATACCTGAGTCGTTGCAAAGATCAGAAATTCAATCGCGTTCAGGACTGTCCTCAAAACATGCTGACCTCCCATCTGAAGCACACTGGTCAGTGATATTAAAAACATCCCGGGAATGGCTTATCCTGTCTTTTCTCGGTTATTTCGCACTGTCTCTCTTTGAGGGCACGTTTGCTCTGCATGGAAAAAGTGTAATGAATTTCGGCCCGGGACAGATGGGGGCCGTATTCATGGTCTGCGGACTGGTTATGGCTGTAGCTCAGATAGGCGCAGTAGGTTGGCTTATCGGACGTGTCGGCGAAAGACCTTTGCTGCCCCCGGGCTTCGTAATGATGGGAGGCGCATTGTTTATGTTAATGACAACTCAGGACATGGCGCTTATTCTGTTCTATGTATCTTTATTTGCCGTTGGCATGGCATTAATTAATCCGAGCCTGTCTTCACTCGTAAGCAAAAATGCGGGCGAGATCTCCGGAACCGCACTGGGAATGCAAAGCGCTGTTATCAGTCTTGGTCAGGCCGCCGGCCCAGTAATCGGGGGTCTTTTATTTATATGGAATGTTCATGTACCGTATCTGCTGACAGGATTACTGATGACCGGAACTGCAATAATTCTGGTAATAAAAAAGTCTAAAAAAAGTCAAGATTGAAATGAATACACGTGGATATCTTAATACGGGTCAGACAAAGTGTTATAACACATCCGGTCGTGAGATTTCCTGTTTTGGCAGCGGACAGGATGCTGAATTCAGGAAGGGCATATCATGGCCTAAGCCGAGGTTTCAACAGAAAAATGAAACAGTTTTAGATAGCCTCACAGGGCTGATGTGGACACAAAACGCAAACCTTGCTGAATTCCCTGTAACGTGGCAGGAGGCATTGGACTATATAGCGGATATGAATTTCAAGAAGACCTTTGGCTGTACGAACTGGCGTCTTCCAAACCGCTACGAACTCCGGAGCCTCATGAGCCATCAGACAAGGAAGCCAGCATTGCCAGAGGACCATCCTTTTCATAATGTCTTTTCCGGCTGGTACTGGACTTCCACTACTGCTGCTATTAATACTGCCTATGCATGGTATATTCACATGGAAGGCGCACGGATGTTTTACGGCGGCAAAGAGCAGTTTTATCTGCTCTGGCCGGTGCAGGGTAAAGGGCATAACATTTTGCCTGTAACCGGGCAGATGCAGTGTTATGATACGAATGGACAGGTTATCTCATGCGCAGGTACTGGTCAGGACAGTGAGTTTCGTTATGGGAATAAGTGGCCCCAACCACGCTTTAAAATCATAAGTGATGCAATTATCGACCTCCTCACCGGTCTATGCTGGCTGAGAAAGGCAGATCTGACAGGCAGACAGGTAACATGGAGTGACGCCCTGACAGCCGTGGCACAATTAAATCAGAACTTGAACAGGAAAGCCGTCTGGCGCTTGCCGAATATCAATGAACTGGAATCCCTGGTGGACTGCAGTATGCATAGTCCCGCCTTACCTGCTGAGCACCAATTCAGTGAAATTAAGGAAGCCTACTGGTCATCAACAACAAGCGTCTTTGAGCCTGACTGGGCATGGGCACTGTATCTCGCCAAAGGAGCTGTAGGCGTAGGTCAAAAAAAGGGCGCTCATTTTTTTGTGTGGGCAGTATGTGATGCCTCTGATTGCCTGCAAAATGTACGATCCATAGAACAATTGGATTGACCGGGCATAATTAACCAACTATAATTGATTTGAGGAGGGCACGGATATGAAACCGAAAGGAAAGATTGTCCTGGTTACAGGCTCAAACGGATCTATAGGCAGGGCAATGATGAAGCGCTTTACCGGAAAATTTGAACATGTAATCGGCTTCGACCGCAAGGCTCCGGCTCCTCCCCCGCCGGGCTGCACGGCTGTACCCATCGATATCGGGTCGGAGGAGAGCGTGCGGAAAGGGCTTGGAGTTATACTTGAACATCACGGAACCGATATCGCCTCTGTGATACACCTCGCGGCCTATTATGATTTTTTCGGAAAGCCCAGTCCGAAGTATGAAGAGATCACTGTGCGCGGGACAGGACGGCTTTTGCGCGGACTGCAGGACGCGGGCTTCAATATCGAACAGTTCGTCTTCTCCAGCACCATGCTGGTTCATAAGCCCGGAGAACCCGGGCAGTTTATAAACGAGGATTGGCCGATTGAGCCGACCTGGGCATACCCGGAGTCAAAGGTCAGGACTGAACAGCTTATCCGGGAAGAGAGACACGGCATACCTGTGGTGCTGCTGCGCATCTCTGGAGTCTACGATGATATGTGCAACTCGATCCCGCTGGCGCACCAGATCCAGCGCATCTACGAACAGCAGCTCTCCAGCCGTATGTATTCCGGGGAGACTGCTCATGGACAGGCTTTTATGCACATGGAAGATCTGGTGGATGCTATTGAGAAGGTGGTGGAACGCCGCGCACAACTGCCGCCTGAACTGCCGCTGCTGCTCGGTGAGCCGGAAACATTAAGCTACGACGAATTACAGCACACGCTCGCCCGCCTGATACATGGTGAATCATGGGAGACACACGAAGTCCCGGCGCCGCTGGCAAAGGCAGGAGTCTGGATGCAGAACAGACTGCCCGGAGAGGAGCCTTTCATAAAGCCGTGGATGATCGACCGGGCCAATGACCACTATGCGGTAGATATTACCCGCGCGCGCGCCCTGCTCGACTGGGAGCCGGGACATTCACTCAGAAAGACACTGCCGAAGATGATAGATGCCCTGAAGCGTAACCCGTTAGGCTGGTATAGACAGAACAAGCTCAATCCGCCGTCGAAAATCCAAAATCAGCAGGAGGGGGCATGAAACCTCACCATCCACCTGCCCCGGCTTCTTTTTATACCTGCCCGATGCATCCCGAAGTGCAGCAGGACCAGCCGGGTAAATGCCCGAAATGCAGTATGCAACTCGTTCCGAAAGACCCGGCAGGCGCGCCGCAACATTCAATATCTGCCTCTCATAGCACAATGCAGCGGCACGAACACGCCGGGGGACATGCAGGCCATGACATGTCTCAAATGGATATGCATGGTGATATAACAGAAATGACCCGCGACATGCGCAGGCAATGGCTATGGACAAACTTTACTGTCGCAGGTCTCGGATTCTGGCTGATCACAAGCCCGTTTACTTTCGGCTATATAAAACCAGGCATGATCTGGAGCGATGTGGTCAGCGGAGCTTTGATCGTATTGTTTTCCCTGTTGGCATTATCACCGAAATTTGATTTTATCGGACGCTGGAGCGCTTCCCTGGTTGGAACATGGCTTCAGTTTGCGCCGCTCGTTTTCTGGGCCTCAACTCCTGCCGCATTTGTAAATGATACCCTGATCGGTGCGCTTGTCATTGTATTTACAGTGCTCGTGCCGTCCATGCCCGGCATGGCTCATCATATGGAGATGGCGAAGCCGGGCCCGGTGATCCCTCCCGGCTGGAGTTACAATCCATCCTCGTGGCATCAACGCGCGCCTATGATACTGGCAGCGTTTGCAGGCTGGCTGATCTCCCGCTACCTCGCGGCATTTCAGCTGGGTTACATCCCAACTGTATGGGAGCCGTTCTTTGCGGAAGGCACAGCCAGAGTGCTGACGTCAGATGTATCACAGAAGTTCCCGATCTCTGACGCCGGTCTTGGGGCTGCCGCTTATACTCTGGAAATGCTCATGGCATTTATGGGCGGAGAAACGCGCTGGCGTTCAATGCCGTGGATGGTTACAGGTTTCTTCATCCTTGTCGTGCCTCTCGGCGTTACAAGCATTGTACTGGTGACCCTACAGCCTGTGGTGGTGGGTTATTGGTGCACATTATGTCTGGCAACAGCTCTGATAATGCTTCTGATGATACCTTTTACTGTGGATGAACTTGTTGCCATGGGACAGTTCCTCCGGCAAAGTGTTCGTGAAGGAAAACCCTTCTGGCGCACATTCTGGATAGGCGGGACGCTGGAACAGGAGAACATGGATATGAGGACACCGAGATATGGAGCGCCTGTCGCCAAACTGCTTCCGGCAGCGGCCTGGGGAGTTACGATGCCGTGGAATCTGATCGTCAGCACTCTGCTCGGCATCTGGCTCATGTTTGCGCCCGCGCTCCTCGGCACAACAGGCAGGGCTGCAAACAGCGATCACATCGCGGGAGCGCTTATTATAACTGTCGCTGTAATAGTCTCGGCAGAAGTCATCAGGGCGGGACGTTTCCTGAATATTCTCTTCGGCGCATGGGTCATGGCCGCGCCCTGGCTGCTTGCAGGCGCTAACACAGGCACAAAATGGAATAATGCAGTTGTAGGCATTGTATTGATTCTGATCAGTTTCCCCCGCGGCACTATTAAGGAGCAGTATGCAGCGTGGAACCCGTAGTAAGAAGAGAGACGTTTATGTCTTCCTCATTACACCCCTTAACACAACCGGGGCAAACAGTGTTGTCAGGACGACAACAAGGATCAGTGCCGCGTAAATATTTTCATCAAAGTATCCATTCCTCCGTCCTATTTCCGCAAAAACCAGACCCACTTCCCCCCGTGGCACCATGGCAATCCCGGTTGCGAGTTTACTGTTCCAATCTCCCTTAATCCAGAGACCGCTGATCATTTTTGTAATAATCGCTCCCGCAGTGAGAATCACTGCGATATTCAAAAAGTCGCCGGAAATAAAATCAACCGCCTGAAATTCTATTGAGACGCCCACCATTACAAAGAAGACCGGGACAAACAGGTTGGCAACCGGCTTCATACTGCGCTTGATTTCGTCTGTTATTTCAATGTAGTTAATTCTGGAATTCCTGATAAAAGGAATAAAGAAAGCCCTTGAAAAGGCAATTCCTGCCGCAAATGCGCCAAGGATATGCGGAGCGCCTATCTTATGAAAAAAAATCGCCATAATGAGAATTATTGATACGGCCACTGTAGGAATTATCCCCTCTGTTTTGCCTGCTGAAGAAAGTTTTGCTATAAGGGGGAAAAGAAATCTTATAATAACGGGCGTTAAAAATAAAAACACCGTCATAATGCCGAATATCCTTATGGGCTCGATAATATCAAGACTGCCCCTGATTGAGAAGTTGTAGATTACAGCGAGTATGACGACTCCGATGACATCATCAATAATCGCGGCCCCTAAAACGACCTTAGCTACTTTCGTCTCTGTTTTCTTTAAATCCTTAAGAACCCTCAAAGTGATCCCGATACTGGTTGCTACAAGAGTGCCGCCTATAAAAAGGGAATGAATGAGAGGTAATTCCAGGACATAATATCCCGCCCAGAACCCGAAAATACCGGGAACAACAACTCCTGTTAAAGCAACCATTATTGACTGCGTGCCGACTTTAATTATCTGTCCGACATCAGTTTCAAGCCCTATTTCGAAAAGAAGAAGGAGAATACCTATTTCTGCAAGATGATGCAGGATAACACTGCTTTCCACCAATCCCAGAAGGCTGGGGCCGATAATAATACCCGCGGTAATTTCACCAATAACTGCTGGTAATTTAAAATAGACAAATATTTCAGAAAATATTTTTGCTGCTGCTAAAATCAGCACAAGACTTAAAAAAATTCAACTATTCCCATAGTATTAATTACAACTCATGGTTGAAACCCTCTGATCCGGGCATTCTCATAAATTGTATCAGTCCTTCCAGTCATGCAGATCATTGTCTTTTCCGTTTTTTAAGACGACACAAGCCGTTTGATAAGCCTGAGATCATCACGAATCATCCGCGGGTAGAGGAAATCTTTTCGCACTTTTTCCCTGCCCTTTTCTCCAAATTCCTTTCGTAATGCTTCGTCATTCAGGAGGCGGAGAAGAGACCCGGCGCAATCTTCCACACTACTCACCAGAAAGCCCTTCATATCATCAGGTATCTGCATTCTAATACCCCCTACGTTTCCGGCTACGACAGGGGTTTCCTTCCATAAAGCCTCTGATACTACTAACCCGAACCCCTCCTTGATAGATTTCTGTATTACTACATCTGCCGAGCGCTGGAAGGCGTTAACCTCCATATTGCCTATCCCTTCAAGATTTGTGAATACATAAATATCAGGGTCTTTGGCTGATTCCTCATTAACTTTTGATAAAATCTGATAACCCTCAGGGTCGTCTCCGGCCAGAGAGCCTACCATTACCAGTTGAACATCCGGCCTCTCCCGTTTAAGCAATTGATAAGCCTGAATAACTCC
>CAZNPC010000053.1:0-13720 GCA_964574765.1 uncultured Nitrospirales bacterium | reverse complement strand
TAAGGGCGCGTACACGGCCGCGCGGTCCGTTGATCAGACGATTCAGGATCGGCAGCACAAAGGCCGCTGTTTTGCCTGTTCCGGTCTGTGCAAGCCCCATGACATCTTTGTTGCCGAGGACAGGCGGAATTGCCTGGACCTGGATCGGTGTCGGTACTGTAAAGCCCGCGGCTCTGATGCCTGCCGCAACCTGGGCGTGTAAATCAAATTCTTTAAATTCCATATTGTATATGTTCTCCTTTTGTTTATGCTTGACGGGGAAGACCCCAGTGTATTCCGGGGCTTACAAAGTGTAGGTTTAATCCGGGTACATCAAGTAGTAGGCTAATAGAATATCAGCTTTTGGTATTACCTGTCAATGTCCGGTCATTTCAATTTGCCTGCTATGAACGCGGTTGTCCAGGCGGCCTGGAAATTAAAACCTCCTGTAATTCCGTCAATGTCCATTAATTCTCCGGCAAAATACAGGTTTTTACACACCCTGCTTTGCATTGTGTTAAAGTCGATACTTCTCAGACTAACACCTCCGCAAGTCACAAACTCTTCTTTGAAATTTGTTATCCCGTTCACAGAATAAACATCATTGGTTAACACATTTACCAATTTATTCATCCCCTTTTTCCCGAGTTCTCTCCATTTTTTCTTTGCTGACAATTCACTTTTCTCAAGCAAATAACGCCATAATCTGTCAGGTAAGAAATATGGCCTAATGTTTGGCAAAAATTTATTTTGATGTTCATTGACAATGCTTCTTAGCTTATTCATAACAACATCGCTGTTATGGATATTGGCCCAATTCACCTGGATTTTAAATTCATATCCTTTATCACTCAACAATCTTGCTCCAAAAGACGATAGTTTTAAGATCGCCGGCCCGCTCATCCCCCAATGCGTAATAAGCAGGGGCCCTTCGGATCCAAGCTTTGTTCCCTGTATGCTCACCAAAGTTTTTTCCACTGCGATTCCCGTCAGCCCGGTAATCGATTCAGCAGGCATATTGAATGTGAATAATGAAGGAACAGGATCTTCTATTTTGTGGTTTAATTTTTCAAGCCACTCCAACCCCTTTCTTTTCGGAGAGCCGCCGGTTGCGGCAATTACCTTGTCAAAAGTTCTCGATGGAACTTTTTCCTCTATAAACTCCAATTCCAGCTTGTCGCCGATCTGTTTAATGGCTTTTATTCCTCTTCCGACTTCAATTTCAACCCCTAATTTTATTGTTTGCTCTAAAAAACAATCAATTATGCTTTGTGAATTTTGAGACGCAGGAAAAACACGATTATCATCCTGAATTACCAGGGGAACGCTTCTGGACTCAAACCACCGCATAGCATGCCTGGTATTGAAAATTCGGAAGGCTTTTTGCAAAGCTTTCCCTCCTCTGGGATAAGCTTCAGACAGTTCTTTTATGGATGTGCAGCCGTTAGTAACATTACACCTTCCTCCACCTGATATTTTAACCTTGGCCAGGAGCTTTTTTGATTTTTCAAAAATGACAACTTTGGCATCCGGATAATTTTCCTTTGCTGTAATTGCCGAAAAGAAACCGGCCGCTCCGCCTCCAACTATTGCAATTTCCATCTTAAGACCTCATAACAATGTAACTGATAGGCTGCGTAATTAGCATTAAATGTCGTTAATGTAGCTTTAAAACCACATTGGAATGATATTTACTGCAGCGAGACAAGTGTCCGCAAGAGAAACCCGGCGTCATCCACTGTAAAAGGGTAGGGGAAATTGGGGAGTTTGGCGCTGACTACAAAATCCGCGTGCGCCTGAGCCCTTTGTGTGTCTCCGCTAATGAGGGCGGCGTAGCCGATAGAGGGCCATGTGAAACCCCCTTCATCAACTATATTGCCTGTCCAGTCAGGATTGGGACTGCCGTCCCAGCTGTCATTTAAAGAGTTTATTTGTGATTGAGCCGTTTGACTTTGAGGCTTGATAACCTCAAAAAGAACAGGCCAGACAAGATGTGTTGTTCCGGGATACCATGTATTCAGATCGGCTTCAGCATAACTGCCGTCATCAAATTTTGCGTAGCGGAAGAGTGAAGCAGTCTCGTTGTACAATTCATTATTGATGCCGTTCTTAACTTTTTTGGCTGCAGTCTTATAAATACGCGACGCGCTTCTATCACCAAATACATATCTTTCAAGTTTTTCCATTGACTTAAGGCCCTTGTACACTTCGCAATTATCCATCAGATATTTGACAGGCCACGTTGCTTTTCCCCATGTTAAACCATCTAAAGGGTCCTGAAGTGTAAGAATGACATTTGCGATGATCTCAAATTTTTCCTTGTTTCCCGGAGCATTCAGGAAAGAAGCGCTACCGCCTTTTTCGAGATATTTATATGAGACTTCAAGGAACAAAGCCGCGTACGAGTCTGATACGTCATCAAAATCAATATAGTACGGGTTTATGCCATCCGGAGCTGTGGTTTCCCCGGAGCCGTCTGCAAGGTACCAGTGATCATATACAACTCCTTCGGGAGTTCCGTCCATATTGATGTGATCAAGATACCAGGATATCCATTTTTCAGCTACTTCCAGCCTGTCCCCGGCATCTGAATCAAGAAGCCCCAGAACTGCTATATGAGAGTTGTAGGGTGATACAAGGTAATACACGTTATTGTTTGGGTCAATATACCCGGGGGTATGATGAATTTTAATGGCCCCATGGCTCGGATACGAGGGATCTGAATACTGAAGCTGGCTTATCCAGTCGGTAATAATTGTAATGTCAGACGCTATCGCCGGAGCCGCTAACAGAAAAAGCAGAATAATACATAATGCGGGAATAAATAACTTTGATCTGATTTCCACTTCAGGAGCTCTCCTTTTTCCGGCAGGACATAAAAAAAGCCGAACCTGCCGCAGGTTTATCCTTCGGCTGTTCGGCAATCCCCATGTTTCGGGACCCGTTGACTTTCCGCCGCCTTCTTGCAAAGGGTTTGGCTTTTTCGGGATTAGGTTATATTATGTTTTATCCGTTTTTAATATAATTATTATATAAAATAAGGAATTAAAGTCAAGAGAAAGATGGATAATATCAGGTGATTATGATAGTGGAGGTAAAAACATCAAATCTATCGAGGTTTGAACTTCGATAAGTGGGGCTTGCCAGCCTCAGGAGCGGCCTGCCCCGTATCCCGAAAGTTCGGGATACGGGGGTCTAACCCTTTTCCTTACGTAATTTTCTTGCCGGTTCACCGGTTTTTCTGTTAAAATTTGCTAAAATCAAACCAGGCTTAAAAAGGCAATTTCTTATCATTACCAGGAGACCTCTTTGACAAATAAAAAAAATGAGTCCTTTAGAAATAAGAAAAAAAACAGTTGGGTGCCATATTTCTGTTAAAAACCTGCCCTGCTTTAAAAGGTTGGATTACAGGAGGGAGTCATGTATAAAAAGTGTTTGAAATTATGGGGAGTCTTAGTCATAAGCTTTTTTGTTTTTTTTGTATCAGGAACCATCCAATGCCGGGCTGCATCTTTTATGGCGGATATGGTTGAAAATAAAAAAGGAGAGACCCTGATCAGCAAATTTTTCTGGCAAGACCATCAGTACAGAATGGATGTAAAAGAAAATGGCATGCATCTGACCATTCTTGTTGATCGAGAAAGCAAAAAAACCAGGGTGTTTGATCCCTCACAGAAGGTCTATCAGGAGTTTGAAAATGATGACATGAAAAGTCTGACGAAAAATCCCTTTGAAGCCCACCTGCAGGCGGTAAAAAATTATAATGTAAAAAGTCTAGGCAAAACGACTTTATATGGTATTGCCTGTGAAAAGCAGGAGATCGAAATGAACGGGAAGGTGGTCATGACCGCCTGGATATCATTAAAACATAATTTCCCAATTAAAATTTTGAACAATTTGGATGGATTTATGACAGAGCTGAAAGGGATAAGGGATGTCCCTCTGGATCCGATTTTTTTCAAAGTACCGCCTGGATTTGTGAAACAGGAAGCACCTGAAATCAAGGCTGTAAAACCCAAAAAAAAGCCTGCCATAACAGGAAAAGAAAAGTTTAAGGCACCCATTGGCAGACGTATTGGTCCGGGCGGTGAACTGAGTGTGTCGGTCAGCCCTGAAAAACATATTACCCTTATCCTGATCAGTGAAAGCAGGGATGCGGCAGATGTTTTTGTGAATGCATCAAATAATGGAAAACCTGTTACAACCGCCTTCCTGAAAAATAATATCAGCTTAAAAAAGATGCTGGACAAAAAAGAATTCGCTTTTGAAAATAAATTAAATCCTGACACTATTGAAGTAAAAGTTATTAAGGGGCTTGTCCGCGTCATTGTAAATCAGGAATCAACACCGTGGGCAAAGGAAAAATCCCGGGAAACTTTTATAAGAGAATTTTCCGTCGGGTCTTTTGTAACAGATTCCAAAAAAAAATTAGTGTGTGATATCACTGCTGACAGCCAGGACTATCCCCAAAGCAAAATAAAGGTCTCCTTTTTTAAAGGAATACATAAAGATCCCATCATCACTGAAACAATAAGTTTAAAAAACGGGCAGAAAAAACGTTATTCATTTCCCCCGGGTAATGGGATTGCTTCTGGTCAGATTGAAGTTAAAAAAGGAGATGTTCAATTTATTCTTTACCCGCCCTCAGCAGTGGGTGAAGAAGAATCAACTCCTGCTAAAACAGACAAAAAGAAATCAACTCCAGCGGAAACGATTAAAAATGTTGATATGGATGAAAATGATAACCTGGATAAGAAAACTGAGCATGGCCGAATGGTTCTGGTCCTTGATGCTTCAGGATCCATGTGGGGTCAGATGGAAGGGAAGGCCAAGATCACCATTGCCAAAGAGGTCATGGCTGAGCTGATTGATGCCATACCGTCCACTTTTCATACGGGCCTGACTGTTTACGGACATCGCCGGAAGGGCGATTGCAAGGATATTGAAATGCTCATTCCGGTTTCTCCCCACGATGCATCTTCCATGAAAGCAAAAATCAGGGCCATCAGCCCTAAGGGGAAAACCCCTTTGAGCGAATCCGTCAGACAGGCAGCGCTGGCACTACGCTATGAAGAAGAAAGGGCCACCGTTGTCCTGATCAGTGACGGCCTTGAGACCTGTGACGTCGATCCCTGCAAACTGGCCGCTGAACTGGCCATGACAGGCGTGGATTTTACCATTCATGTGGTTGGATTTGGTATTTCCAAAGAAGAACAGGCAGGACTTGAATGTTTGGCAAACAATACCGGGGGGCTGTTTCTTGCCGCAAACAATGCAAAGGAACTTTTAAGCGCTCTTTCAAAAACGGTTGAAAAGGTAAAAGAACCACCCCCGCCAATTATTGAAGAGCCGGGGGATGCCAGTTTAAAAGCGCAACCAAGTATCCCTGCCGGCTCTATTATCAAAGTGCACTGGGAAGGCCCGGCAAGCCGTAACGATTTCATTGCCATTGTGAAGAAAAATGCACCGAAGCGTTCATATCTAAATTATGCTTACACATCAAAAGGGAATCCGCTTCAAATAACGGTTCCTGACAAGGTGGGCACGTATGAAATTCGTTATGTTTTTGGGAGGACTAAAGAAATCCTTGCAAATATAGACTTGAAGGTCACTCCTGTTACTGCAAGTCTTGAAGCAGAAGAGAGTGTTCCTGTAGGAAGTGATTTTAAAGTTGTCTGGAAAGGCCCGAATAATAATGGTGATTATATTGCAATTGTAAAGGAAAATGCGGGTGAAAAAAGCTATGAAGATTACAAATACACGTCAGTTGGTAATCCTGCTATACTCCAGTCGCCTGGTTTTGAAGGGGAATATCAGTTGAGATATATAATGGGACAATCAAGGGCTGTTTTGGCTAAAAGAAATATTTCTGTTACTTCGGTTAACGGCACGGTTAAGGTAGAAGCAAAAGTTCCTGCAGGAAGTGATATTAAAGTTACCTGGGAAGGCCCGGATAATAAAAGTGATTATATTACCATTGTTAAGAAAGGGGCGCCTGAGAAATCATATAAGAATTATACATATACATCATTAGGCAGTCCTCTGAAACTGAAAGCTCCGGATCAACCGGGAGATTATGAAGTCCGATACATTCTAAATCAGTCACGTACAGTTTTGACCAAAACCAATATTGAAATTATACCGGTAAGTGCAAAGTTAAAAGCCCCGGCTTCAGTTAAAGCAGGGACAGAATTCAGAGTTGAATGGGACGGGCCTGACTACTATGGTGATTATATTACGATTGTATCGGCGGATGCCAAAGACAGTGCATATCTAAGCTATTCATACACTTCAAAAGGGAGTCCGGCCATTTTAAAAGCCCCGGATAAACCGGGGAAATATGAAGTAAGGTATATTCTTGACCAGTCACGTACAGCATTGGCCAGAGTGCCGATAACAGTTGAGTAGTTGGGTGATAAATTGTAAAAAGCTTATTATTTGGTTATGAGATTTTTAAAAAACCAATAGAAAGGAGGTTTTACCCATGTTGAGTAAATCTGCTGCTGTTTTTATGTTGATGTTGTGTCTGGTTTTATTTTCCAATCCTGTCTGGGGATTGAATTTTGAGCCGGGAATGTATGAAATCACCTCAAAAGTTGAAATGCCCGGAATGCCGGCCGGTGCCGTCCCTCCACAAACCATTACCCAGTGTCTGACAAAACAGGAACCGGTTCCCAATAAAGATGCAGGCGGGCAGACATGTGTAATAAAAGACATGAACCAGGATGGAAATACGATAACCTGGAAGATGGAATGTGATCAGCAGGGCCAGAAAATGACAAGCGAGGGTCAAATGAGCTACAACGGAGACAGTTTTGAAGGGACGTCCACAATGAATATGGGATCCCAGGCCGGCAATATGACCATGACAACCCTGATCTCGGGAAAGCGTATTGGAGATTGTCAGCAATCTGACTAAATGATAATGAAATGAAATACTTTCAGCGAATGAACAGCAGGATAGCTTGGTCCGACCCAAGCCTTATTTCATCACACCAGGGGGTTCCATGTTGAAACGAGCCTTTCTCGGCATCGGTGCCGCGGCCATCATTCTCGGGATACACTTATCGGCGGCGCCTGAAGCGCTTTCACAGTTTCCCGAATTCATGATGCCCGACCCGACCATTTGGACCGGCAAGATCACCGTCACCCGCAATGGCGCCGCTCACAGAAACAAGTCAAAAACCGATGACGGAGGTGGATCGGCGAAAGACGTGTACAAACGCACTGTGAACGAGAAGCTTGTGTTGGAGATATGCGGCCCGGCAGAGGCGCTCTACGTCAAGAAAGTCAAACACAGCCTCAGTGACATCTCAGAGTCGGAGGTCGCGTCTCAGGCAGACGAGACCACCTGTCCTCTGACCCCTGAGCAAATGAAACACACATCCTTGTATCGCAGCAAGCATTTCAAGCCCGAAAAAAAGAGCCCGGGCAACTCGCACAGCAAGCTTGAGCGCGAAAAGCTCACCTTGTACGTAAACCCGGAAACGCCCATGAGAGAAGGCGGCTCCACGTCGATCCAGAAGATGCCCGGCGGCAAGTATTACATCTTCGGCACCCACCAATGGCACATCAAAAAGGAAGCCAGCTCGGTCGATGAGACCCGCTACGTGTGCACGGGCGACGTCAAGAGGACCGAGAGCCACTGGAACACGGTAGACATTGGGGGGAAAGGCAACATTAACAGGACTTCCTCGGGTGAAGGCGCGAACGAACATAGTGTGATCACGGTAACCACACCACCCCTTCCTCACCTGTTTGGCATGCACGGTGAAGGCATATTCAATAAGAAAAAGCTCAATGGCAGCCGATCTCAGGGTGAAATAAAAGGCCGTGACGAAGGCGACTACTCTGAGAAAATTAATGCCAACTGGGACTTGAAAGGTAAGAGCCCGTGTAAGGATGTCCTCAACCGTCTCTGGTTTGCTCTCGACGCTGCCGAGGCGTACGCCGACCCAACCCTCAGAGAGTTCGCCGACTCGGGATCACAATCGAGCAGCCAGGCAACGTCAGAGTACGAGGCCAACATTAGCGACAGGATCCAGAGAATCCGCACAGGCAAGCCTTTTCCTCGGCCAGGGCAGGGCTCTGACGGCGATGGCGGTGTCAGTAACGAGATGGGGGTCGACAAAAACTGCAATCTGGATCCTGTAAGTCGCGATGAGTTCGAGAAGGAACAAAGGGAATCGTGCCAACACCCGATCATCTTCCGGGCGACTCTCCACCACGAGAACCGCCACATCAAACAATGCTGGGAAGACAAGACCAGATACAACGGGGGTGCGGCAGCTCGAGGACAGGCCGAGGTCAGCGCCTACCTCGCCGAGGCAAAGAAATTGTTAGGCTGGCTAGACGATTACTGCAAGGGCGAAGGCCTGGATCTGACCGGACAACGGGCCAGACTCAAACGACTCACTGCCTTGAAGGCGGGTTGGCGGGATTGAGCTATCCCGAGTTTCCTGGTTACAAATCCCTACCTTGCGTAACATTCTGAAAGTACTATTATATTCTAGTCGGACCAGGTCAACAAGTTGATTCAGGATGTCTTTTTTTAACAAAAAGGGGACGGTTCTCTTATTTAAATAGAACCGTCCCCTTTGGGGGATATATCAAATCCGGTTTTAATCCTGCATGGCCATGAGCTCTTCTTCTGATTCTTTGTCTTCATCTGAATGTACTCTCTTTTTCCCCTTTTTGTCGTATATCTTTGTCAAAACATCTTCAACGCTCTGGCAATAGTGTTCAATGGCCTGGTCGGTTAAACGCTTATCTTTGATTTTTGGTTTTTTCATTTCATATCCCTCTCATCTGTTTAGAAGTTGTCTTATAGAGCTTCCTGTAATCTAGAAGCAAGAAATATACCAAATTGGCCATGAAATAAAATTAACTAAAATCAATAAGTTAGGCAGTTAGCGGTCTTCCTCTATGTGGGTGCGGGAGTATCAAAATTGCGAAAAATGACGCAATTCTGATACGGTTGAGAAAAACTTACACCTGATGCCATGGATAAAAAATAGGAGAAATCAATGAAATGTTTTAAGCGAATAAAAGTAGCCTGTAAAAAAAGCAGGTTGAAAGATATTTTTTGTTCCTGCACGTATGGCAGATGGTTTTTTGACTGATTACCCTCCACCATGCCAAACAAACTGGCAGGCAAGAACAGACTGGCGCCTGCCTGCCGGTAGGCAGGGGCAAGCTGATAACTCATCACTGGTTACTGTCTTTAAGTATCCAATCAGCCGCCTCTGTAAGGTTCTTCGCAATAAAATCAGCGTGCTCTGATCCTTTATCATGACCTGTCTGTACAAGTATACCTTTGGAGCCTGAATTTTTTGCAAGAAGAAGATCAATTGTCTTGTCTCCGACTACGTATGAGGTCTTCAGGTCTATATTATGCTTAAGCCGCGCTTTACGCAGGAAAAACGGCTTTGGTTTTCTGCACCGGCATCCGGTGTCAGGATGGTGAGGACAGAAATAAAAATCATCTATTCCAAGGGTCTTCTGGACATAGGCATTGCACGCCAGAACAAAATCCTTGCTCATAAAGCCGCGGGCTATTCCTGACTGGTTTGTCACGCCGATCAGTTTAAACCCTGCTTTTTTTAACTTTTCAAGGCTTGGAAGGGCATCCTTGAAAAGCTTCAGATCACTGAAGCTTTTAAGATAGCCGACGTCATCATTAAGGGTTCCGTCCCTGTCAAGGAAGACAGCTTTCTCTTTTGGGAGGATATCCTTAAGAGTTTTAAAGACGTCTTCAGTAGTTATGTCGTCCATGCACTTAAGGTGGCCCTCTCGGGATCGAGTCGTACCGACCGGGCATTCCCGTTTAAGGCATGGTGAGCACTTCAGGTCTTTGCAGACAATTCTATGCCCCTCACCGAACGGGTATGTCTCAGTCCTGTCTGTTGAACCGAATATGGCAACTACAGGAGTAAGCAGTGCCGCGGCCATGTGCATCGGGCCTGAATCATTTGTAATGAATGCGTCACATTCCGCGATTAATGAGGCAAGCTGCCTCAAGCCGGTCCTTCCAGTCATATTCAGGAGAGTAGACGGCGGGACTGAGAGGGAAGATGTGATCAGACTGCTTATCTCAATTTCTGATTCGCTTCCAAAAAGCACGACTCTGCCGTCAAGCTCATTAATTATTCTGTTGATCAATCCTGCGAACCTCTCCGGCATCCATCTTTTAGCAGGGCCGTACGCGGCCCCGGGATTTATTCCGATCACAGGAGGTCTGGATTTAAGATCGAGCGATTCTGACAACAGTGTCCCGGCATTATTCATTTCATCACGGCTCAGGTTTATGAAGGGTTCTGTTTCTTTGTGTGAGATGTGCAGTGACTTCTCTAAAAGATCGAGATAGTAATAGACCTGATGCTGTTTGGGAAGGCCTTTTTTTATCGGGATGGCTTTCGTAAGGAACAGTTTCCTCCAGTCTCTGCTGTATCCTATCCTTTCAGGAATCCCGGCAAGCCAGGCAATAAAAGCCGCGTCAAAGGCGTTCTGCAGGAGTATTGCCGCGTCAAAACCTCTTGCCCTCAGCAGTTTTGCAAGCTTGAACCTGCCGGAAATGCCGGTATGTTTTTTTTCATAAAGTATGATTTCGTTGATGTCAGGATTTTCCCTGAAGATATCCGCGACCCATGGTTTGACCAGCAGGCTTATACGGGCGTCGGGGAAAGCCATGCGTACAGCCCTTATCGCAGGTGTAGTAAGCACCGCGTCTCCGATCCAGTTGAC
Organism: uncultured Nitrospirales bacterium; assembly: GCA_964574765.1. Classification (GTDB taxonomy): domain Bacteria; phylum Nitrospirota; class Thermodesulfovibrionia; order UBA6902; family BMS3Bbin08; genus CAZNPC01. Next base: position 2,998 of record CAZNPC010000053.1, on the reverse strand, counting down.
TCCTCTTATGAGGATTTTTTTTACTGATCTGCTCATGGTTTATTCTTTAGCTCACTCGGGACCGGATAACATTCCTTGATCCCGGACGTTCCTGTTCTTAAAATAATTGATAATGTGTTGTAAGTTCCAGCCGGTGAGGCACAGGGCAGGGCAGCAAGAGGGAGTAGTAAGGCATCAGGCCAGCACGGCAGCAACCTCATTTGCTGTTATCTTCATTGTCACTGTCTTTTTTGTCATCTTTTTTATCTTTTTGAGCTTTGGCAAATTCCTGCAGTTTTTGAGATACTATGAAATTCAGTGTTCCTTCCGGATAGTTTCCGTCTTCCTGCAACTCTCCTGGAGGCATTCCGGTAAAGATCTCAATGCCGTCCTCAATGTTATCAATTGAATATATATTGAACTTTCCATTCTTAACAGCTTTTATAACATCTTTGTTGAGCATAAGGTTCTTTATGTTGGCTGAAGGTATTATCACACCGTGTGCTCCATTAAGCTTGTCAAGTTTGCATACCTCAAAGAAACCTTCTATCTTTTCATTTACCCCGCCTATCGGCTGAACATCTCCGTGCTGGTTCATTGAACCCGTTATTGCCAGTGTCTGTTTTATCGGCACGCCGGAAATACTGCTAAGCAGGGCATATATTTCGGCACACGTGGCGCTGTCGCCTTCTATTCCGCCATAAAGCTGTTCAAATGTCAGTGAGGCGGTAAGGCTGAGAGGACATTTCCTGGCATATTTTTCTCCGAGATAAGCGCTGAGAATCAAAATGGCTTTTTCATGTATCTTTCCGCTCATTTTTGTTTCTCGTTCAATGTTCACTATGCCGGCTTTTCCGGCGTATGTTCTGCAGGTTATCCTTGAAGGCATGCCGAACCTGTAGTCTCCAAGATCAAGGATTGACAGTCCGTTGATCTGGCCGGTTACCGAACCCTCAGTGTCCATCAGTATGGTGCCTTCCCTGATAGCCTCATGTATTTTTTTCTCAACTTTGTTGCACCGGTAGATTTTCTCCTCGAACGCCATTTCAACGTGTTTCAGTTTTACGATTTTACTTTTCTGCGAGTGCGCCCAATGGTCGGCTTCTCTCAGAAGATCGGCAATCTCACTGAATTTGGCCGACAGTTTGCCCTGATGTTCGGCGAGCCTCGATCCGTATTCAGCAACCTTTGAGACTGCCGCCCGGTCAAACGGCCTGAGGCCTTTCTCGGTGCATTTCGTTCTGATAAAACCCGCGTATTTCATAAGGCTGTTTTTATCCCTGTCCATCCGGTTTTCAAAATCAGCTTTTATCTTGAAGAGTTCCCTGTATTCTTCATCCATGTTATACAGGAGATAATAAAGCTGGGGACTGCCCACGAGAACGACCTTTACGTTAAACGGAACGGCCTCAGGTTTAAGGGTTAGAGAAGACACAAGTCTGTATTGTTCCCAGACATCTTCGATCCTTATCTCTTTGTCCTTAATCGTTCTCTTCAGGGCATCATAGACAAATATGTTCTTTAAAAGGTCAAGCGCGTCAACGACAAGGTAGCCGCCGTTCGCGATATGCAGGGATCCCGGTTTGATCATGCTGAAATCCGTTACTGCCATGCCAAACTGGAGTTTATGTTCGATCCTGCCGAACAGGTTGTAGTATGTAGGATTGCGTTCTATAACTACGGGAGCGCCCTTTGTATTGCGATTGTTGATAAATACGTTTACCGTATACCTGGCAAACGAGGGTTCAGCCTTTGGAGGCTTCAGCATCGGTATAGCGGCGGGCTGTTCCTCCTGCGGTTTAAAATCATCCAGATGATCAAGTATGTCTTCTTTAACGTCATGCAGGTAGTTCATGACAGGCGGGTTGTCCTGGTTTTTCTGCTTTAGTTCTTCAATAAGATGCCCGACAGATGAAAGAGCGGCCTGTCGTTCTAATTCCAACAGCTTTTCTTTTACTTTTTTTTCCTCTGTCCTGACCGTTCTGATAGCGTCATCAAGTTTTTCCTGAAGCTGTTTGCCGATTTCTTCGATTTTCTTCCTGGTGGACGGAACCAACGCTCCAAATTCCTCCTCAGACATTACTTCGCCTGTCTTCTTGGCAGGAACAAGTGAAAGGCCGCTCACAGTTTTTCTTAAAGAGAAGTCTTTTTCTTTAACTTCCTTTTCAAGGGCAGAGAAGAGATCTTTCTGTGTTTTCTGGAACTTGTCGAAAATTACAGTCTTGAGTTTTTCATACTCTTTGGATTCGAATACTTTTGGTATTTCCTGCTGGAGTATATTGATCAACTCCTCCATATCTTTTTTAAATGAGATCCCTGTGCCCGTGGACAGGGTCAATGCCTGAGGAGCGTCAGGGTCCCTGAAATTATATACATAACACAAATCATCCGGCACAGGCTCATCTTTCGCCTTTTCCTCCAGAATTGTCTTAATGGTCGTCATTTTACCGGTTCCGCTTTCACCCAGTATGTAGATGTTAAACCCGTGGCTTTCGATCTCCAGCCCGAAATCCAGTGCCCGTAACGCCCTTGCCTGGCCTATTGTTTCCTGGAGCGGAGGTATCTCTTCAGTTGTCTCAAATGGAAAGTCGGAGGGTTTGCAGTGGTAGTATAATTTTTCAACCGGAACTTTTTTGATCATTTATAAGCCTCCAAAATTTCAGGATACAGGCAAAAAGAAGGTGAAGGTAAGGGTAAAGAAGCCGGTATAGCAGTTGGGAAAAGATAACAGGCCAACTACTTAACCCATTAAATAAACTGGCATCTTGACCTTAACCATAACCTGTATTTCAAAACATGTATCGAGAGTCATGTTTATTATAGATGTTGACATTATATCTCTGATAAAGTCTGTTGACAAGAGTTTTTTTTAAATATACGGGTGCATAAAGAATGCTTTTGTCTCAGAAAGATGAATTATTCCGCAATCTGAGTTCAAATATTATTACCCTCGCGGGTGATACGCTTTGTGTACCTTTTTCAGTTTTTCAGGAGTCACCTTGGTGTATATCTGGGTTGT
>CAZNPC010000052.1:0-14117 GCA_964574765.1 uncultured Nitrospirales bacterium | reverse complement strand
ACCAGATACGCCGCTTTTTTTTCAACTACTCATACACTACTTTTGATTATATCTCAAAGAACTTTGGGGAAAGAGTTAAAGACATGTTTAGTAAAAGTGGATTAATAGCTCGAGAGCAGGACGGTCTATTGTTAGAATCAGCTTTAAAGGGCGAGTTTCGTACACGGACTCTCAAAAAGTATCGTGGGAAAGGACTCCCCAGAATATATGAATCGGTCGAGCAGAAGAGAATAAGTGATTTGATTATTCTTTCAAGAAGAGGTTACATTAACAAATCAAAACAAACGACTAGGCATCTAGACTCGTCAATTCGTGGCACTTTGTTGTCATGGAATTTTATAAATAGCAACTAACAATATAGGAAGGAGATAAATCAATGATACAAATTAATATTGCAAAAGATTACACAAGAACACCCGGGGCTAGAAATATTTCAGATGGTAAGTATTCTGGGGAAGAGTTTAGGGAACAATTCCTTGATGATCACTTCAAGGATCCGAAAGATAACACGAAAATTCGCGTTATATTTGATGGAGCTGAGGGCTATGCCACATCATTTTTAGAGGAAGCATTTGGCGGTTTAGCACGGAAGTATGGCACTAAAAGGTGTTTGGATAGGTTTGAGTTTATTTCTGAAGAGGAGCCTCTCTTAATTGAAGAGGTTATTAATTATATAAAGGACTCTGAGGGTAAATAGTTTGATTAAAAAAACACTAATAACGCTGCTGCTTTTAATTGTGGGAGTAGAATTAGGTATAATTTTGTCGTATTGGATTCCATTGAAGAAGGAGTTTTATAACATAAGAGCAATAGAGTTTGCGCAATGGATAAGTACCATTATTATTGCAGTATTTATAACTTATTTTATCAGTACTAAGATAAGTTATAGCGTAAAAAAGAAAGAGATACTTTATGATCTTTTAACAAGGTTTCAAAGTGTATTAAATGAAATTATTAGAAATGGGTATAGCTATATAGATAAGCCGGATGATGATAAAGAAAGAGAGATCAAACGTCTCTTTAAAGATGCAAGCATTAAATTGAGCATAATGATTGAACATACTGAAAAGCAATGTAAAGTAGATGATTCATTCAGAGCTGAATATTTGGAATTTAAGATTGCACTAACAGATACACCATTTGGTAAGAAAGAAGCCAAATATTCAGAAATAACCATAAAACAAATAGAAGAAAAATATGGTTTACTATTGAATAGAATTTATCAATGTAAACTCCAGCTGTTTTCGTAAGATTATTATGTGGGCAATTGTTAATAAAAAGGGAAATAATTATAGCTCGATGTTTACTCTAAAGGTGCTTACAATGTGCAAACGATGGTATGTTAAGTTACTGGTAGTTTTAAAAACTTTCCCATTACCAGAATCTGCCGTGATACCGCTTCACCACACCCCATAATCCAATGATTTGCAAGACTTACAGTATAAAGTAAAATGTCGTGGTCGGTCAATACGGCCTTGCTGGTCCCTGCCTCCTGAATTCAGGATTTTCGTATACATTCTCCCAAAATGGATATGCTATAATGAAAAATGTTCAAGAGCCTGAAGTTTAAAATGGCTGTGACAGCTTTACTCCTGATTTCCGTCATTATGCTTTATGACACCTACAGAGAGATGGAAAAGCATGAACAAGATCTCCTTCAAGGCCAAATGGACAAGGCCGCCCTTTTTTCAGACAGGATCGCCCATGGAATAATGTTCCTCATGCTGAAAAACCGGTGGCAGGACCTTCAGCAAATGATCGAAGATATGGTAAAGGGAAGTGATGAGTTGAAGGAAGTGAGGATATTCTCGCCTGATACAGGGACCATTGCAGCTTCTTCTCACCCTGAAGAAATCGGAAGCAGGATATATAAAGACGACTTAGACAGGTTTGCCGGGCAGGACGAACAGCGTCCATTTATAGTTGAGAAACACGGGGTCAGGTATGCGTCAAATCTTACTGCTATTAATAATCAGGCCCCATGTCACAAATGCCACGGGAAAGAAGAAAAGGTCCTCGGCGTCCTGGATGTAGAGCTGTCGATAGAGACTGTGTATGAAACACTGAAAGAGACGAGAAGGGACCATTTCAAAAATGCCGTTATCGGCTCATTACTGATACTCGCGACATTTATATTTGTGATCAAAATATGGATAGACCGGCCTATCAATAAAATAAAGAAAGGGCTTAAAAAAGTGGAAGCCGGCGATCTCACGGTGAAAATCAGGGATATGCAGAACGATGAACTGGGAGATCTGGCAAAAAGTTTCAACCTTATGGTCGAATCGCTTTATGCGGCCGGTCAGGAGATCGAATACTTCCATGACGAGCAGATCAAAAGGGCTGCAAAACTGGCATCACTGGGAGAAATGGCTTCGGGCATTGCCCATGAAATTAAAAACCCTCTGGCAGGAATAAGCAGTGCCGTCCAGATACTTGTCGCCGGGCTTGGTGACGAAGACCCGAAAAAGAAGATCATGAACGAAGTGCTTAATCAGGTTAACCGGCTTGACCGTGCAGTTAAAGACCTTTTGGCATACGCGCGTCCTGCTCCGCCCAAGATGGCTTATGACAATATTAACCCCGTAATTGAAAAAGCACTTTTTTTTATTCAACAGCTGGCAGTTAAAGGAAACACTAAAATTGAAATCCACATAGACAGAAAACTTCCTAAACTTATGTTCGATGCTGATCAGATACAGCAGGTGTTCATTAATATCTCTATCAATGCCATACAGGCCATGAAGGATGGCGGTGACCTGAAGATCTTATCTGAATTGATAAGCTCCGGCTCGCCGGAAATGATCCCTGATATTTTGGATGAGAGAAAAGAATGGATAAAAATCAGTTTTGAAGATACTGGACCGGGTATCTCAGACGAAGATATGTCAAAGATATTCAACCCTTTCTTTACAAAAAAGGGGAAAGGCACTGGATTGGGTCTTTCGATAAGCCAGAGGATCATTGAGGAGCACGGCGGGAAAATCATTGTCAGTAATCGTGAGAAGAAAGGGTCTGATTTTTCAATATTTCTGCCTGTCACAGATGATCCCGGCAATCTAAATACAGGCTGAGTCGAAAGTAACAATGCAATAAATTATAGTTAATAATATAATAAATTAATAATGATCCCCTTAGAAATTGCGAATTTCTGGACAAGGGGACTATCGGGAGATTTATTATGATAAATGCCCGCATATTGGTAGTAGACGACGAGAATCTAATCACTTCCTCTCTTAAACAGAGCCTGGAGCCGGAAGGATATGAGGTAATTACTTCTGCTTCAGGCGAAGACGCCATCAGGAAGTTCAAATCAGAATCTCCGGATATTGTACTGCTTGATATAAACCTGCCCGGTATTGACGGCATAAAAGCACTCGGGACGATAAAAAAGTTTGATGATGACGCCTTAGTAATAATGATCACGGCATGCGGGGGTGTGGGAAGCGCGGTCAAGGCAATGAAAATGGGCGCGTATGACTATATTGAAAAACCTTTTGATCTGGACAGGCTTAAAGTAATCCTGAGGAAGACACTTGAGAACATCACTCTGAAAAGAGAAGTCCGCCAGCTGAGGAGTGAACAGATTGATAAATACAGTTTTAACAACATAATTGGCACATCGGAGGCAATAAGAAAGGTCACAGCTCTTGCCAAAAAAATAGCCGGGAGTGACGCGACTACAGTTCTAATACAAGGTCAAAGCGGGACAGGAAAAGATCTTATGGCAAGAGTGATTCATTTTCACAGTTCCAGGACTGATAAGCCTTTTGTAGAGGTGAGCTGTACGGCATTGCCGGAGACTCTGGTCGAGAGTGAGCTTTTCGGATATGAAAAAGGTGCGTTTACTGATGCCAAAGCAACAAAGAAAGGCATAATTGAGCTTGCTGAAGGGGGTGCAATATATCTCGATGAGATTGGAGATATGAAGCCGTCTACACAGGCCAAACTGTTAAGGGTCATAGAAGAAAAGACTTTTAAGAGGGTAGGAGGCCTTAGAGACATAAAAGTAAATATCAGAGTTATCGCGGCAACTAACAAGAACCTGGATGAAGCTGTGAAAAACGGTGAGTTCAGGGAGGACCTTTATTACAGGCTGAAAGTTATACCGATCCAGATGCCCTCCCTCAGCGAGAGGAGAGAAGATATTATACCTCTTATCAGTTACTTTATCAGCCATTTCAGCCGTGAACTCAAAAAGAACATGTTGAAGCTTACACCTGAAGTCAAAAAGATGCTTGAAAATTACTCCTGGCCTGGAAATGTCAGGGAACTGAGGAACACGGTGGAGAGAATATTTATTCTTTCCGAGAATGATGTTGTTTTGCCGGAGCACCTTCCAAGGGAGGTTGCCCGGTATTCGGGACGTGAGGCGGATCCGAGGGCTGAACTGACCTTGACAGAGAAAGGTATATCACTCGAGGAACTGGAGAAAAACCTTATACGGCAGGCACTGCTGATAGCTGACAGCAACCAGACAAAAGCGGCAAAACTTCTTGGTCTTTCCAGAGATGCCCTGAGATACAGAATGCAGAAATTTGAACTGCTTTAGATTAACGTGTGATCCTGTATAAATGATAATCGATTCAATAAAAGAAGGGATACTGCTCACAAACAGGAACTGGCAGGTAATTCTGCTCAGGATAGCGGTTACGATTATTAATATCACAGGCCTGATTATACTTGTCGGTATTCCTGTATTCATCGCAGCTGCTTCACTGGGTGTTGATATGGCTCAGGCGGAGAATGTGATACTGGAATTTGCCGAGAGTCCCGTGGACATCGTCTCTCATTATTCTGGAATGATATTGTTTGTTCTCTTTTGCTTTCTTTTATATATAACAGCGGCCTCGGTACTTATAATATATGCGTTCGGCGGCATGCTGGGAGTATTGAAAAATGCCGCTCTCAGCAGACAGTATAAATTCAGCTTTTCGTCTTTTCTTAATGAAGCCAGAAAATATTTTATGCCTTTCTGCTGGCTGCTTACTCTCGCGTCTCTTATCATACTTGCGGTAATGATTGTGTTTGGAATACTGATCGCGTTAGTTGTTACAATAGGCCAGGGACTTGGTGGATCAGGGTCGTCTTTTTTAGTGTTTTTATCTTCATTTATTACACTGCTGATCATTTTTCTGACCGTTTTGTCAGTAATAGGCAGTGTAATTTATACGTCGTATGCGTGTATATCTTTAACGGTGGATAATGAGGGGGTAATGGCTTCGTTCAGGAAGGCGTGGGAATTTATAATGGGCCGGCCGGTATCTTTTTTGTTCTATATAATTCTGATCGTATGTATTTTTGTAATTAATATTGTGTTAATGGTGTTCGGATTTGCTTTTCAGACGATCCCGGTTGTAGGAGTCGTATTTTATATGCCTTACCAGTTAATTTATTATGCGGTTCAGTGTTATCTTGCAATTGTGATGTGGGCGTCTCTCGTCGCCTTTTACAGGAGAGGTACAGGCAGAAATATACAGGAAGCAACGTATGATATCTGATTATACATGGATGTTTCTGTCAGCGTCTGAATGTCCATTCTGTTGAAGAATATTTATCCGCTTCGAGCTTTTTAGAAAGATCAGTTTCAGGATCGGTAAGTCCCCGGTCTTCAAAATATATGTTGAACGCTTTTTCGAAACCCTTCCTGACCGCCTTCCTCAGGTCAGCTCCGGAAACAGAGGGTGCGGGGGGTTCTTTAGAATCATTATCTTTAACATAATCGCGCATTATTTTGGCCGAATTATCCATGTCCAAACCGAGCATTATAGATCCCTGTTGAAGAAAACCGTCAATATACCGCTTCTGGGCGCTGCCTATGATTTTTTTGCTTTCAATGGTTATTTCTCCATAGGATGAGGACCTGAAACAGGAAGGGTCTCTGAGAGGTTTTATCTTTTTGAGGTTTATGCGGGCATCTATATTTAAGAGCTTTAACGCGTGCAGAAGCGCGTTGCTTACTGCGATGTAGTTTTTCAGCAGGCCGCCTCTGAATGCCTCAAGGCCGGTTCGGGCCGAAATACTGTAGGTAAGTCCATGTTCATGCAGAATTGCCATGCCTCCTGTGATCCTTCTGACGACAGGATAATCCAGGCCGCGGCAGCAGGCAGTGTTAATATCAGAGATTTTCTGGAAGTAACCGATACTTACAGAGGGCCTGGACCATTGGTAAAGCCTGACTGTTGGAGGAGAGTCCCCGCTTCTTACAGCCTGAGAAATTGCCTCGTCAATTGCCATATTCGCAAAAGCATCATGAGGGCTGTCGTCAATAATCCGCCATACCGGCTTCCTGACCCTTACCGTCACCTTTTTTTTAGAACAATCCGGTGCTTTGAAAGAGAGATCTCTTTGATGAAACCGCTAAATGATTTCTGCTCACCAAAGAGATTTTTCAGGAAGATCGTTCCATCATCAGGTCTGATAATGTCAACATTTTCAAGAAACAGTTCTTCTACGCCGTTTTCTTCAATAAAAGCATTGGTTTCACACATATAATTCTATCTCCTTAATTAATATATTACCTAATCTGCACCGTTGTAGTAAATGGGTTCAAGATTGTTCAATGTAGTTTAAGATAGTTCAATTTTAAACTGTTTTGAGCTATGTGAAACTATTTTAAACCTGTTTGATATGGAATTTGGTTTGTCTACCAGGTCTAAGAACAGGAAGCCTGATTCTTATGCGCTGCTCTTTCTTAGGAGCAGCTCCTGTTGAGGCAGTTTTTCATGACTTGTTAAACAACCTCCATCTTTATGAGCAATACCGGATCTTCTTAAATAGTAAATCGAATATCAAAATCGCATTATGAATTTTTTCCAACTCCTCGGATCCGCTGAGGCGGAAAAGCCGTTTTGCGCATCAGGCCAACCTTATTCCTGGTTTGCAATTTTTCATACCTTTGCGAGGAACTCTGATGAAAGGAGCTTTCTGTTCAGCAGGCGCGTCAAATGTCCGTCAAGAAGTGAGGAGAGCTCTGAAATAGTGTCCGCAGAAGGCCTGAGCCTCATAGATGTGCTGAATTGCCAGTCCACACTGTGCGAGTAAAAACTTGCAGACCTGCCTGTGATCTTAAAAGACCTGTTTTGATCAGGATGAGATGCCGCAGAACATTTGCCGCAAAGTACCGTGCCGGAATCCGGGAAAAAATCCAGACTTCCGGCGCCGCATTTGCCGCATGCCTTTAGATGGGGTGCATATCCCAATAATGAGAGAAGGCGGATCTGAAATATGAGGTGCAGGGCATCCCGATGTGCCAAATCAGGAGACTGCAGAATACTCATCATATTCAAAAAAAAATCGAAAAGCTTCCGGTTTGGTGTTCCTTCCGGAATGAAAGATATCAGAATTTCAGAAAGTCTGGAAAGATTCGTGAAATCTCTAAAGTCTTCCCTAAGGCGGTAAAATGAATTCAATATGTCAGACTGGGTGATCCTGAGCATAGATTGTTCTTTTCCCCAAAGCGTCAGTTTTACGTGGGTCAGTGGCTCAAGGCTGCTTCCAAAACGGCTCCTGGTCTTTCGCGGGCTTTTGGCGAATGATTTAATGATGCCCCTGTCAGTGGTCAGATAGGTTACTATAAGATCTGCTTCGGCAAATTCCAGGGTTTTAAGGACGATTCCTTCAGTAGTCGTTATCAAATCTTTTATAAGGGTTGTTTGCTTGCTCTAGTATTACTTTCTTGTTTTATCTGTGACCATCTCTTTTTTAGAAGTCTGCGCTAATCTGCGTTTCTCTTCACATTACGTTCTCAAAGTCTTCAGGCTTCAGGTTCTTCAGCCATTCTTCAAGCTCATCGTTATTTTTGGACGCTATAACATTTTTCTCGACAAAGATGGGGACTTTCAGCCTGATTCCGACAGCGATCGCGTCGCTGGGTCTTGAATCTATAGCGATCTCTTCGCCGTTCTTTTCAATGTAGATCAGGGCGTAGTATGTATTATCAACGATCTCTGTAATAACTATTTTCGTGGCTTTTAACTTGAGTCCGTCGATAACATTCTTAATAAGGTCATGAGTAAGCGGACGGGGCGTGGCTATTTTACCAAGAGCAAGAGCTATTGAATCTGCTTCGGGCCGTCCGATCCATATAGGCAGGGTATCATTGCCGTCTATTTCTTTGAGGAGAAGGATGTACATGTTGCTCCTGGGATCAAACAGTAATCCTTCGATCTTCATCTGCGTAAACATATCAGCCACTCTTTATTATATACTTTTAGCTGTATTCTCTCAATCTTAATGCATTTCTCTGCTACTTAAGGTCAAGAAGAGCTTTTTCGATATTATCAAGGCCCTTTTTTATGTTTTCCATGGAGGTTGCGTAAGATAATCTGATGAAACTGTCGTCTCCGAATGCGCCGCCCGGGACAGCTGCAACTTTAGCTTCATCGAGCAAATAGGATGACAGGTCAAATGATGAAGAAACAGTTTTGTTATTGAACATTTTGCCGTAAAAGGCGGATACATTGGGAAAAGCATAAAATGCCCCGATGGGCCGCGAACAGGTTACGCCGTTTATTTTGTTCAGACGCTCAATCATGAAATTTCTGCGCCTGTCAAACTCGGACACCATTTTTGGTAAGAAGTCCTGACTGCCTGTAAGAGCTTCAACAGCGGCCTTCTGGGCAATGGATGTCGGGTTTGAAGTGGATTGACTCTGTATCTTGGTCATTGCGTTGATAATATCTTTAGGGCCCGCCGCAAATCCGATTCTCCATCCTGTCATTGCGTGTGACTTGGAAAGACCATTTACAACAATAGTGCGTTCTTTAATGTCTTTGCCCAGAGAAGCGATACTAATGTGTTTAAATCCGTCATAGACGAGTTTTTCGTAGATCTCATCGGATATTACATGAAAGTCATATTTTACAGCGAGATCGGCAATAGCCTCAAGGCTTTTTCTGTCATAGCCCATGCCGGTTGGATTTGAAGGGCTGTTCAGGATCAAAGCCCTTGTCTTCCCGGTTATCCGGGACTCAAGGTCTGCAGGCGTTATCCTGAATGAATTGCCTTCGTCAGTGGAGACGATTACCGGCGTCGCGTCGCTAAGGATGATCTGGTCGGGATACGACACCCAGAAAGGAGCAGGGATGATTATCTCATCTCCAGCCTCAAAAAGCGCTGCGGCAATATTATAGAGACTATGCTTGGCACCGCATGAAACAATGATCTCGTTTTTTTCGTATATAAGTCCGTTGTCTGTTTTGAATTTTTCTATGATTGCCGCTTTTAGACTGTCAATGCCGCCGACAGGAGTGTATTTTGTAAAGCCTTCATTAAGGGCAGTTACAGCCGCCTGTTTGATGTTTTCAGGTGTATCGAAATCTGGTTCGCCAACCCCTAAATTGACGACATCCAGACCGTCCGCCTTCATGGCTTTTGCCTTTGAGTCGAGAGATAATGTAGGGGAAGGTTTTATGGAAGATGCTCTTCTGGATAGTTTCATTTGCTTTTTCCTTTGAAGTTGGTTTTGATTTCTGCCGGCGAAACAACAGCTGTGCCCACTTCGCCTACTACAATTCCCGCAGCATAGTTGGCAAACTCCGCGGCTTTGATCGCTTTCGCTCCGGAAGCATAACATAGAGTGAACGCGGCAATTACGGTATCGCCTGCCCCGGTTACGTCATAAACTTCTTTTGCGCACGCGGGGATATGAGTAATTTTGCCATTTCTTTCAAAAAGAGACATTCCGTCCCCGCCCCTTGTGATAAGGACAGATTTGAATTTATGTTTTTTCAGCAGTTTATCTCCGGCCTCCAACAGAGATTTTTTGTCTGAAATGCTTATCCCGGATCCAAATGACGCTTCCCGGGTATTTGGAGTAATAAGGCCCGCTCCGTTATAGTAATCAAAGTGACCGGTTTTCGGATCAATCGAAACAAAGGTGCTTTTGCCGGCTATCTCAATAATTTTTTTAACAAGTTTTTTACTTATCATCCCCTTGCAGTAATCAGATATGATTATTGCTTTAATATCTTTAAGTCTTTTTTTGACATGTCCCAGGATGAGTGACAAGGTTGCACTGCTGATATCAGTCCTGACCTCCCTGTCAAAGCGGACTACCTGCTGATCATGAGCATATATTCTGGTCTTAACTGTCGTCGGCCTGCCAGTTACTGTAATAATGCCGTCAGTGTTTATCCCTTTGTTCTCCAGCATATCAATAAGGACACTGCCTCTTTCATCATCCCCGACAACTCCGATGATATATGGCTTCCCGCCTAATGATAAAATATTATTGGCGACATTGGCAGCGCCGCCAAGGAGGCGGTTTTCCCTGGATACCTCAACAACCGGGACGGGGGCTTCAGGAGATATCCTGTTCACATTGCCCCAGATGTACCGGTCAACCATGAGGTCGCCTACGATAAGTACTCCGGTTTGAGAGAATTTATTTACCAGACTGTTCATTTTAGTTTTCTTTAATTATGGTAATACACTTTTTTCGCGAAAAACTCAACGACCAGGTTTCCGCACAACGGCGATAAAAAAGGAAACCGTTACCGGACCCCGGAAAATTTAATTTAGCATGAAGGCGGCTTTTTTGGCAATATCCCGACGAGAACAAAAGACAGATAATTGTCAATGCATTCGGATATATGTCATAATTACTTTATGAGGGTTATGCTGAAAACAGTATTATTGGTGTTGGCTGTTTTGCTTGTCCAGGCATGTTCAGTGTCCAGAAAAGCGGCTGTTTATGAGCCGGCTGGTGAGCCGACAGAGGGTGCCTATTATTACTTTATTATGGGGATTGAGGCGAAGAATTCCAATGACCTGAAAAAGGCTTTATCATATTTTGAACGGGCATTAAAGGAAGACCCTCATTCAACTTATCTGCGGATAGAGGTCAGCAGGGCGCTTTTAAAAACAGGGCGTGTAGATGAGGCGTTAAGCACGGCTGAGGGACTGGTTGAACAGGGCCCCGGCCATATCCCTTCGTTGACCCTGCTGGGTGAGCTTTACAGCAGTAAGGGTGAATATAAGAAGGCGGCTGATATGTATGAAAAAGTCATAAAACTGGATCCGTCAAATGTGGAGTCATATATGCTTCTTTCGCACCTGTATTCAATAAGCAGGGAATACGGTAAATCATTGAAAATGCTAAAAACGGCAATCGAACTGGATCCGGACAATTCGGTTTTGAAATATTATATGGGAAGAATATATGTTGAACTTCAGGACTATGATGAGGCCATAAAGATTCTTGAGAAAGCTAAAAAGTCGGGCATGAGATTTCTCCCGGTGTATTTTTTTCTCGGTCTTAGCTATGAACAGACAGGAGATTTCACCAGGGCAATAGAAATATATGAAGAGGCTGTCAGCCTGGACTATCATGGAGCGCATAATACGTATGACAGCCATCTGAGAGATAGACTGGTCAACCTGTATGTCGATAATAAAATGACTGAGAAAGCGGTTTCCCAGTTAAAAGAGATCATAAGAAATGCACCGGAAAAGATAGAGCCCAGGATGCTGATTGCCAATATATACTCGGGCAGTGGGGAATATCAGAAGGCCATGGATGAACTGCGTAATGTTATCGATATAGACCCTGAAAATATCAAGGCGGTTTATGCGCTTTCAGGTATTTTAATGATGCTGGAAAGCTATGATGACGCAATTGAGCAGTTCATGAAGTTAAAAAAACTTCTCCCGGGGGCGGCTGAAGTATATCTTGATCTGAGCTTTTTATACTCACAAAAAAAGGATTATATTAGTGCCAAGCGTATGTTAAAGGACGGCCTTACCATTGACCCGAATAATGTTGATCTTAATTTCAGGCTCGCTGTCATATATGGAAATGAGCAGAGGGTTGATGAAATGTTTGACCAGCTGAAGAAAACGCTGAATATTGACCCTGATCATATTGACGCTCTTAATTATCTCGGTTATTCGTATGCGGAAAAGGACATGAATCTGGATGAAGCCCTTGACCTGATAGAAAAGGCTGTCAGGCTTGCGCCTGACAGGGGATATATTCGCGACAGTCTTGGCTGGGTCTATTACAAGAAAGGCATGCATAATGAGGCGTTGCAGGAAATAAGCAGGGCCGCCGAGATGATGAAAGATGATCCGGTTATTCTGGAGCATCTGGGAGATGTTTACCTGAAGCTTAACGACCGGAAAGCGGCGCTGGATGCGTGGGAAAGGTCCCTTGAATATCATGAAAGCGAGGAGGGACTAAAGGATAGAGTCGGGAAAAAGATAGAAGACATTCAAAGAGGGAAGACTGGCCAACAGTGACGAATGTCAAGATATTGTGATTTTAACATTTATTATTTAGCAGGCAGTAAATTACATAGACAAGAACACTGCAAAGAATGAAAAACCACTAATTGCCGTTTCACTTTAATAACTGATAACTGTCTTCCGAAAGAATGATAGAATTAAAGGCTCCTGCTAAAATAAACTGGTTTCTGAGAGTATTGAACCTTCGCGATGACGGATTTCATGAGATCATAAGCCTGATCCAGAAAGTAAGCATATATGACATTCTCACTTTCAAGGCATCTGCCGACCTTACGTTAAAAACAGACCAGCAGATACCTGTCGCGAAGAACCTTGTTTACAGGACAGCGGAAATGCTCAAAAAGGAGTGTGATGTTACTGCCGGAGCAGAGGTCGTCCTTACAAAGAACATTCCCGAGGCTGCGGGATTGGGGGGCGGCAGCAGTGACGCGGCAGCGACGCTGACGGGTCTGAATGAACTGTGGTCGTTGGGCCTTTCAAAAAATGAATTGTTCAGATTTGCGGAACGTATTGGGTCTGATGTCCCTTTTTTTCTTGCTGGACCGTTGGCACTTGTTGAAGGCAGAGGAGAAAAAATAACCGGTCAGCCAGCTCTGAAACCGGCCAATATTCTACTGGTCAAGCCGTATATTGATGTATCTACAAGATGGGCTTATGAGGAATTCAGTTTGCGGCATGGTCATGCGGGCGGATCAGATTTGACAAGGCACGGGAATAAGGCTGATAATACACAGCTCTTAATCGGTGAGATCAGTAAAGCCCAATATGGCAGCAGCGGCCATATTGTAAATGATCTTGAGTCAGTTACTGTTAAGAGATTCCCTGTGATCGCTGATATTAAAGAAAGAATGATGAAACAGGGAGCAGTCCTTTCTTTGATGAGCGGAAGCGGACCCACAGTTTTCGGAGTATTCAACTCCGCAACTGAAGCAGGGCAAGCCTCAAAGCTGTTTGAAGATTGCTGGGTATCTGCAGTCCGGACGATTATTGATTGAGTATTGACGATTCTTTATTTGTATCAGTTTGATCATAAATTATCAATCGCGAATTGACAATTTATTGGGGCGTCGACAAGCGGCAAGTCACATGGTTTTGGTCCATGCATTCGGGGGTTCGAATCCTCCCGCCCCAGCCAGTAAACCACGTGGGGTTTACTGCCCTGCACTCAACGTAGTGCGGGGCATTGTCCTTTATCATTTAACCTCTCAGGGTTCAGGGTGCCATAAACCCGATGTGGTTTGTGGTTACTATTAAATATTGTAGGGTTTACCGCCATGTACTCGACGTAGTACATGGCAGCCCTTTAACCATAAATATTCACCGTTTTTGAATTCAATTATGCACTATGTATACGTCCTTCTCAGCGAAAAAGACGGAAAACTCTATCTTGGTTTCACTTCCAATTTAAAACGAAGGCTTAAAGAGCATAATAGGGGTAAGGTCCAAAGTACAAAACCCCGCCGCCCTTTTAAGCTCATCTATTACGAAGCCCACATTTCCAAAAAAACTGTCTCTAAATTTCCATAATCGACAATTAATTGGATTTTTGTTTTAGCTTTATAATTTGCAGGGAAGTACTTGATTCTATTGAGTTTTTTCATACGGTGTCGGATGGAAATTGTTCGCCAGCCTTTTCCGTCTTTGTACAGTGGCGAATGAATCGTGAGGGCTTAGGAAAATAAGAGGTTAAGTTGTTGAGACGTCGAGTTATTGAGTTACGATTTACAATTCACGGTTTTTTTGTCTATGAGCTAGTCTCGATGGTGAGCCCTGTCGAACCGTGAACTATGAGCTGTTCTCGATGGTGAGCCTGTCGAACCATGAACTCCATATGCTTGCATTATAGGTGTAAATAAATGTATAATGAC
>CAZNPC010000051.1:0-14590 GCA_964574765.1 uncultured Nitrospirales bacterium | reverse complement strand
GCCCAAGGCTGTGGACACTCCTGATGCTGGAACTCTGGCACAGGGAATTTATGGATAGTTAAAGTAAGAAGTGACCCCCATAATTCTGCTGGCAGAATTGGACATGGGGGCTGAAGGAAGTTGGGAAGATAAGAAATTAAGAGGTTGAGAAATTTTGCAGATAGGAGCTGTCTGCTCTATGAGTCGTTGACTCAATGAGTCTTAGACCGGTAGGCAGGGATGAGAAGAGTGAATGAACAGAAAAGCCTGTTTCATAACTTCCATAATTGACAGGATAATTTGATTTTTGTTTGCACTGTTTATTTTTAGGTGTTTCTTTGTCTGAAAGTTTTATTTTTAAATGTGTCATATGGAAGTATTCTCATCAGACTTTTCTGTTCATGAAAAAGTTTGGAAGATAAGAACTGAAAATGAAGAAAACTAAGATACTTCGCATAATAGCCCGTCTTAATATCGGCGGCCCAGCCATCCACACGATCCTTCTCTCTGATGAGCTTAAAAAGCTGGGTTATGAAACAGTGCTTGTAAAAGGCTCGGAAGGAAAGTCAGAAGGGAATATGATGGACCTGGCTGAATCCAGAGGCATCAATCCCGTTGTTATCCCTGAGCTTGGCAGGGAAATTGGCCTAATAAATGACATCAAGGCCTTTCTCAGACTTTATAAGTTGATCAAAAAAGAAAAGCCTGACATTGTGCATACTCATACTGCAAAGGCCGGCACTCTGGGCAGAATTGCAGCATGGCTGGCAGGTGTGCCGGTGATCGTGCATACCTTTCACGGCCATGTGCTGACAGGATATTTTGGCAGGCTTAAATCCTGGTGCTTTATTCAGATAGAAAAGGCGCTTGCGCGTCTTTCTTCAAGGCTTATTACATTGAGCGACAAACTGAAGGAGGAGCTTATCGGAATGGGCATTGGAAATCAGGGCAGGTTTGAGATTATACCTCTGGGCCTTGATCTGAAGCCTTTTCTTGATTCTGTCGAACATAAAGGTGAATTCAGGAACGAATTTGGACTGTCTGGAGATGCTGTCATTGTCGGCATCATTGGGAGGCTTGTTCCCATTAAAGGCCACAGGCTCTTTCTTGAGGCAGCAAAATCAGTTATTTCGGATTTCGGATTTCGGACTTCGGATTTGAAGTTCATAATTGTAGGTGACGGGGAACTGCGAAGAGAGTTGGAGTCTTACGCTGAAGAGTTGGGTATCGCAGACAGTGTTGTTTTTACCGGGTTCAGAAGAGATCTGCCTGTAATCTATTCTGACCTTGATATTATCGCGCTTACTTCATTAAATGAAGGCACACCTGTTTCCATTATTGAGGCAATGGCATCTGGAAAGCCTGTTGTCGCGGCTGATGTCGGAGGTGTATCTTCACTTGTTAAGGACAGCGTAACAGGGTTTCTTGTCAGACCCGGAGATGTCAGGTCTCTGGCAGAGGCGCTGTTATGGATGGTAAGGGAGCCGGAAAAGAGACAGAAAATGGGAGCTGAAGGACGTCGCAGAATATATCCGGCCCACGATATATCGCAACTTATTGAAAGGATTGCCTTTTTATATTCCGGTTTATTGAAAAATAAAGACTGAACAGTATTGATAAAAGCAATAAAAACAACTCCCCTTATTCGCTCACCTGCAGCATTGCCTCCAAAATATAGTAAATAAATTAATATACATCTCCTGGTAATTGACAAATAAAATTGCATTCTGATTTAATAGTTGTCATGCGGTTAATTGCGGTCTGTTTATTATTTATGATAACGCCTTGTTTATTTATTATACCTGTCTTTTGCGATCCGCAAGAGATGACAATCTCCGAGGAAGAGGATTTTTGCATCCTTTTGTATTTTGTGGCAACCAGCGATGCTTTACTGCTTGCTGAAACAATTTCAGATCTTACTATTGCTGAGAATTCCTCGGCATTTGGTGAAACTCACGAACTCATCAATACCCCGGTTATTGTGTATTCTTTGGATAAACCCCCGTCTGTTTGATCCTCCTGTTTTTAAGTCTCTATATTTCTAATATTTACTAAATACACGTGAGATGTGCTGCGAGCTTCGTCTGTTTTGTCATGACGGAATGTTACGTGCGCGTCAGAAAGGAAATTATAATGAAAAAGATCAGCATATTAATACTGTCAGTGATGTTACTTTTGTTTTTCACACAAATTGCAGGTGCAAAGAGCACCCTTGATAAAGTTAAAAAGGCAGGAGTAGTTAATATAGGTTCAGGAACTACTGTTCCGCCTGTCAATTACATTGATAAGGACGGTATCTGGACGGGTTTTGATATAGACCTTGGTGACGAGATCGGCAAGAGACTCGGTGTGAAAGTCAATAGAGTCAATGTTAACAATAAGACAAGGATAGCGTTCCTTGCGTCGGGGAGGATCGACCTTACAATATCAAGTATGAGTCATACCAGAAGCCGAGATGAGCAGATCGACTATGCAGAGCCGCCCTATCTGTGGTCAGGCAAAATTTTCTACGGGAAAAAAGGGAAATTCAAAAACCCTATAGACCTTTGCGGAAAAAGGATAGCTGTTGTTCAGGGATCCAACGCTTACATAGCCGGTCAGGAATATCTCAAGGAACTTGGCTGTAAAAAGGATCTGGTCATCCTTTCATTCCAGACAAATTCCGAGTGTTTTTTGGGCTTAAAGCAGGGCAAAGTGGATGCCTATGTACAGGATACCCCGATTATAGCTGGAGTAGCCGGTAGTGAAGGTGGTGATTATGAAGCAATAGGGCCTATTTTCAGCCCGGGCCTTTATGGCATCGGTGTCACGCCGGATGACAGCAAATGGAGGGATAAGATCAGTTTTATACTTCAGGATATACTCAAGGACGGAACTTATGAGAAGATCTACCTGAAATGGTTTGGTCCGAAAGGCAAGTTCCCGTTACCTATAAATGCCAGGCCGAGATTGCCTGAGGACATTTTCGGCAAGGACAAGCCGTGGGTATGGCCTAATTAGTTTTCAGATCAGATCGTTTTTTCAAAAGGGATGCCTGTTCAGGGCATCCCTTTTTTTGTTTACTGCGGAAAAAGTTTATAATAAAACAGGTTTTTGCTTTAAAGGATAAATATGGCGAAAAAGCAGAGAACATACGGCATGTTAATTGACCTTGACCGGTGCGTTGGCTGTTATGCGTGTCAGGTAACATGCAAGGCGGAATACGGCATCCCGTTCGGCATATCAAGATGCCGGGTGGAGACTCATGAGGCAGGCAGCTATCCGGATGTCAGTAAATTTTTTATACCGCGCCTGTGTAATCACTGTGACAACGCCCCCTGTATTGAATCATGCGAAGAAAAAGCCCTTTTAAAGAACGGGGATGGCGTAGTAGTCATGCACAGCGGGCGCTGTACCGGCTGTGGGAAGTGCTATGAAATGTGCCCTTATGGCGCTATTCAGGAAAGTTCATTTACCGGACAGGCGGAAAAATGTGATTTCTGCTACAGCAGGGTGATAAGCGGTCAGTTGCCCGTATGCGTGCAGAGTTGTATGGGCAAGGCTTTAATTTTCGGAGACATAAGCGATAAGAAAAGCAGAATATACGCTTGTATGAAAAAAGCGTCTCTTAAAGTTCTCAAACCGGAGTTAGGAACCAACCCGTCTGTATATTACACATTTGAGGGTGATACAGGCAGCTATCCGTTAAAGGATTATATGAAAACAGTAAGCCCGTCGACTAAAAGGGTAAACATTGAACAGATATCGTCAGCCTCATCTGAACCGGCAAAACTGATATATACATCAGATGCAATGTGCCCTTCCGAGTGCGGCATTTCAGTGCTTGTGGAAGGCGGGGTCGCGAAGAAAATATACGGAAATCCCCACACTCTGATCAATAACGGTGCTTTTTGCGCCAAAGGCGCGTCAGGACTCCAATTGACCTATTCGCCTCACAGGATAAAGACGCCTCTGATCAGGACAGGGCAGAGGGGTGAAGATAAATG
Organism: uncultured Nitrospirales bacterium; assembly: GCA_964574765.1. GTDB lineage: Bacteria > Nitrospirota > Thermodesulfovibrionia > UBA6902 > BMS3Bbin08 > CAZNPC01. Next base: position 10,625 of record CAZNPC010000051.1, on the reverse strand, counting down.
GAAACCCATTACCTGGGAAGAGGCGACTAATTATATAGCGGAAAAGCTGATAAAGATAAAACAGAACTTCGGGCCTGAAACGGTTTTCCTTGACTGCGGTGACGTAACAGACAGAGAAGCATATTACAGGCTGTTTCACGCCTTCGGTTCTCCAAATACATATGATCACGGAAGCATCTGCGACTTAAACCGCAGATGGGGACAAAAAATCATGATAGGGGATGAAAGGCCCCTTCCTGACGTTCAAAGGCCTTTTCTGACAAGGGATGAACGAAATGATACATATCTGAAGACAGGCCATGACACAAAGCTGATCCTGAATATTGGTGTTAATCCCTTTATTGCAACAAGATTTAACTATATGTCTTATGGTATTCCCGCGGCAAAGGCAGAGAATGAATGTAAGTATATTGTTATAGATCCCTCTTATACAAATTCAGCCGCGCATGCGGACAAATGGCTTTCGATAAGACCGGGTACAGATGCGGCACTGCTCGCGTCACTACTTTACTACATTATCAGGAATGATACGCCTGATAATGCGTCAAAGAGGTATATGGACCATAAGTTTATAAAAAGATACACAACAGGATGGGAAGAGTTTAGAGATGCTTTCATGTCATACATTGAAAAATCAGATCCGTCAAACAATCTGCACTACTTTACATCTGAATGGGCGGAAGAAAAAACAGGCATATCAAAAGACGATATAGAAGAGACGGCGCATTTGTTCGGAATAACAAAACCTGCCTCGATCGAAATAGGGATGCACGGTACTGCCCATCATACAAACGGAGACGTAACCTCGATACTCATGACGGCCCTATGCCTTGTAACAGGCAATATTGATAATCCAGGGGGTCTGGTATTCGTGGAATCTCAAAAGATGAAAAAGGGCGTTGCAACTGTGGGCAGGGGATTTCAGGAGAAGACCGTAAGCCGGGAAATTAACGGCAATACTGTATCCGGCAAACTTGCGGAGCTTAACAAAGACTTATTTGGCGGCTATCCTTCTGCGTGGCGTGGTGTACTGGCAGACCTGCCTCAAAAGATAAGACAGGGGGTAATGTTAAAGCACGGGCCTTTTAAAGGGTATAAATATCCTGTTAAGGCATTTATAACAAGGGCTGGAAATCCTGTTATAACGGCTGGCAGCACTTCCGAATGGAAAGATTCAATGACCTTAAAAGATGGAAATGAAGAGTATCTGCTTGAACTAATGGTTTTTATCGACACCCACATTACTGAGACAGGAAAATATGCTGATATAGTGCTTCCTGAAGCCGGCTTTCTTGAGAGAATGGGACTGAGTGATGTTTACACAATGAGCCCTGAAGTAGCATTAAGGGACAAAGTTATAAAACCTCTTTATGAGTCAAAGACACCGTATGAGATTATGATCGCATTATCTCAGTCATTAATAAAACATGGAGATGCTGATATAAAAAATGAGGATTTTAGAGATAAATATAAAGATGAAGAGGGATTTATCAATGGGATACTGTCTGATATGTCCGGATTTTATAACATTGGCGAGCCTCTTCCTTATCCAGACCTGCCTGAAGGCTGTCTGATCAATGGAACACCGGATAATCCGTCAGCTATATGGGGTAAGAAGGCTATTAAACAGGGAGCACCTCTTACAGTTGACTGGCTTAGAAAGCATAATGGTGTGGCAGTCTGGCCCGCAGGCTATTACAGGTATAAAAGATCTGATGGTTCGCCTTCAGGCATATATCCAAAAACCGGTTCAAAGAAGTTTGAATTCAGTTTCTCTTATCTGGAAGATGTAAACAGAAAATTCGGAACAAGCTATCCAACAACCTTTTATTGGTCTGAGAGTAAATGGAACCCAAAGAACAGGGACTTCAGTGATATGAGCAGAGAGTACCCGTTTCAGCTGATCACAGGCAGGGCGCATTACTCAATGACAATGACAGGGGTTTGTTCTTTTCTTGCCGAGACAGAGACAGAATGCATGAAGCCGTTAAATGATAAGTTTGAATATGAAACACCTGAAGGGAAAACTGTCAATATTGAAGCCGGTAAAGCATCAATTCCTGTATTAGCGTTTAATGTATCTGACGGAAAAAATATCGGCATAAAAACCGGTGATACTGTCGCGCTTGAAAATCCCCTTAAAAAGACTGTTCGCGGCAAGGTATTTTTGACAGAAGAGATAATGCCCGGAGTTATCAAGACGGCTTTCGGCCCGGGGGGCCAGAAGGCTTCTGGTTCAGGCTTTACCGGTAATGTTTCAGATTATACTCCGAACATTAACGAACTCTTTGACCCGTCAAATATATCTGGATTTACCGGGATGCCCGGTTTTGGGGATGTTATGGTTAAAGTTATTAAAGGGAGTAAGAAGTGATAGTTTGATATAGACAGAAAAGTCTACCTCGCAAATTCTATAATTGACGATCATTTAGATTTTGTCTTAGCTATGTAATTTCAAAGCAGTGCTTAACTCTATTAAGTTTCTTTTATAAGGTGTCACATAGAATTTACTCGCCAGCCTTTTCTGTCTTCATGCTATGGCTATAAGGCTCTTTGGAACTATCAGCTATGAGCTATTAACCATGAGCTACTGAAGTTGACTTCTCAGACTGTGTTCAAGTAAGTTATATATCTCGCGGGGTGGAGCAGTCCGGTAGCTCGTCGGGCTCATAACCCGAAGGTCAGAGGTTCAAATCCTCTCCCCGCTACCAGTAAATGCAGCCCGTTGTTCCATATTTCTGGAATCAGCGGGTTTTTATTAATGATTTAATATCCTTACATTAGAAACTTCTTCAGAAGTTTATCAAACCACGTGGGGTTTACTGCCGTGAACTCAACGTAGTTCATGGCAAACTCTTAACAGGACTCGTTCCGATTCTTCGGAACGGGCTTTTTTATTATAATTAAATATCCTTACATTAGAAACTTCTATATTTTTCTTGCCTGTGATATTATTAACTATCAGGAGGAAATAAGTGATGAAATACAGAATTTTGATTGAACAGGATGAAGACGGCTTTTTTGTCGCAGAATGTCCGGCTTTACCCGGTTGTGTTTCTCAAGGCAAGACCCGTGTTGAAGCGATAAAAAATGTTCAGGATGCGATTAAGGGATATTTGGAAAGCTTAAAGAAGCACGATGAACCAATTCCTCCGGCAATTGAAGAGGAAATTGTCGAGGTTACTGGTTTAGCAAGCTGCCAGTTGTTTCTGGCAAACAAGCCTGCAAAATATTAGAAAAAATCGGCTATTACACTGATCATCAGACAGGAAGCCACATAATCCTCAGAAATGAGTATCCTCCGCACCGCAGATTAACAATTCCGAACCATAAAGAGATAGCAAAAGGCACACTGCGCTCCATTATACGCCAGGCCGGCATTACAGTAGAAGAATTCATAAAGCTAATGTGATAGCAATCACAGCATAATAGGTACCACCTTTCTTCTGGATACTTCCTCTCATTCTTTCTCACCTCCTCTCTTTTTCGTCTTCTTTCCCTTTGTTTTTAATTCCAAACACTCAAGAGCTAAGTGCAGGAATGATGGAATTTCCCTAACACCTCTTTCCCATCTGCTCACCGTTAACGGAATAACGCCTAATGCCTTTGCAAGCTGACTCTGGCTGTATTTATTTCTTTTCCTCCATGCTTTGAGTGCACTTCCAGTCATAAGGAAACTATAATCCAATGGATAAGTCCTGTCAAGCATAATTTTTTGTCTAATGAGTGGTAAAATTATATTGAACAGGCGTATAAAACATGATAGTATTTGGATTGAGTAGCTTGAAAAATTTCTAAAAAAATAAGGAAGGAAGCTATGCCACCGAAACCTGCAATTATTTTTGTTCACAGAGAAATTCGAAAGCATGCAAAAAAATTTGGTGTGTCTATTAGTGATAATGCAATTATTATTGTTGATGGTCATATTAAAAGACTTGTCAAAGAAGCTGCAAGAAGAGCTAAGGGCAATAAACGTAAGACAATATTGCCGTGTGATTGTTAACAGCGCTCTGTGATGACCGTCGGGTATAGCACCTGTTTGTAATTCCCGACCAAAGGTATTTGGTATAAAGTTTGTTTATTTAACCATGGTATTATTGTCGACATGGTAATTTAGTGTTAAACTAAAAAAAAGGACTGTTTTAGGGCAAGGTTATAATTTTATATGGGTAAAATAAACTGCTGGGAATTTAAAAAATGCGGCAGGGAAGCAGGCGGCGGCACTGCCGAGGATTTCAGCATATGCCCCGCATCCATAGAGACAAGACTGGATGGGGTGCATGGAGGGAAAAATGCCGGTAGGGCTTGCTGGGTAGTTGCAGGCACTATGTGCAAAGGCGAGCCTTCCGGAACCTTTGCTCAAAAATGTAAGGACTGCGGGTCATGCGATTTTTATAGTATGGTGAAGGAAGAAGAAGAAAAAGATAAGAATTTTCTGCCCTCTGTAGAGCTTCTCTCAAAAGTAGAATAATACTTCATGTTATTCAGTTTTATGCCCTCAGTTTTCTATTAATTTGTAGAAAACGCCTGTTTGAGTCCGGCCAAATAAATAGTAATAAAAAAACCTATTGAAATAAAGCAGTTATATATGATAGGGTATTGTTATCCGCAGATTTGAGGAAAATTTTATTTTCTGTTGCGGAAAAACACACGCTCATCTAATCTTCTCTTTATGAGGTGTTCCGAAACCGCGCCTGAAGCGGGCAGGCATCGGAATCTAAAGAGAAAGGGCGGAGGAAAAACCAGGGAGGATTTATGGTAGCAACAATGAAAGAACTTTTGGAGGCCGGTGTTCATTTTGGACATCAGATGAAACGCTGGAATCCAAAGATGAAGAAGTATATCTTTGGAGATCGAAACGGCATCTATATTATTGACCTTCAAAAAACCACAAAAATGTTTGACACCGCGTATGAATTTATCAAAAATGTTGCGGCAAAGGGTGATTCCGTCCTTTTTGTTGGAACAAAGAAACAGGCACAGGATGTAATTATTGAGGAGAGTCAGAGGGCGCAGTCTTTTTATGTGAACCAGCGCTGGCTGGGAGGTATTCTCACCAACTTCAAAACAATAAAGCTCAGCATAGAAAAACTGAAAAAGATCGAAAATATGAAAGAAGACGGCACTTACAATCTGTTAACCAAGAAGGAAGTAGCCAAGCTCGAGACAGCAAGGTTGAAGCTGGAAAAGAACCTCAGCGGGGTCAAGGAAATGAACAAACTTCCAGGCGCGCTGTTTATAGTTGATCCCAAAAAGGAAGACATAGCTGTAGCCGAGGCCAGAAAGCTTCGAATCCCCGTTGTTGCCATTGTCGATACAAATTGCGACCCTGATGTCATAGACTATGTGATACCGGGCAATGATGATGCAATAAGAGCGATCAGGCTCATGAGTTCAAAAATGGCGGATGCCATTCTTGAGGGTAAGAGTATTCTGGATAAAGAACTACAGGAGATAGCGGAAAAAGAAGCTGCGGAGAAAAAGGCTGCTGAAGATGAGGCAGCTGAGAAAGCAGCGATTGAAGAGAAGAAAGCAGAAGAGGATAAATCAGCTGCAGAAGCAACAGCAGCTGAAAAAGCTGAAGTAGAGCAGGAGATCAAGGAGGAAGCAGCTCAATGAATATTAGTGCAGGTGATGTAAAAGACTTACGTGAACAGACAGGCGTAGGCCTGATGGATTGTAAAAGGGCATTAACAGAAGCGGAAGGCAGTATTGAGAAGGCAAGAGACATATTGAGACAGAAAGGCCTTGCAATGGCTGAGAAAAAATCAGGCAGAGAAGCGGCAGACGGCCTGATCGGTTCATATATTCACATGGGCAAACTTGGAGTGATGGTTGAGGCGAACTGTGAAACCGACTTTGTGGCAAAGACGGATGATTTTCAGGAGTTTGTTAAAGATATTGCCATGCATATCGCTGCGGCTAATCCAACTTATGTGAAAAGGGAAGATATCCCTTCCGAAGTTATAGATAAGGAGAAGGAAATATATGCTTCCCAGGTAACGAACAAACCGCCGCAGGTAGTTGAGAAGATAATCGCGGGAAAGCTTGAAAAATTTTACACTGACAACTGCCTTTTGGACCAGTTTTTTGTTAAGGACCCTGAGCAGAAGACCCGGATCAGTGACCTGGTTGTGGAAAAGATAGCAAAACTTGGAGAGAATATTATGCTTAAGCGTTTTGTCCGGTTTCAACTCGGTGAGAAGACCGACTGATAAGCTTAAATGAGAATAAAGAACCCCAAATATAAAAGAATTCTTCTTAAGTTAAGCGGTGAAGCGCTTATGGGGGACAAAAGCTATGGGATCGACCAGAAAGTTGTAAATTTCATAGCGAATGAGCTTAAGGATATTTACGGTTCCGGTATTCAGATATCAATAGTTATCGGCGGCGGGAACATATTCCGTGGACTTGAGGCAAGTGCTGAAGGCATGGAGAGGACATCTGCCGATTATATGGGAATGCTGGCCACGGTCCTCAATTCTCTCGCACTGCAAAATGCGCTTGAGAGCAAGAATGTGCCGACCAGGGTACAGTCGGCCATTGAAATGCGTGAACTTGCCGAGCCGTATATTAGAAGAAAAGCCGTCAGGCATCTTGAGAAGAAAAGAGTTGTTATTTTTGCGGGCGGTACGGGTAATCCATTTTTTACTACAGATACAGCCGCGGCCCTTAGGGCAATGGAAATCGGCGCTCAGGTCATACTTAAGGCAACAAAGGTGGACGGTGTTTACAGCAGCGACCCTATGAAAGACCGACGTGCGAAGAAATTTGCGGAAATTTCGTATATTGATGTCCTGAGAAAAGGACTTCAGGTTATGGATTCTACCGCTGTATCACTATGTATGGACAACCGTCTTCCTATAATAGTCTTCAGCCTTGCGGGTAAGGGTAATATCAGAAAAATTCTACAGGGTAAAAAAGTTGGAACTCTGGTGAAGGGAGGTTCTTATGCAGGCAGAGATAAAAAAAAGGCTAAAAGATAACATGGGGCGGGCTCTTGAGGCCCTGAAGAAAGATCTCTCCGCTATAAGGACAGGGAGGGCTTCACTTTCTATCTTTGACGGATTGACGGTTGACTCCTATGGTACCCAGACTCCCATCAATCAGGTAGCTACATTAAGCGTGCCGGAAAGCCGGCTTATTACAATACAGCCCTGGGATCCAAAGATGATCGTGGAAATAGAGAAAGCAATTCAGAAATCTGATCTTGATCTAAACCCCAGCAATGATGGGAAGCTTATAAGAATAGCCATACCTCAACTGACTGAAGAACGCAGAAAGCAGATAGTCAAGAATGTTCATAAAAGAGTTGAAGAAGCCAAGGTATCAATAAGGAATATACGCCGTGAAGGCAAAGATGAAATTAAAAATCTGGAGAAAGAAGATCATATAAGTGAAGATGATACCAAGCGGTCACTGGATGAGATACAGAAACTTACGGACTCTTTTATCAAGAGAGCCGATGAGATAATGTCTCATAAAGAGACTGAATTAATGGAAGTATGAAAGAAGCAGTGCAAAATGTCCTCCACGGCGGATCTGCCCGAGGCTGGATAAAATTTAGCATTTGCCAATTTGCATTGATAATTGTTAACTGATAATTATAAATTTATCTTTAGAGGGGGGATAGAATGGCAATACGCGTAGGCATTAACGGATTTGGACGGATTGGAAGGAATTTTCTAAGAGTCAGTCTGGAGTCGGAAGGAATTGACATTGTCGGTATAAATGACCTGGCCGATGCAAAAACTCTGGCGCATCTTTTAAAGTACGATTCAGTTCACGGTATATTTAAGGCTGATATAGAGGCGAAAGACAACAGCATAAGCGTAAACGGAAAAGAGATAAAGGTCACCGCGATTAAGGATCCGGCAGGGCTTCCCTGGAAGGAACTTAAAGTCGATATAGCTCTGGAATCAACAGGACATTTTGCAGACAGAAAAGGTGCATCAAAGCATCTGGAAGCCGGAGCTGAGTGGGTGATCATATCTGCGCCTGCCAAAGACCCCGATGCGATGATCTGCATGGGCGTAAATGATGAAGTCCTGGATATTAAGAAACACAAGATCATATCAAATGCTTCGTGTACAACAAACTGCCTTGCTCCAGTCGCAAAGGTACTTGATCAGAAGTTCACGATCAGGCGCGGACTGATGACCACCATTCATTCGTATACTAATGATCAGCGTATACTTGATCTGCCGCACAAAGATCTTCGGAGAGCCCGGTCAGCGGCTGTTTCAATGATTCCTACGACAACCGGGGCTGCCAAAGCAGTAGGGCTTGTTCTGCCGCATTTAAAGGGCAAGCTTGATGGAATGGCAATAAGGGTTCCAACTCCCAATGTTTCAGTTGTTGATCTTGTTGCTGAGGTTGAAAAATCTACGACAAAAGAAGAAGTCAATGCCGCTCTTAAAGCAGCAGCAGCAGGCCCTATGCTGGGAATACTGGAGTACTCGGAAGAGCCGCTTGTATCGATCGACCTTAACGGGAACCCGCATTCGTCTATTGTGGATTCGGCGGTTACTAATGTTATGGATGGAACTATGGTGAAAGTGCTTGCCTGGTATGACAATGAATGGGGATACAGCAGCAGGACCAGAGACCTGGCACTTCTGATAGCATCCAGGAGATAATATTTAAAAAATGGGAAATAATCTGTCAGTCCCCATCATAGGGGCGATAAACAAACTCTCTTTGAGGGATCTGGATATCAGAGGTAAGAGGCTTTTTATCAGGACTGACTTCAATGTCCCGCTGGATGAGGACCTTAATGTGACTGATGACAGAAGGCTGCGGTCGACCCTGCCGACTATTAATTATGCGGTTGACGAGGGCGCGAAGGTGATCCTCGCCTCTCATCTTGGAAGTCCCAAGGGCGTCAAGGATAGTTGTTGCAGTCTTGTTTCTGTTGCAAAACGTCTCCAGCGCCTGTTGAAAAAAGAGGTGACTTTTTTGCGGGACTGTATTGGCCCGGAAGTTGAAGACCATATCAGCAAAATGTCAAACGGAGATATAGTACTTCTTGAGAATTTGAGATTTCATCCTGGCGAGGAAGAAAATGATGAGGAGTTCAGCAGGTCGCTCGCTAAGCTTGCTGATTATTTCATAAACGATGCTTTTGGGGCTGCTCACAGAGCCCATGCTTCAATAACCGGAATCTCAAAATTATTGCCATCCGCAGCAGGCTTTCTGCTGCTGAAGGAAATAGAATACCTTAAGGGTATTGTTGATAACCCGGTCAGGCCTTTTGTTGCGATTCTGGGAGGAGCAAAGGTTTCAGGCAAGATCGGGGTTCTTGAGAATCTGGAGAATAAGGTCGACAAGGTAATAGTTGGCGGCGGCATGGCGTATACATTTATGAAGGCAATGGGCCATGAGGTAGGAGATTCTCTTGTTGAGAATGACATGCTTGATTTTGCAAAAAGTGTCAGAAAAAAACTTATTTCAAAAGGCCTTAAGTTTTATCTCCCTGTTGATTGTGTTATTGCGCAGAGTGTTGAGCAGGGGGCAGAGACAAAGATAGTCCCTATTCAGGAGATACCTGAGGGATGGAGGGCGCTTGATATTGGGCCTGCTTCTGTTAAGCTTTTCACTGAAGTACTGGCTAATTCCAAGACAATATTGTGGAACGGCCCGATGGGCGTATTTGAGATTGACGCGTTTTCCAGGGGAACATATGCTGTCGCGCATGCTGTTGCTGACGCGTATGCCCTTACAATTATCGGTGGAGGTGACACAGACCTTGCGGTGGTAAGGTCGGGTGTTTCTGAAAGTATATCTTTTATTTCAACCGGCGGCGGCGCGGCCCTTCAGCTCCTTGAAGGAAAAGACCTGCCGGGACTTGTGGCTCTAACTGATAAATAACGCAGATTAGCACTGATTGTTTGCAGATGACCACAGATGTTTAATTGCAGTGGTCAGTATTTGTCTTTACAGCAGTTGTAAACGCAAATCCTTACTTCTGTTTTTTTATGGTTTCTGTCTAATGCACAGGACAGTATTGCGAATTAATTACTCCTGAAAGGAGCAGCTCCTTTGCTCAACCGTCCTGCATATCATATATTTCCGCGTGACTAGCTGACTAATTCGGAGAACAGGCCTTCTGGTGACTGATCCCTGTGCGACACATTATAAAAGAGACCCTGAGGATTTCCAGTAATTCCTCTGAACTGAAAAGCTCAAACAGAATTTAATATCAGTCGATTGCAGGGATCAGGAGGCAGTGGGCCTGCCTACCGGTCTAAGACTCGTTGAGTCAACGACTCATAGAGCAGGTGTGTTTTTATTCAGCGATCATCTGCGTTTAAGAAGGTGTCTCTCTATCTCTCTATTTGCTTCTTTTTCCTTTAACACCTCTCTTTTTTCATATTTTCTTTTGCCTTTGGCAATGCCGATTGCTACTTTTGCTTTTCCTCTTTTAAAGTATATTTTTAGAGGGACGAGCGTATTGCCTTTCTGACTGATTTTAACCCATATTTTGTCAATTTCTTTCCTGTGGAGGAGCAGTTTTCTGGTTCTCAAAGGATCATGATTTTGAAGATTACCGTGACTGTACTGGCTTATGTGGCAGTTAAAAAGAAAGATTTCGCTTCCTTTAATTATGGCGTAACTTTCTTTCA
>CAZNPC010000050.1:0-14638 GCA_964574765.1 uncultured Nitrospirales bacterium | reverse complement strand
ACTCAGACCGTTAATGAACTCAAAAAAAACGGTTTTGAGGCAGTATTCATAGGAGTTGGCGCCGGTTCACCAAAATATCTCGGCATTCAGGGTGAGAATTTAAATAACGTTTACTTTGCTTCTGAGTTTCTCACAAGAGTCAATCTTATGAAGGCGCATCGTTTCCCTGAATATGACACGCCGGTAAAAAAAGCCCGCCGGGTTGCTGTGATCGGAGGCGGTAATGTCGCAATGGACTCGGCCAGGACCGCTTTAAGGCTTGGAGCGGAAAAAGTTTATATAATATACCGCAGGACCGAGAGAGAGATGCCTTCCAGACAGGAGGAAATAGAGAACGCAAAGGAAGAGGGCATTCAGTTCCGTTTTCTTACCAGCCCGGAAATGATCCTGAGTGATAAGAAGGGATGGGCAAAGGGACTTAGATGCAGGAAGATGAAGCTTGGTGAACCTGATGCGTCCGGCCGGCGGAGACCTGAACCATTAGAAAAAGAGTTTACTATCAGGGTAGATCAGGTTATAGTCGCTATCGGTCAGCGTTCCAACCCTATACTTGTCCGTTCTGTTAATAAGCTCAAGCTCTGGGGAGAAGGTTATATTTCCATAGACAGGGACAATGGAAAAACAAATTTAAAAGGCATTTATGCCGGGGGAGATATTACAACCGGCGCTGCCACTGTTATTAGCGCAATGGGAGCCGGAAAACGGGCGGCCAGGGCAATTGACAGTTTTATTATGGGCAGTGAACACTAAAAGTGTTAACAGAAATTGTAAAGGCTTATACTATCTTCTTCCATGTGTAGGAAACAATAGTTGCGTTTACAACGGTAAATAAACAGGCCCCATGCCTCCTGATCCCCGTAATCGACTGATATTATATTTTGTTTAAGCCTTTCAGTTTGGAGGTCTGACTGAAACTCTTCTGGGTCTTTTTTTTAATGTGTCGTACGGGCATCAGTCACCAGAGACCTGTTTATATGTACGGAGTTTCATGTGAAAATAACATGATGTGCAGGACGGTTGAACCCATGTACCACAAGGGCACAGGGCAGGCAAATTAGTAGCGATACCACAATCAGTGACAAGTTAGAATTGAGAAATACGAAATGAGAAGATAAGAACAGGGAAACTGATAATGAATGTCCGTGCGACTCCTTTAAAAGAAAACCTCGAGGAATTAGCCGGAAAAGTCATAACCTTATTGATAGAACAGAATCTAATCGATTGTCGATTGCGGAAGTGAAGAAGCAGTCTCCCTGTTCGGCGCAGAAGAGGGTTAATTACAAATTTGCAATGCTGTCCTGTGCGTCAGACAGAAACCATAAAAAAACAGAAGCTTGCCCGCCGATCTTTTCTTGCCTGCTTGTCCGCCGGTTTGTTTGGAGGGCCAGTTTGTTCTTGCCTGCCAGTCTGTTTGGCATGGTGGCACGGTGGAGGGTCAGGATTTGTGTTTACAACTGCTGTAAAGACAAATCCTGACCACTGCAATTATAGGCCGCAGATGATCTTCGCGGTTTCCTCCTGAGCTGTTTCCGAGCCGGAATAAGAATCAATTACATTGTCAGCTTTTAAGTCCCTTAGAATATAAGGACAGCAAAAACCGGCTAACACTGAATATTTCGACGCTGCAACAGCTTTCTCAAGAATATTCATCAATTTCCGGCTCAGACCGTTTCTCCCTTTCCATGCAGATATCCTGGAGAAAACAGCGGCTAACAGTACCCTATCTGATATCAGGTCCAGGACTGTTTTAGTCTTTCCCCTGTACCTGTTATCAATATAAAGCGTCTTTGCTTCAGGATAACGGTTTTTAATAACCTTAATGAATGAGCTTCCCGCTCTTGAATTATCATCATCAAACACAAGTACAACAGGGGTATCTTTAAGCCCGGCCGGGCCGATATCGGCTGTGATCGATCTTTTCGTAAGCTGCCGGGCAGTCTGCCAGTGAGATCTGATGCCAATGCGTTTTATTGTCAAGGGTCTGGAACATACTATGTTCATGCGTTTTTTTGCCTTTAAGATTTTACGATAAGATTCATTCACTCTCGGCATCACCCTGTTCCACCTTGAATAGAGATAATCTATCACCCTTTCAGGGTCTTCAGGATGAAGAATTATGTCCGCTCCGGCTTTAAGTGCAGATAAACAGGCTTTTCCCCCTGACTCCGGATTACTTCCGCTCACCGCGTTCATATTCATTGCATCAGTAATTACCAGCCCCTTGAAATTCATTCTGCCTCTTAAAAGACCCTGGATGGTTTTTTTCGAAAGACTTGACGGGAATCTCCTATCCAGTGCCGGCACCTTGAGATGTCCAACCATCACCATGCCGACACCCGCTTTGATCGCGTGAATAAACGGGAAAAGCTCGATTTTCCACAACCTTTTCATGTCCGCCTTTATCACAGGCAGTTCTTTATGTGAATCTCGCTCTGTGTCACCATGTCCAGGGAAGTGTTTGGCACACGCCATAATTCCCTGTCTCTGAATGCCTTTAATAAACTCTTTCCCAAACCAGGCAACTTCTTCCGGATCCTCTGAAAACGCCCTTGTGCAGATTATTGGATTCTCCGGGTTGGTGATAACATCCAAAACAGGCGCAAAAATAACATTAATACCGGCAGCCTTTATTTCACCTGAGATAATATCAACAGCTTTTCTCAAAAGACTAATATCTTCTCTTCTTTTTCTGTTGATCGACTTTGCAACAGCCATGGCAGGAGGAATAAGAGTTCCACCGTTTATCTGCTGGCCAAGCCCCTGTTCAAGGTCGGATGCTATAAATAAAGGGATTTCGGCTGAAGCCTGCAATTTTTCAATACCCTCTCTTACTTCTCTTAATTCCCCTCCAAAAATTATAAATCCGCCTATCCCCTGTTTAACAAGCGAGCGGTAATATTTAAGTTTTCTTTTAATATCCCGTCCGTTCAGCCGGGCAATTATCAGCTGGCTTATCTTTTTTCTTTTTTCAATTGTCATATATTTCATGTTAACTCAAAAACATATACAAAAGTATAATCCATTAACCAGCTGATTTAAAGCGGCTCATTGCTTAATTTTACCGGCATCGTTTAAAATATGTCGGTTTACATAATATTGATACTATTTCTATCATCTCAGTATATTGTTCTGAATCAATCACTCTTGACTCTATAAATTCACAGAGGGGCCGAATTGCGATTATTGAACATAAAAATAACTTTATTAGTCATTATACTTTTGACTTTTTCTTTATTACCGGATAAGGCCTATGCCTTTGATCCCTTTGGAAAACTGTCAAAGGAACAGAAACTGATCGGCCTGAACTCGGCAATTGCCGCGGGCACTTTTTTATGGGGAGTTGGTTTCTGGAACTATGGCGAGTATAGCCCTCATGCAAAGACCGAGTTATGGTTTGATGAAGAGGCGTACAGGGGCGGGGGTGACAAACTCGGTCACTTCTATGCCACTTACGCGGCCACCCATCTTCTATCCTATGTTTATGAATCATGGGGATATGAGACTGCCGAAGCCGCTAAATGGGGCGCGCTGTCAACTTTCACGCTGCAGGGATTAATGGAATTTGGTGATGCAATAAGCAAATACGGCTTTTCTTATGAAGATGTAATCATGAATACAGTGGGGAGTGCTATGGGGTATCTGACTTACCGGTACCCTGAAATTGCAAGAAAGATTGATTTCAGGCTTGAGTATTTTCCTTCTGAGGGATTGATCAAAAAAGAAAAGATCGACTTTACTACCGACTATGACGGAATGAAATTCCTTGTCGCTTTAAAACTGGATGGATTTGACTTTATAAAAAATAAATACCTGAAATATATTGAGTTTCACCTTGGATACTATGTCCGGGGATATAAATGGGAAACAGGCCCTGTCAGTGACAGGAGCAGGAACATATATGTCGGCATAGGCCTGAACTTATCAAAGATAGCCAAAGACCTTTCTTTCAGGAGAACTTCAAGATTTCTCAATTATTATCAGGTCCCTTATACATATCTTCCTCTGGAACATGATTTTAATGATGACTGAAAATGTTTTCAAACAATACGAAATATAGTTTTAAGCTGGTTATACTGTCAATAGGCCTGTTCAGTTTTTTCCGACTGATCACTCTGTTAGTGGCATTCGACGCTCCTCTGTCACTGCCTCTGGCAGAGATACTACAGGCATTTTATATCGGTCTGAGATATGACATTAATGTGCTCATGTACTTCCTTGTTCCCATTATTATCATGTCTAACATGCCATGGATCGGGCCTGAAGACAAAAGATCTGCCAGGATCACGATCTCGGTCATTACGATCATAGTTTTATCCCTGTGTTCCTTCTCATTACTGATCGACGTTGAAAACATGCGTGTAATTAATGAACGTTTTTTTATGGCGGACCTGGAATATCTGCAAGACACTCAGGACAGCTTCGAGGTTATGGTCTCAGGATTTAACCTTGTGCAGTATACAGTAATCTGGCTGCTGGTAACCGGAGTACTTATTTGGCTGGTGCGAAGGGCGGGAAAGGCATTAGAGGCACGCAGCAGCAGTCCGTCCGTCTTTGCGAAAATTATCGGCCCTCTGGTACTGATCACTGTTATTCTGGCCGTGGGACTTTCCGGATTTACGACATTACGCTGGGGAAATGCCTACTTTTCCAAACACCAGAAACTTAATGAACTTGCACTGAACGGACCATATGTTCTTTATTATTCATACCGGCACATTAAGAAACAGCAGAGAGAGGGGATTGCGGCCCTGGGCGCTGGAAGCAGAGAAGAGGCCGTTGAAAAGGCCAGACAGCTTATGGCAGGTGATCCTTTTGTTTTTGTGGATGATGGTAAGGACACGTTTAAGCGAGAACTGTCAGGCAATACCGTATTTAAACCTTATAATATCGTTCTTATAATAATGGAAAGTTTCAGTGCAAACTACATAGGCGCCCTGGGCGCTGAGAATTCACTATCTCCATATTTTGACAGACTAGCCGATAAAGGCCTGCTCTTTACAAACTTCTATGCGAATGGACACCGAACCAACAGAGGACTGCCTGCTATTCTGATGTCATATCCCGATTATCTGCCCGGCGAGTCATTTATGCGCTCCATAGCTTACAGGCACAAACAATTTTCATCTCTTGCGGATATGCTCAAGAAAAAAGGCTTTTATAACTATTATGTGACAGGCGGCAGGATCGGATTTGACAATCAGGAAGGCTTTATGAGAAAACACGGTTTCGACAGGCTTGTCGGATTTACTGATTTCAATATTTTCACTGAATCAGAAAAAAAAGGATTAACCTGGACTGTTCCTGATGAGGTGATATTTGACCACGCCCATAACACCTTCATGGAACTCAGCAGGAAGAAACAGAATTTTCTCGGCGTTGTGTTAACCCTGAGCAATCACAGGCCATTCATGCTGCCTGAGCACTATATGAAAACTGCCCCGGATATATCTAAAGAACAGCTTGTCTTTATGTATTCAGACTGGGCCCTGGGACAATTTATGGCACAAGCTGAAAAATCCGAATACTTTAACAACACGATTTTTGTTATAACCGCGGATACCGGACTTCCTGGTGATTTTCTGGAAGCTGACGGCCACAAAAAATTTCACATACCTCTGCTTTTATACGCACCGGGCCTTATTGAGCCTGGAGAAAACAATACATTAGGCTCACAGCTTGATCTCATGCCGACTCTGCTTCAGCTTACAGGGCTGAAGGCCCCTTTTGAAGGTTTTGGGAAAAGCCTGCTCTCAAAAAGTGAACCAAGGTTCTCTATTTCCAAAGAGGGTCTTACATATCATATTCTGCGTGACGGCCTTTATATAAAAACTGAATTTATGGGTAGCGACCCTCGCGTCTTTGATTATGGAACTCAGATCAGTTCGGCAGGGCCTAAGGAAAAGAAAGAACTCGTCAACCGCATTATCTATGACAGCAGGATGTTTGTAAAAGCATCCCTCGTACTTCTTGATAAATAAAAGAGGGAGGTAGTCTCTATTTACATGCGCTGTACATAAAAAGCTAAAACAATATATTAATGATTTGTCGATTATAGCAAATGACTTAGTGAGTGTAAGCGAATGAATATAATAATATAAACTCATTGCGTTTCTGCTCTTTCTTTGGAGCAGCTCCTGTTGAGACAGTTTTTCATGACTTGTTAAATAACCTTTATCCTTATGAGCAATACCACAATTAGTGAGAAATTAGAAATTGAGAAGATAAGAGAATGAGAAGTTGAAGATCAGGGAGTATTGTTTAAGGAGTTCCGCCTGCCTGCCGGCAGGCAGGTACGACTCCTTTAAAAGAAAACCTCGGGGAATTAACCGGAAACGTCATAGCTTCATTGATCAAACAGAATCCAATAAATTGTCGATTACGGCAAATGACGAAGTGAGTTTAAGCGAACGAATATAATTAATAACAAATTCATTACATTTCTGCTCCTTCTTAGGAGTAACGCATAAAGAAGCAGTCTCCCTGATCTGTGTAGAGGCAGATCGCATTATAAGTTTGTGATGCTGTCCTGTGCATCAGACGGAAACCATGAAAAAACAGAGGTCAGGAGTTGCGTTTACAATTGACCATTGCAAATAAAGAGAGAGGGGGGCAGGATTATCCTGTCCCCCCTCTCTTCCATTACTCTACTTTCAGTTTGACTTCCTTTGACTTTGCCTCTTTAAGTTTCGGCAGTTTTACCTTTAGAACGCCGTTTTTAAATTCAGCTTTTGCCCTGGATATATCGATCTCAGCCGGCAGAGGAATGGTCCTGAGGAATGAACCATATGTGCATTCTGAAAAGTAGTGGTTTTCTTTCTCTTCCTCTTCTTCCTTGCTGATCTCTCCCTTGATCGTAACCGCCTCATTTGTGATCGTAAGGTCGACCTTATCCTTTTCAACGCCCGGAAGCTGGGCCTTGACCACTATCTCGTTCTTTTTGTCGAGAACGTCAACATTGGGCACAATCCCATCGTAACTTTCGGTAATCCCGGGCAGCCATCTGCCCCTGCCGAAAGGCTCAAAATCCTCAAACAGCTTTTCCATCTCCTTCCTCAAAGAATCAATTTCCCTGATTGGTCTCCATTTTACAAGTGTCATGTTTGTCCTCCTGGTTTAATTGTTTTGTTTCAGGCCAATGGCCTTAGTTACCATGATACAGGTCAAATTCGTTTACCTTTACCATGGCCGATATTTGTTTGCACCTTTATTGTATTCTTCTTCCCCTTTTCAGTTCTACTGCTGAACACAGGGGTGCCGTCCTTTATATCTACTTCAACGAAAGCGCCTTCTTTAAAAGTACCGTCAAGCAGTTTTAATGCAAACGGATTCAGGATCTCCTTCTGGATAGCCCTTTTTAGCGGCCTCGCTCCATAAACCGGATCATATCCTGCTTCCGCCAGATACGCTTTCGCATTTTCTGTCAGAACAAGGTCGACATGTTTTTCCTTCAGATACTTTTTCATCCTGCCAAGCTGTATACCGACTATCTCCATCAGCAAAGCCTTATTAAGGGCATGGAATATTATTATCTCATCAATCCTGTTAAGAAATTCAGGCTTAAAAGCCGCCTTCAGGTCTTCCATCACTCCCTTACGGATCTGCTCTTCATCACTCCATTCAGTAAGCATTTCCTGAATGTGCCGGCTGCCGGTATTGGAAGTCATGATAACTACAGTACTTCTGAAATCAACCGTTCTACCATGCCCATCGGTAAGTCTTCCATCATCAAGAAGCTGCAATAATACGTTAAAGACCTCGGGATGGGCTTTTTCTATTTCATCAAAAAGGATCACGGCATAAGGCCTCCTTCTTACAGCTTCGGTCAACTGACCTCCCTCTTCATATCCCACATAACCCGGAGGAGCCCCTATTAGCCTGGAAACAGTATGCCGCTCCTGATATTCCGACATATCAACCCTTACCATGGCCGTTTCTGAATCAAACATAAACTCGGCAAGCGCCCTTGCAAGCTCTGTCTTGCCGACGCCGGTAGGGCCAAGAAAGATAAAGGATCCTATTGGCCGGTTGGGGTCCTGAATTCCAGCTCTCGCCCTCCTGACAGCATCAGAGACCGCTTTAATTGCGTCATCCTGCCCGACTACTCGAAGTTTAAGCCTGTCTTCCATCCTTAACAGCTTCTCAACTTCGCCTTCAAGCATCCTGCTGACCGGTATGCCTGTCCATTTGGCAACAATTTCGGCAATGTCTTCCTCATCCACCTCTTCCTTAAGCATCCTGCTCTTGCCCTGCTGCTCAAGGAGTTTCTTATTCTCTTCTTCAAAGTCTTTCTGGAGATTAAGCAGTCTGCCGTATTTTATTTCCGCCGCCCTGTTAAGGTCGCCCTCTCTCTCAGCCTTTTCCGCCTCGACCTTCATGCGTTCAATTTCCTCTTTAATTGAACTCAGTTTTCCTATAGCTTCCTTTTCTCTCATCCACTGACTCTTTAAGATATTTCTCTTTTCAGTAAGTTTTGCTATTTCCTCCTTCAGTTTCCCGAGTCTTTCCTTTGATGCCTTATCCTTCTCTTTCATAACAGCCTGCTTTTCTATCTCATACTGCCTCAATCTCCTTTCAAGCTCGTCAAGCTCCGACGGCATGCTGTCAATTTCCATTTTCAGCTTTGATGCCGATTCGTCGATAAGATCTATTGCCTTATCCGGAAGAAATCTGTCCGATATATATCTGTCGCTCAGGACTGAAGCCGCCACAAGCGCGGAGTCCTTTATTCTAACCCCGTGATGAACTTCATAACGCTCCTTTAATCCCCTTAGTATCGATATCGTGTCTTCCACATTCGGCTCCTGAAGAAAGACCGGCTGGAACCTTCTTTCAAGAGCAGCGTCTTTTTCTATATATTTCCTGTATTCCGAAAGCGTGGTCGCGCCGATACATCTGAGGTCGCCTCTTGCAAGAGCCGGTTTAAGCATATTGGAGGCATCTATTGCTCCTTCTGCTGCGCCTGCACCTACAACAGTATGAAGTTCATCAATAAATAGTATTACCTGCCCCTGTGCTTCTTCTATCTCCCTCAATACAGCTTTCAACCGGTCCTCAAATTCTCCCCTGAATTTTGCTCCCGCCACGAGCGCTCCCATATCAAGCGCGACAACTTTCTTCTCCTTCAGGCTCTGAGGGACGTCTCCTGATGTTATTCTTTGCGCAAGTCCTTCAGCCAGCGCAGTTTTACCCACCCCTGGCTCGCCTATGATTACCGGGTTGTTCTTTGTCCTTCGAGACAGCACCTGTATTACCCTTCTAACCTCTTCGTCCCTGCCAATGACAGGATCAAGTTTCCCTTTTCTGGACAAGTCTGTTAAGTCCCTTGCATATTTCTTTAGCGCCTGGTACTTATCCTCGGGAGCAGGGTCAGTTACACGCTGAGATCCTCTTATTTCACGCATTTTCGAAAGTACCCTGTCAACCGTAATACCATGCTTCTGCAGAATCTTATACAGTCCTCCCTTTGTTTTGATTATCCCCAGAAGAAGATGCTCCACGCTGACATAATCATCTTTCAGATGTTCAGCCTCAACAAAGGCCCTGTCCAAAACGTCTTTAAGCGGTTGTGTTACATATATCTGACCCATAGGCGATGATCCGGTAACCTTCGGCAATTTTTCAATTTCAGTCTCAATATCTGCCCTCAGGGAACTCTCGTCAGCACCCAGCATTGTAATTATTTCCAGCGCAATACCTTCCTCAAGCAGGACATAAAGAAGATGTTCCACATCGACCTGCTGATTGCCTTTTCTCTGAGCAAGCTGCTGAGCTTTTTCCATGGCTTCCTGACTTTTTACAGTAAACTTATCCTGTCTCATTTCTTTTCTCCCTTCATCTTCTAAACTACTTGACCACTGAAACATCCCGTAAAGTCCAAATGGACTTGGACTACGGGACAGGCTGAACCCACTGAACTTTTCACCCGCCAAAAAGATCGGCGGGCAAGCTTCTAACTTTTCATCTTCTCAATTTCCCTCAGTCAGTATTCCTCATCAAACACATCTCTTATTCTTTTTTCAAACTCTTTTCTCACATCCCTTTCAAGATGGCGCATCATTTCCTTCATTTCTTTCTGCATAGCTTCAAGTCTGTGCCTCATCCTTAGAATAATGTCCACTCCTGACCTGTTCACGCCGAAATCCTTGGTCAGGTTCAATATCATTCTTATACGCTCCATATCTTCCCTGGAGTAGACTCTTGAGCCTCCTACCCTCCGGGGATGCAAAAGCCCTTCTCTTTCATACAACCTGAGTGTCTGCGGATGTACATCAAATATCTCGCAAACCACACTGATCATAAATAACGGCCGCTTTTTGTCTTCCATAATAACCTCTAAAAAACCATTGTTTAAAATTGTTCAACATAGTTTAATATTGTTCAAATTTGAACCATCTTGAACCACGTTGAGCCATATTGAACTATCTTGAACTATGTTTTTTTGTACGCCTTTTCCAGCTCCTGCACAGCCTCTTTTGTTTTTGCCGTAACTTTCTTTGGTACAGTTATCCTGATGACGACAAACTCATTACCTTTCGCTCCAGTTCTCATGTTAACTATGCCTTTTCCTTTCAGCTTGAATTTTTTCCCGCTATCAGTTCCGGCAGGAAGGGTCATCGTAACACTGCCGTCAAGAGTAGGTACACTGATCTTGCCTCCCAGAACAGCCTCTCCGACAGTTACGGGAACTTCCACATATATGTTATTTCCTTCCCTTTTAAACACGGAGTGGGGGCTTACTTTTAATTCAATAAACATATCCCCTGACGGCCCGCCTTTTATTCCGGCACCACCCATTCCTTTCAGCCTGACCCTGCTGCCGGTGTCAGCACCCGGCGGAATTTTTACTTTTATAGTATCTGCAGCTATAGTACTGCCGTTGCCGCGGCACGCTTTACAAATCTTTGTTATAATTTTTCCTCTGCCCTGACAGACATGGCATGGCTGACGCATACTGAAAAAACCTCTCTTTTGCTGAAGTGATCCGGTTCCTTTGCAATTGGAACATGTTTGTGATGTCTCTGCGCCCGAACCATTGCAGGATTTGCATTGAGATTCCCTTGTTATGGAGATCGACTTGGTCACTCCCCTGTATGCGTCCTCCAGTGTAATGCCAAGGCTTGCCTGAGTGTCATGGCCCCTTAAGGACACTTCCTCCCGGCCGAAACCTCCAAACAGATCCGAGAATATGTCTCCTGTCCCCCCGAAATCAAAACCGGTCCGGCCGAAACCTTCAAAGCCTGCGCCGCCTTCGAACGGGGTTTTTCCAAACTGGTCATAGTCTGTTCTTTTTTTCGGGTCACTCAGAACTTCATATGCTTCATTTATATCCCTGAATTTTTGCTCTGCCTGTTTGTTCCCCGGATTCAGATCGGGGTGATACTTACGCGCAAGCTTCCTGTAGGCCTTTTTAATTTCATCTTGAGACGCCTGCTTGTTTACTCCAAGTATTTCGTAATAATCACTTGTTGTGGTTGCCATGGTTTATAGTTTTTCTATCATATCACTTGATATGGTTCATGTCAAGTACTTTTATGGCGACCAAACAAAGCCGTGCCGCCCGCCCGATAATACATCTCTTCCGGCACTTGGCACTGTCTTCCCTTCAACACTTCAATCTGAGTTTCTATTGCGTCACTATTTATGGCATAAAAACCACACCGGACAATTGACAATCAACAATTGACAATTGACAATTGAATGGTGTAACTATTTGATTTCAATAATTAATATCTAACTTCATCAGCTTTACGCTAATTGCTGGCCCATTTATTGCTAATTATAATACCGGTCAGAGCCACGCAGGCCTGACTTGCTGCTCTTTGACAGGATTGATGGCACTGCAGACGGATAATACACATCGTATGCTATGGCACTATTTGAATTTCTAATTCATATTTCTCTTGACAAACACAGCGGTAGATGTTATATATCATGCAATTATGGTTAATGTAACTACATTGTGGGATGAATATCTGATCTGAAACATATGCTGTTGTTTTTAAAAATTTAAGATAAGGAGGTGAGGAATAAGATACAAGGCTGGGAAAAAGTTCTTGCCCCGAAACAGAATCATGTGGGGAGGGGCTTTCAATATAAAGCTTTCAACAAAAGAATTAAATTTAAAAGGAGGTTAGTTGATGAAAAAGACGTTAGTGGTAATTTTAAGCGTTTTGCTCGTTTTGGGTCTGAGCGTGTCGGCTTTTGCTCTTCACCAATCAACCCAGACTGAGTATGAGCCCGGCGTTGCGTCTAACGACGGGGTCAAGCTTACTCTTGGCGGACAGCTCAGAGTAAGAGGTGAAATAAGGGAGAATACCTGGGATCGGAACGATGACAATGCTGACAGGTCTGCAGCTTATGATGCAAGGGTAAGAATACTGCTCAAAGCACAGACAAGCAATAACACCTATGGTGTTATTGAGCTTGAAAGCGGACAGTGCAGTGACGTCAGTACCGGACAGACTTCAAATATCGGCGGCACTGACGTTGAGATGATTCTTCCCTGCGCCGGTATTCGGGGCGAAGATTCTACGGGTACCTACATCAATGTTCCATACTACGTTGATGTAAACAGCGACGTTTCAGACAGTTATACCTGGGGCAGAGCACCTTCAGGCGCAACAGGAATTTACCAGGAAGGTAATTCCAAAAGAGGCGACCTCAGAGTCCGTCAGGCTTACATTGTACACCAAGGAAAAGCACTTGGCATGCTGACAGGTATTAAGGCCGGCCATATGCTTCTCGCTCTTGGTGAAGGTCTGTTCTTTGACCACACCAATTATGGTGATGATGCGATTGTTGTCTGGTCTGAGATCCCCGGCTCATCCGGTGAGATTTCCTTTTCAATGGTAAAACTTGCAGAAGGTAACACACGTGCAGGTGCTTTTGGACCAAATATCAACCTCACCGGCTCCGGCGGTTCTTTAAATGCGGAAGCTGACGATGCCAATGCTTATGTTCTGGCAGTTGAGTTACCCGGAGATGCATTTACAGTAAGCGGTGACATCACTTATCTGGATGATCAGGATTTCACCCGCAATCTTCCTGGAACCCAGATTCCAGGTGGTAATATGGGCACAGAGGGACTTCACTTCTGGAACTTCGGTGTCAGAGGCAGCGTAAACCTTCTTGACAACGCCCTGATGGTAAGGGGAGATGTTGAAGTTCAGACCGGTAAAGCAAAACAGAATTATTTCCCTCTTCCTCCGGACAATCCGCTTATTCCGACAGAAAGAGAGTACAACGGCTATGCATGGCTCGTTGGCGCAGACTTTGATCTTAATGACATGATCGACCTCAACGCAGAAGTTGCTTATGGAAGCGGTGACAAATGCGATTACAAGGTACCGAATATTCCTGATGCAATCTGCGGCGGAGTAGACAGCGGAGCCAAGTACGAAGGGTTTGTAAACACACTGAGCGGCTCTCAGCACTATACTTATGTGTATGAGTACAGAGTAACATCTGCAGCCGGCGCAACCGGTACAGGCCTTGCCAATACCTGGTACATCAATGTTGGCGGAACTGTAGAAGCAACACCTGATCTTTCATTTGCTGCTAATTTCTACTTCCTCCAGGCATCCAAGGCAACAGCTCTCGGCGGTGCTATGAACGATGATGGAACAGTCTTTACTTCCAAAGATATTGGAACAGAGATCGATGCAAAGATAGAGTACCAGATCGAGAAGAACCTCGTCTATTATATCGAGGGCGGCTACATGTTTGCAGGCGATGCGTATGATCGTCCGGAAATATGTTCTGCTACAGCAGGTTGCGGATCACCAACCCCTGTTTCTATGGGTTCGCCGATTCCCGGCGCCAACATATCACCTGACAATGCTTATGCTGTAAGACACGGTCTGTTGTTGTCGTTCTAATACTTCGACCGGGCTCAGTATGAAGCTCATAAAGGCGTCCCGAATTTCGGGGCGCCTTTTTTTTACATTCCCTTGTACGATCCCGAATACTCTGTCTGAGTTTCATTTAAATTCATAAGGGTAATTTCACTCTGTTCTTCAGGATGAAGAAATTGATAAGATTAACTTGCGTTTTTTTTATGTCATAATTTATAATCGGATTACATTTGGCATAATAAATAAAGAACGACAGACTAATATTGGGGGTTAAATTGATGAAAAAGACGTTAGTGGTAATTTTAAGCGTATTGCTCGTTCTGGGTCTGAGCGTGCCGGCTTTTGCTCTTCACCAATCAGCCCAGACTGAGTATGAGCCCGGCATTGCGTCTAACGACGGGGTCAAGCTTACTCTTGGCGGACAGCTCAGAGTAAGAGGTGAATTAAGGGATAACACCTGGGATCTGGACGAAGCAAACAGCGACAGGTCCGCAGCTTATGACGCAAGGGTAAGAGTAATGCTCAAGGCACAGACAAGTAATAACACTTATGGTGTTATTGAGCTTGAAAGCGCGCAGTGCAATAACGTGAATGTAAGTTTTGATATTCCCAGATCCCCGTTCCCAAGTCCGTCAGACATTCCCTGCGACGGTGTTCAGTTCGAGGATTCTAAGGGTACCTACATCAATGTTCCATACTACATTGATGTAAACAGCGACATTTCAGACACTTATACCTGGGGCAGAGCACCTTCAGGCGCAACAGGAATTTACCAGGAAGGTAAT
>CAZNPC010000049.1:0-14806 GCA_964574765.1 uncultured Nitrospirales bacterium | reverse complement strand
GGCGGTAGAATGTCTATACCTTCTATATACCAAAACAGGCGGGGAAAGCAAGGAAAATCCAAGTATCCATAAATGCCCAGGGAGCAATACCATGCTTCGCCATAGCGAGGCATCGCGACGGCGAATTGTAATAACGAGAAACAAAAAGTGAGGTAATCGTAGCTTCAGCGGAGTTTACCGCTCCCACCATTATTTCCAAGGACGTTTTATGGCCCGTTCAAACCTGTAGCCCCGATATCCCAATTACCATATAGAGCGACAGGACATACATCTATTATCTTTGGAGCCTTTCCCACACTCCAGACAGCGTCTTTATGCAGTAATGACTGAAATATCGCGCACTGGTCTATTCCACTGTCTTTCTGAGGCCCTGCACTGCCTGAAATGCCTGTTGTTAAATCTATATCAGGTTGGTCTGTGAAACTGTTGGCATCAACACCTAACCCTTGCCATCCTGTAAAATCATATTCTGTAGTACCGCTTTTAAAATGATCGCCGATTCCGGTAGCAAGGTAATAGATATTGTTATCAATAGTATGTAAGGATGTGTCATTAACCTGAATTAAATAATCTTTTATACCCCAGATGTCACTAAAATCTGATACATAAAATATATTATTGACTACTACACTACCTGCATCAAATAATAGCATCGGAGTATTATATGTATTAATAAAAGTGTTATTAACTGCATAAATACAGGTGTTCGGGCCGGTACCCATGCCATTATTACCGCTATTAACACATAAATTGCCGATAAATTTTAGATCAGTGCAGATATCTGTTTTACCCCCGGCAACAAGACAATCATCAGTAATATCATGCAGATTGTTATAAAGCATATCAACAATGCCGGCAACTACCATTCCATGATCAACGTTCTCAATTTCGTTCCCCTGTATAAGACAGGAATTGCAGCTTAAAAAATTCACGCCATTTCTGTCGCCGGAAATGGCATTACCCTCTGTATCTGTAGGAGTGCCGTATATGTAGTTATTCAACACTTGTACATTATTATATGTTGCACCACCGCGGGACCTAAACTTAATTATCCCTGAGAAGTAAGCAAGAGTATACTTCGAAGATGCAACATAATAAGAGTCAGTGTGAATATATCTGATGTCATTTCCTGAAATGGTAACATCTGATATTGCTATTACAGGAGTATTCTGTGAGGTATTAAACTCAATCGCATCATAACCGATATATCTGAATATATTGCTTAATATGTTAATTCCATTCTGATCACCTGTTGGAAATGCATATACAGCAGAGTCCCTTGATTTCTCCAGTTGAAGATTTTGTATTGTAATATTGCTTCTATCAGATATATTAAAAATATGATCCAAAGTTGCATAGGAGATCTCATTTGTAGCCGGTGCACTTCCATCATTTGTCTTTACATATAGTTCCTGATTAATTACATCATAGCTGCATGATGAAGCAGATAGATCTCCCGGTTGATTATTAACCATAAAAATATAATTATCACCTGCTGTTGCTAAATCCACGTCTCCCGGGGCATGAATATAAATCTTATAATTAGGATCACCATCATGAAACCACTCTCCTGCACTCAACGTATCTTTACTGCTGCCTTCTGTCAATTGTGTCCATGAACCAACACCCCCGGAGTAAATAAAGGCAGGTTTGTAATATAATCTGCTTTTATAGGTATTGCCTGAGTCAAGTTGCCATTTAATTCCAGGCACTTCATCGGCAACACAATCCATAACAGTGGTGCTGTCTTCAAAAACAGAATATGGAACTGTGGTAAGAGATACTTTATATTCACTGTTTGTTCCTGTGGCTGTCCATCCGTTTATGTACGTTTCCCCGGAGATTACGGGTGTGTGTCCTGACTCAGCATCATATGTCAGGTTATCAACCGGCGGAGTTATAGCCTGAGTGGGTTTAATTGTTCCATTGTCATCACACAGGATGATAGTATCTCCTGATTGTATAACACCCCCGGCATTGGCATTATGAGTTTCAACGCTCATAGTAGTTGCGCTATTTCCACAAGCTTTAGCTGATGCTATTGCCGCTGTCCCGCCTTCCTGTATATAGTAAGCTGGAAAGGGTGATAATTCTGGCCTGCTATTTTCTCCCTCTTCACTGCTGCCGCAGGCACCCAGAAGAAAGGGTAAAAAGCACAAACTGACTAACTTTATATATCTCATTTTTGCCTTGTTTTTGCGATAAATACTGCACAATAGTGTTACACCTATATGGATTAAAGTCAATGCAGGGTAACAATGGGTTTCTGCTCAGTTGTAGGAGTGTGGCCGCTTACTAAAGATAAAAGGAGGGGAAAAACCGACAGATTTATCCTTATGTGATTTGCATCACAGACCGCCGGGCTTAAATGCATTAATCTATCCTTATGTGGAGAAGAGCTTATGAGAGGATACCCAGTAATATACGGGTAAAATTCTTCAGCGGCGCGGACATATATTATGGTACAGTTACAAATCTCTCGGAAAAAGGTATGTTTATTAAAACAAGGGTGAGCTTTCCTTTGCAGCCACAATTAAAAATACTTATTCCTTTGAAGTTTGCCGTTATGAGAATCTCCGCGCTTACCAGAAGCTTTGGAACTTCAGGCAATATGTATGACGGCATAGGCGTCGAGCTGGTCAGCCCCCCTCAGAATTATCTGGAATACATCGGCAGTCTCAGAAGCGGCACGAAGATTTTAAAATGAGCTTAATGCCTGCATGTAATCAGCGAAAAGGCCGTATATTTCGCCGCTGAAGGCAGATCCATCCAGACAAAATATAAGCCCTTAAAATCGGGAAGCGCTTCCTGATTTTAAGGGCTTAATTCAGTTTTAAAAAATACTGATTTTTTCAGGTCTGATATCTTTAGATTTTTCTAATTAAAGTGGTAAGATACACCTCCGTAGACCTGGCTGGCCTCATAATCCAGATCAATACCTATCTCACCTTCAAGTTCGAAGCTCGCACGGGAGTACTTGTATTCTGCAAATACGGAAATTTCAGGAGTAATCATAAAGTCAACACCGGAAAAACAATCAGCCCCGCGGCTAATATGATTACAACAAATATCAATTTCTTCATGTTGCACATCCTTATGTGGAATTTATCTTGTCAACAATGATATATCAGTATACTTTTTGTCAATAAAATTATACCGTTATAAGCTGAGAAATTATGTCAGTTTTTTATAGTGTGATTTTTCACTTGACTTTGAAAGGGTGTGATGATATCTATTGATAGTGGTTTTATAATAATATTTCTTCAAAAAGGAGGTTTCGGAGTGAAAAAACTGAATTTATTGTTTGTCCTGGTATTCTGTATAGCTGTGCTCGGATTGCCCGGCTGTGGTGACAGCGATGATGAGACCAGCAATGCAGTTGAATCTGTAATCGCCTGGGCACAAGGTGTTCTTGACACAAGTTTTGACACAGACGGTATACTCGTTGATGACCTTGGCGGAGGCAATGATGACGAAGTATTTGGCCTTACCTTTCAAACACTGTCACCGGAAAAAATAGTAGTCGTTGGAACCAGTAATAATGATTTCATGGTTGCCCGGTACAATCAGGATGGAACATTGGATACCAGCTTTGATACTGATGGAATGCGCACGGATGATTTAGGATCACTTGACTGGGCCTACGATGCAGCCATTCAGTCAGACGGAAAGATAGTAGTTGCAGGATGGGGTAATGGTGATTATGTTGTCGCGCGATACAATACAGACGGCACGCCTGATGCAGGATTCGGCGTGGGCGGATTCCGTATAGTCGGCGGCGTTAACGCTGATAGGGCATCAGCAGTGGCCATACAGACAGACGGCAGTATAGTAACTGCCGGGTGGACAGATAACGGCGCTGATATAGATATTCTAGTGGGCCGTTTTGACACTTTCGGTACCGCTGATGTGAGCTTTGGAACTCTTGGATTCTATAGTCTGGATATGTCCGGAGGGAATGACCTTGCCAATGCAATTGCTATTCAGCCTGATGGAAAGATCCTTGTTGCCGGTTATGTTAATACAGGCATAGCAGCAGTTATAAGGCTGAATACTGACGGCACGCCTGACTTTACATTTGACGCGGACGGGATCGTAACTACTCCGGTTGGCGATAGTAGTTTTGTTTACGGCCTTGCCGTACAAACTGACGGTAAGATAGTGATTGCAGGCCAGTATTTTGCATCAGGAGATTACCATACTTTTCTTGCCAGATATAATCCTGACGGCTCTTTAGATACGTCTTTTGATTTTGACGGTATTGTAACAACCCCGATAAGTACTCTTGACGGCGCAAATGATCTTGTACTGCAGTCAGACGGAAGGATTGTAATCGCAGGCAGTGCTGAAGACGCTGTCACTGGAATCGACTTTATGGTTGCCCGGTACCTGACAGACGGTACTCTTGACCCATCATTCGGCACAGGCGGAGTTATTACCACTGATATCAGTGGTTTTGATGATATAGCACATGCGGTCGGAATACAGTCAGACGGAAGGATCGTTGCGGTCGGAATCAGTGATTTAGGAGGAGCAGAAGATACGGTAATAGTGCGCTATAAATAAGCTTAGATTAATTAAGACATAAATAAAAAAAGGGAGGATGATTTCAGCCCTCCCTTTTTTATTAAGGATTTGATTGTTTTGATGTGATCTTTTTCAGATAACCGCCAAGAACTGCAAATGGGATTACAAACAGGATAATAGCATAGTCTGACAGGCCGGCTGTTTCGGCAAACAGAGTTATGATCACGCTGAAAAGTGTTGATAACACGCCTGCGGCAAAGGCATTGGTCAGTTCGTCTCTTCCCGCGATCCTGGCGGCAACGTAACCTCCGAGAAACGTACAGGAGAACCCTATAAAAAGCGATAAATTCTGAAAGGCTTTGGAAGCGAGCAGGTCTGAAGCTATTTGTTCAGCAGATTCGCCGCTGGATGCCATTAAAATGATCGCGACTATACCTATGACCGCCCCGGCAATCAAAGTTCCGATAATGTCAACCATAAAGCCTGTTATTATCGCTTTCGCGTTGAGCTTTTTAATATCTATCACTGAAATCAGTACTCCTCCTTTTCCCGATCAGAAAGTAGTATATCAGAATAATCTTTCAAGTGACTACCGGGTCGGGAATCATTCATATATAAAGGGAAACGATTCCGGACTAGCCGAGCCTGTCCCGACTTGTCGGGAAATGACAAATTTCATTGATTGTTTTGCAATTTACTATTTTTAGTAGTATTATTTTCCAAACAGTATTTCCTCAACCATAATATGAACTCATTTGAGAAAATCAGGATCATTGAGTACCGCGACGGATCGTTTTCCGAGACTGAAGATAATGTTACTTCAGAGAAAAAACTAAAGATCCTGTTAAACAATAAAGAGGTCCTGAGCCTTCTTTGCACACCGACCATGATAAGAGAGCTTGTTGTCGGCTTTGTCCTGTCAGAGGGCCTGATTAAAGACAACAACCCCGGTGAATTACAGCAGGAATGGTGTGCTGAGAGGATAGAGATATTATGGAAAGACAGGGAAATTGAGGTGCGCCTGCCAATGGACCTGCCTGATTCAGCAGCGGCCCTGACATCAGGTTGTGGAAAAGGGTTGACATTCATTTCGGATATATCAGAGGAAGATCTCCCGGTGTTCAGCAATGGCCTGAGAGTAAAGATCGAATCGGTTTTCGGTCTTTACAGGGAATTTCAGAAAAGGTCGGAGCTTTTCAAAACAACCGGCGGAGTGCACAGCGCGGCCCTTTGCAATGAAGACGAGATCATAGTATTTGCCGATGATATTGGAAGGCATAACGCTGTTGATAAAATAATAGGCTACGCATTTCTGGAAAATATTCCTCTCGGTGACAAGATACTTCTCTTAAGCGGCAGGCTTTCTTCAGAGATAACAATAAAGACGATTAAATCCGGTATTCCGATACTTGTAAGCCGCGCGGCTCCGACAGATATGTCTGTAAATATCGCAAGGATATCCAATATTACACTGATAGGTTTTTTGCGGGGGCAGAGAATGAATATTTACAGTGGTTATGAAAGGGTTAATAGTCAGTGATTAGAAATATAAACACTCTTGATAATCGGGACACATCCCATTTGTCTTGACTAAATTATTCTTTTGTTATAAGCTGTTAACTAATGTCAAGAATTGCGAGGACAGTAGCAGTTGGATATCCCCATCATGTGCTTCAGATCGGGAACAATAAGGGTACGGTTTTTTTTGATGACAAGGATTATTTTGTATATTTATATCTGCTTAAGAAATATTCAGACAGATACACATGCCATGTTCTTGCCTACTGCCTGATGCCCAATCATGTCCATCTCCTTCTAAAGCCGGCTCAGGATATATCTCTTTCAAAGGTTATGCAGGGAATCAGTCTATGCTATACCCAGTACATAAACAAGAAATACGATAAATCCGGCCGGCTGTGGGAAAGCCGTTATCATTCCTGCATAGTTGACAAGGAGAATTATTTATGGACAGCGGCCCGTTATATAGAGCAGAATCCCAAGCGGGCCGGCATAACAGGGGCCGAGGAGAATTATCCCTATTCAAGCGCGCGCGCGCATGTATCAGGTGTTAACGACGAAGTCCTGGGCGAGGACATATTCGGCGAACACGGCCGAATGGATTATGTGGATTATCTTCACAGTCATATTGCGCCTGATGAAATAAAGGAGATTATATATTGCACCAGATCCGGATTACCATTTGGTAATAACGCATTCAGAAGGGCAATGGGACAGGGTCTGGGAAAGGATCTGGTTAGAAAACCCCGCGGCAGGCCTCGAAAAAAATCATTTTTGCCATGATTTAGACAGAAGAGGCCCTATTTAAATAGGGACACATCCCGTTTTAATACGCTTTTTACAGTTGATATTTTGACATTCGCGTACAGGGAATTTGTTTCTAATTTGTATATGTAATTTTTTTGTAGTTTTTTGTTATCGATAAAATTCAAAAGTCTTTTTTTTGTTTTTCTTGGATTGGTGAACTCATTGTGTAATGCAGTTTTTTCAGACTGTAACGGCCTCTATTCTGATTTTCTGTTCCGTATATTTCCGTTTGGTGCGTGTTTTGCATAGAGAGAATCGTTACAAAAAAAATATTATTTTTTTAGTGAAAATATGCTCAAAAAATGCTTGCCTCTTGGCAGTGGGATGGTATATACTAAACCACCTTGCGAGAGAAGTTTTCAACACCTTGTTAACAAATGTTTATAACTTGATTTATCCTTCCCAAGGGAACAGATTAAATCTAAATAACAATAGGTAATAATGAGAACGGAAGATGCGTGGGTTCAAACCCTTGATATCATAAAAGACAAAGTCGGCAGCCAGACCTATGATCTCTGGTTCAAGCCGCTTAAAATGCTTCAGCTTAAGGACCAGCAGCTGATCCTTGAGGTTCCTAACAGGTTTTTCAAGGAATGGATAGAGGACCATTATCAGGGGCTGCTCACTGAGGCTGTCGAAGGGCTTTTAAAAGAGAAAGTGGGCATTGAGTTTAAGATCAATGAAGCAAAAAGCGATGTTGCCATTAAGAAGATCGAGACAAAGAGAGAGAACAGGCGGGCGAGATTAGCCAGCCGGGGCATTTTTCTTAATCCTAAATATACATTTGATAATTTTGTTGTTGGTGGGAGCAACCAGTTTGCCCGTGCTGCGGCAATGGCAGTTGCCAACTCCCCCGGAAAAGAGTACAACCCTCTTTTTGTCTATGGCGGCGTAGGCCTTGGCAAGACGCATTTGATGAACGCGATTGGCAATCTGGTAATTGATAAGACGCGTGACATTAAATTGTTGTATGCGCCGGCAGAACAGTTTACCAATGAATTTGTTTATTCCATGAGAAACAACAAAATGGATGAGTTCAAGAGCAAGTACAGGAACCTTGATGTTCTCCTGATCGACGATATCCAGTTCATCGCTGGTAAAAGCGGAACGCAGGAGGAACTGTTCCATACGTTCAATGCACTGTATGATTCGCGTAAACAGATCGTTTTCTCAAGTGACAGGCCGCCCAAGGATATTTCACCTATTACTGAGAGGCTGAGATCAAGGTTCGGCATGGGTCTGATAGCTGATATTCAACTGCCTGACACTGAGACAAAGCTTGCGATCCTTGGCAAGAAATCGGAGATCGAGGGCATACCGCTTCCTCAGGATGTAGCCATGCTTCTTGCATCCAAAATAAAATCCAATATCAGAGAGCTCGAGGCATGTATGATAAGGCTGGGCGCTCATTCTTCACTGTCAGGAAGACCGATCACGGTTGAAATGGCCAAAGAGGTGCTTAAAGACCTGATACATGACGAACAAAGGGCCTTAAGCGTGGAATCCATTCAAAAAACCGTTTGTGAATATTTCGGGATCAAAATGCAGGACATAAAAGCCAGGAAAAGGACGAGGGATATCGCCTTTCCGAGACAGGTGGCCATGTTTTTGAGTAAGACCCTCACTGACTCATCTCTCAGTGATATCGGCAAGAATTTCGGCGGTAAAGATCACTCGACCGTGATCCACGCGTGTAAACAGGTGGAGACCCGGTCAAAAAATGACGAGGACTTCAAGAGAAGACTTGATTACCTTATGAAGAAGATAAAAAGTTATGAATAACAGATTTGGAATATCAATGTTAAACACTATAGGGGGATATCATGAAGCTTAAGGTCAGCAGGGATGAGATACAAAAAGTTTTGCAGAATATTCAGGGTATAGTGGAGAAGAAGACCACGATGCCCATCCTCAGCCACTTTTTACTTAAAGCCTCGCAATCTTCGACAATTATCGCTACTGACCTTGATATTGCGTTTACCCGCCCTCTTAAAGCGGAGGTTATTAAGAAGGGCAGCCTTTGTATTCCGGCAAGAAAACTTTTTGAGATAGCGAAAGAAGTTGAAGACGACCTTCTTCTGGAATCTCAGGATAACAACTGGCTCAAGGTATCGTCCGGCAAAAGTACTTTTAAATTAATGGGACTTCCGGAGGATGAGTATCCGACTTTGCCTGAGGTAAGCCGTTCAGAAGAGCTTAATATAGATTCGGATATATTAAAGAAAATGATTGAAAAAACCGTTTATGCGACCGGGGACAGCGATACCAGATATACTCTTAACGGCCTGCTTATGCATTTCCTGCCGAAAAAGAAAGGAATTGAGCTAAGGATTATCGGAACAGACGGACACAGGCTTGCTTATATTACTAAAGATATCAGCGGCCAGTTGTCTGAAGAGAAGAAACTCATTCTCCCCAAAAAGGCCGCCATAGAACTCAGACGGCTTCTTGAAGATAGTAAAGGCGACATTACTATCGGTCTGGATAAGAATCATATATTTTTCAGTATCGAAGACATTGTATTGACCTCAAGGCTTATTGAAGGTACATATCCCAATTACGATCAGGTCATCCCTCCTGATAATGAGAAAAAGGCTTTACTTGATAAAGTCGCGTTCTCAAAGGCGTTAAGGAGGACTTCCATAATGAGCCGGGAGAGAACAAATGCGGTCAGATTCGACCTGGAACAGGGCAAGCTGACAATGATCTCGATTAACCCGGATGTCGGGGAGGCCAGAGAAGAGATCGCTGCTCAATATAAGGGAGAGCCTGTTTCGATCGGTTATAATGTCCGCTATCTGCTGGATGCGATCCAGACCATGGAAGGTGAGTCAGTGGGCTTTGATGTTCAGGACCCCCTGAGTCCTACACTTGTACGGGAAGGAGACGGGCAATCTTATAAATGTGTGATAATGCCGATGAGAATATAAGCAGACAGGTTATTAAGTAATTCAATATACTACCGGGTCATTAAATTAATAAGTAATTATGGCATTAAAAAAACAACTTACTAACTTAATGACAGCGAAGCATAATGGCTCAATGACGCAATAGCTCAATAACTGAAAATAAAGGAGATAAATGAAGGACCAGGTAAAAGATGTTAAAGAAGAAGAATACGGTGCTGGAGATATAAAAGTACTCAAGGGTCTGGAGGCCGTAAGAAAAAGACCCGCAATGTATATAGGAACTACAAGCCTGGAAGGACTGCATCATCTTGCCTATGAGGTTGCGGACAACAGTGTTGACGAGGCGCTTGCGGGTTTTTGCGACAAAATTACCGTTACGATACATACCGAGGACAGTATCACGGTCATTGATAACGGGAGAGGCATCCCGACAGGATTACATCCCGGTGACGCCAAAAAAAGGTCTGCGGCGGAAATAGCGCTGACAGAACTTCATGCTGGAGGTAAGTTTGAGAGCAAGGCATATAAGATATCCGGCGGACTGCATGGAGTAGGTGTTTCAGTAGTCAATGCGCTGTCAGAATGGCTGGACGTTGAAATAAAACAGAACGGAGAGGTCTGGGAACAGCATTTTGAAAAGGGAGTTCCGGCCGGGCCGTTGACTCGTGTTGGAAAAACAAAAAGCAGGGGAACAAAAATAACGTTTAAGCCCGATGCTGAAATATTCGAAACTATAGAGTTCAATTACGACACATTATGCCACAGGTTCAGGGAGCTTGCTTTTTTAAATAAAGAACTAAGCATTATTGTAATTGATGAAAGGACCCGTCAGGAGCAGAAATTTTTCTATGAGGGGGGGATTGTCTCGTTTGTCGAGCATCTGAACAAGAACAAGGGCACCCTGCATCCAAAACCAATATACATAACAAAGGAAAAAGATGGGATCCTCGTGGAAGTGGCCCTTCAGTATAATGACGGTTATTCGGAAACCCTTCATTCTTTTGCTAACAATATTAATACCAAAGAAGGCGGCACTCATCTTGTGGGCTTTAAATCTGCCCTGACCAGGACCACCAACAGTTATGCGTCATCGCTGGGAGTGATCAAAAATGCCCAAGAGGCGTTTTCCGGAGATGATGCCAGGGAAGGACTGGCTGCGGTGATCAGTGTCAAGCTTCCCAGTCCTCAATTTGAAGGACAGACCAAGACCAAGCTGGGCAATAGTGAGGTAAAGGGAATAGTAGAGTCAGTTGTTAACGATATACTTGGTAATTATTTTGAGCAGAACCCGTCTGTTACAAGGAAAATAATCGAAAAGGCGTTACAGGCTTCAAGGGCCAGGGATGCGGCAAGAAAGGCAAGAGAACTCACAAGGCGTAAAGGTGCTCTTGAAGACACGGGCCTGCCGGGAAAACTTGCCGACTGCGCTGAAAAGGACCCGGAGAAAAGCGAGATCTTTATCGTGGAGGGTGATTCGGCCGGAGGTTCTGCAAAGCAGGGCAGGGCCAGGCATACACAGGCCATACTGCCTCTAAAGGGCAAGATACTGAACGTTGAAAAAGCAAGATTTGACAAGATGCTGAATTCTGACGAGATAAAGATATTGATAACGGCGCTGGGTACCGGCATAGGAAAAGAGGATTTTGATATTACAAAAGCCCGTTATCACAAGATCGTTATTATGACAGATGCTGATGTCGACGGGGCGCATATCAGAACGCTTCTGCTAACCTTTTTCTTCAGGCAGATGCCTCAGGTTATTGAAAACGGTTATCTTTATATTGCGCAGCCCCCTCTTTTTAAGGTAAAGAAAGGAAAGAAGGAGCGCTATCTGCAGAATGAGAGCGAGCTTGAAGATATGCTTTTTGAGCTTGCCTCTGATGAGATCGAGATCCATAATAATGGCAATGTACTTACCGGCAAGGACATT
Organism: uncultured Nitrospirales bacterium; assembly: GCA_964574765.1. Lineage (GTDB taxonomy): Bacteria > Nitrospirota > Thermodesulfovibrionia > UBA6902 > BMS3Bbin08 > CAZNPC01. The sequence goes on along the minus strand of CAZNPC010000049.1, from coordinate 3,115 downwards.
ATCCCTTATATAAAGAACCTCTCGAAGTTTGAAAGACTCATTGACTGGTTTGCGAAGCGCAAAAATGATACAGCTCTGGTCAAGGCACTTTTACATATTGATCTGAGCAGGGACATGCTGAAGAATAAAAAGGAGGTTATGTCTCTGATCAAAAAACTTAAATCTGAATTCCCTGACTTATCTGAAGACATCATGGAAGACGAGGAACATCAGTCTTTCAGAGTTGAACTGAAAAGGGACGAGCTGAAACTGACTATTGACGATGAATTTCTGGCATCACCCGATTTCAGGGATCTTCAGAAGATATTTTCTGCCCTGAGAGGGCTTGGACATCCGCCTTATAAGGTTAAGAATAACGATGCTATACGGGAATTTGGAAGCTCAAGGGAATTATTTGACCATATATTATCGATAGCCAAGAAAGGCATGAATATTCAGAGATACAAGGGGCTTGGCGAAATGAATCCTCAGCAACTGTGGGAGACTACCATGGACCCTGAGAAAAGAACGCTTATGCAGGTCAGTGTGGAGGATTCTGTAAAAGCGGAAGTTATATTTACAACCCTTATGGGTGATCAGGTTGAACCGAGAAAAGAATTTATTCAGCAGCATGCGCTTGAAGCAAGGAATCTGGACATCTAGAAACATAAACACAGATCAGCACAGATTGAAATAGACAGATTAGCACAGATACAGACCATCAGTGATCATCGGCAATATATCAGCGACAATCAGTGGTATTTAAAAAGGAGAATGAATGGCAAGACAGGTTATAAACATTGAAGAAGAGATGAAAAAGTCCTACCTTGATTACGCAATGAGCGTAATCGTCGGGAGGGCGCTTCCTGACATAAAAGACGGGCTTAAACCTGTGCAGCGAAGGATTCTGTACGCTATGCTCAGAGAGGGTCTTCTGCCCGGAAAGAAATATTCAAAATGCGCCGGTGTTGTGGGAGAAGTACTGAAAAAGTATCACCCTCATGGCGACAACGCGGTTTATGACGCCCTTGTAAGGCTCGCGCAGGATTTCAATATGCGTTATCCGTTGGTTGACGGACAGGGGAATTTCGGTTCTGTTGACGGAGATCCGGCGGCAGCCTACCGTTATACCGAGGCCAAGATGACCAAACTGGCTGAAGAGATGCTGGTAGATATTGATAAAGAAACTGTTGATTTTATCCCTAATTTCGACGAGGCAACTGTAGAACCAGTGGTACTGCCCGCAAAGGTCCCCGGCCTGATCATAAACGGATCATCGGGAATTGCAGTCGGGATGGCTACGAACATACCGCCGCACAATCTTGGTGAGATCGTTGACGGGCTTGTTGTTATGATTGACGACCCCGAGGTTACAGTCAAGGACCTTATGAAAAAGATAAAAGGCCCTGATTTTCCCACTGGAAGCACAATATATGGCCGAAAGGGCATAGTTGACGCCTATCATACCGGCAGAGGGATCATCAGGATCCGGGCTGAAGTAGACATTGAAGAATATTCAAAAGGCGAGAGAATAATTATCAAGGAACTGCCGTATCAGGTAAATAAAGCAAGGCTGATAGAAAAGATCGCCGAGCTTGTCCGCGGTAAAAAAATTGAGGGATTATCCGACCTGAGGGACGAGTCGGACAGGGACGGTATAAGAGTTGTCCTTGAGTTGAAGCGCGGTGAGCTGCCTCAGATAATTCTCAATCAGCTTTATAAACATACGGCCATGGAAACTACTTTTGGGATAATAATGCTCGCTATAGTTAACGGCCAGCCGAGGGTGCTGAATCTTGCTCAGGTGCTTTCTCTGTTCCTTCAGCACAGACGCGATGTAGTAGTCAGGAAAACACGGTTTGAACTAAGAAAGGCTGAGGAAAAGGCTCACATTCTTGAAGGCCTGAAGATAGCTCTTGATAACCTTGACAAGATCATAAAGCTGATCCGCGGGTCAAAAACTCCGGAAGAGGCGCTCAATGGATTGATGGAGAAGTTCCCGCTTTCCAGGATACAGGCCCAGGCCATTCTAGACATGAAGCTCCAGAGGCTGACCGGTCTGGAAAGGGAAAAGATAATAGCGGATTATGACCAGACATTAAAAGAGATTGAACGGCTGAGCGCGATTCTGGCAAGTCCGGCGCTGGTGAATAACATCATCAAGGATGAACTTCTTGATATAAAGAAAAAATATGCTGACAAGAGACGAACAAGAATAACAGGTCAGGCTGAAGAGATAACCGTCGAGGATCTTATTCAGGAAGAGGAAATGGTTATAACCATTTCGCGTCTTGGCTTTATAAAGAGAAATCCCCTCGATCTTTACAGAAGTCAGGGAAGGGGCGGCAAGGGGCTTATCGGAATGGAGACAAGGGATGAGGATTTTGTTAAGAATCTTTTTATTGCCTCTACTCATGACCAGGTGCTGTTTTTTACAAATTTCGGCCGTATATTCTGGCTGAAAGTTTATCAGATACCTGAGACCGGAAGGGCGGCGAAAGGCAAGGCCATTGTCAACCTTCTGCAATTTTCAGCAGATGAAAAAATAACAGCTGTTTTCCCTGTCAAGGAATATAAGGAAGGGCAGTATCTGTTTATGGCTACTAAAAAGGGGGTCGTGAAAAAGACTGCGCTAAAGGCTTACAGCAATCCGCGGTCCAAAGGGATAGCTGCCATCAAGATCGATCAGAATGACGAGCTTGTCGGGGTGAGACTGACAAATGGAAACAACGATATTATCCTCAGCACGGGGAACGGGCTTTCAATCAGGTTCAATGAGAAAAATGCAAGGGAGATTGGAAGGGTATCCCGCGGTGTAAGAGGCATAAGGCTTAAAGAAGGCGATGAAGTGGTTTCAGTGGATGTTCTGGACGAAAAGTCCACTCTGCTGACGGTTACTGAAAAGGGTTTTGGGAAGCGGACAAAGGCTAAAGAGTACCGAGTTCAGACCAGGGGCGGTAAAGGTGTTTTGACTATTAAGGTAACCCAGAAGAACGGCAGGGTCGTAGGTGTGCTCCAGGTAACGGATGATGACGAAATAATAATTATTGCAAGCGGAGGGAAGTTAATACGCCTGAAGTCGTCAAATATCCGCACCATAGGGAGAAGTACCCAGGGAGTCAGGCTTATTGACCTT
>CAZNPC010000048.1:0-15573 GCA_964574765.1 uncultured Nitrospirales bacterium | reverse complement strand
TTTTCTATCAGATACTCTTAACTCAAATCCATCGTCCATATTGAAACTCCTTTTTCAATTTATTTTCTTAAGCATAACGCCCGAGTTGAGTTTATCCGCCTCAGGAGGGTTGGGTGCCCCCTGGGGCCTTCAGTCTCGAACGGACTTGTCCGCCTCAGGCTGATTGTTCCCGAGCGCGAATCAGCGCGCAAGGGAACATTCTTTTTTAACGTTATTCTATTACTTTCTCAGTTTATCGGCGGTAGTTTATGAAGTCAAGCGGAATAAATTAATAAAATTTGCAATTTAAGCAAAATATGCTATATTTGTGATTCTATTTTATTTATATATAGAATTATGATAATTTGAGGTATTAGGTATGTTTTCTGATTTTAAGGTCTATCTTATAAATAAGTCTGTTGTTAAGAAGGGTGTGCGGAGCCCGCTGGATAGATAATGCACTCAATATCTGAAGGATTTATAAAGGCAATTTCCCTTATATTTAGTCTCGATGCAGAGCTGTTGAGAATAATATTCCTGTCATTAAAAGTCTCATGCATAGCTCTTTTAATTGCGACTGCCGCAGGGCTGCTCTTAGGCACTTTCATGGGTTTAAAGAGATTTCCCGGCAGGGGTTTTTTCATTGCACTTTCCAATACCTTCATGGGCCTTCCGCCTGTTGTGGCCGGTCTTTTTCTGTATTTGATATTATCAAGAAGCGGGCCAATGGGTTTTATGGGCCTGCTTTATACGCCGTCAGCAATGATACTGGCGCAGACCATACTGGCACTGCCGATCATTGCCTCACTTTCTCATTCAGCCATTGTGAACGTGGATCCAATCATAAGACAGGCTTCTCTTTCTCTTGGCGCTACACATTTACAGGTAACGATTAATATTATGAAGGAAGCACGGTACGGCATCATGTCCGGGATAATAGCAGGGTTTGGAAGGGTGATGGCTGAGGTCGGCGCAGTACTTATAGTAGGTGGCAATATAGCGGGATATACAAGGGTTATGACAACTACAATTGCGCTTGAAACTGATAAAGGGAATTTTGAACTTGCTATCGCTCTGGGGTTAATACTTCTGATCCTTTCGTTGACCATTAATATGATTCTTCATTTGATCCAGAGAAAGGGCGCGCTTCAGCATACAGGATAAGCATGAAATTAAACGTATCAAATATCAATAAAAGTTATAACGGAAAGCCGGTATTGCAGGACTGTTCGGCCTCATTTGAAAAAGGCGGGGTTTATGCCCTGATGGGGCCAAACGGAAGCGGAAAGTCTACTTTCCTGAGGATTTGTGCGCTTCTTGACGCGCCGGACAAAGGGAAAGTTGATTATTTGTCGGGAGATAATATCATCAGCAATGATATAGGTTTAAGGCGGAGAATAACACTTGTGCTTCCCGGAGTAGGTATTTTTAATACTACTGTTTATAAGAATGTGATGTACGGCATGAAAATAAGAGGATTCAGGAAGGAAGATATAAGACAGAAAGCTGACATGGCACTTGAGTTTGCCGGGTTATCTCATAAAAGGCGTCATAACGCTCTGACTCTGTCAACAGGTGAAAAACAGAGACTCGGTATAGCAAGGGCGCTGGTCATCGAGCCTGAGATGCTTTTTCTGGATGAGCCTACGGTCTCTACTGATGAGGAAAATACACGGATCATAGAAAACATAATTTTAGACATGAAGAAAAAGCGGGCGTCAATTGTGATAATAACAACTCATGACGCGGTGCAGGCAGAGAGGCTTGCGGACAGAGTGCTGATTCTGCACGATGGCAGAATTACAGATAAATAGCTTACATAGCATGAAATGGATACAGATAGGGAAAGCTATCTTGGTGTCTCCATAATCGACTGGATAATTAATATTCTGTTTTGAGTATTTTATTCCAGAAGTCTTTTTGTTAATTCGCAGAGGTCCTTTTTTAAATGTGTCGGACCTGCCTGCCGGCAGGCAGGTGGAGACCCTTCAACAGCTTTCCCTCTCTGTTTTTGAAAGAAGGAAAACTGCCTCAAAGTCAAACAGGTGTACATGCCTTAGGTATACAGGTGCGACTACTTTAAGTAAATCAATAAGCAGGGCTGCCCGCCACCATGCCAAACAAACTGGCCCTCCACACAAACTGGCGGGCAAGCAGGCAAGCACTACCAGGTTTACATGCCTCAGGCATGCGGATAAACTGGCGACTGATGCCCATACGACACATTTAAAAAGAGACTTTGAGGAACTTCATTTAAACCTCTTAACTGAAAGTATAAAAACAAAATATTATATCTGTCGATTATGGGGATCAGGAGGTAGTTGCCCTGTTTATTAACCACATTACTTCAAGCCTGAACAGGTTTTTTGAAATAAATCTGTAAAACCCCTTATAATAAGTGACTTTTATTTCAAACAGACCTTACAGGAGGCTTAATTGAGCAGAAAGAAATCTTTTGAACTTGCTAAAAGAGTAAAAAATCTTCCCCCGTATCTCTTCGCGACCATTGATAAAATGAAGCAGAAAGCTATCAGCAGCGGCGTTGACCTGATCGACCTGAGTGTGGGTGATCCGGACATCCCTACCCCTAAGCATGTGGTTGAACGCATGAAAAAAGCAGTTCAAAAACCAAAGAACCATCAATACCCCTCTTATGAAGGTATGCCCTCTTTCAGGCAGGCTGTTGCCGGATGGTATAAAAAAAGGTTCAGAGTGTCTTTGGATCCGGAGACAGAGATAATTTCTCTTATTGGCTCTAAAGAGGGTATCGGCCATCTGCCCCTTGCTTTTATAAACCCGGGCGATGTTGTTCTTGTTCCTTCTCCCGGGTACCCGGTCTATCCTATAGCTACTCTTTTTGCCGGCGGTAAAAGCTACATAATGCCACTTGTTAAAGAAAATAAGTTTCTTCCTGATCTAAAGGCGGTTCCAAAGAATATATTAAAAAAGACAAAACTTATGTTTCTCAATTATCCCAATAATCCGACAGCTGCTGTTGCAGGGAAAAAATTCTTTAGTGAAGTTATTAAGTTCGCCAGGAAGAACAATATTGTCGTCTGCCATGATGCCGCGTATTCGGAGATATACTTTGACGGCAAAAGGCCAATAAGCTTTCTTCAGGTTCCGGGAGCCAGGGATGTCGGGATAGAGGTACATTCTCTTTCAAAGACTTATAACATGACCGGTTGGAGAATAGGTTTTGCAGCCGGCAGTGCCAATGTGATTGCCAGCCTTGGAAAGATTAAATCAAACCTTGACTCAGGAGTGTTCCAGGCGGTTCAGGAAGCGGGCATAGAGGCATTGAATACCAGTGAAACTGTTCTCAGAAAGATTAGAGATATCTATCAGGAAAGGCGGGAAATTTTTTATAACGGGTTGAAAGGTCTCGGGCTTGAAGTTGAAAAACCGCGAGCGACTTTTTATTTCTGGACAAAAGTGCCTGAAGGTTATGACTCCTCGTCTTTTGTAAGTCATCTGCTGAACAAGGCAGGGGTGCTTATAACACCTGGAAACGGTTTCGGCGGCCCGGGCGAAGGATATGTGAGGTTTTCCCTGACTGTCCCTGCCAAAAAGATAAGGCAGGCTATAAGCAGGATAAAAAAAATCCTTTAATATTAATTGAGTTATTAAGTCAACGGGTTATTGAGGCATTGAATTAATCTGTTAATAATTTAATTGTTTAATAACTATTTTATGCCCATCGCATACATCGGTATTGGTTCCAATCTTGGCAACAGGGAAGAAAACTGTGAGAAAGCTGTTTCTCTGCTGTCAGAACAGGGGATAACAGTTATCAAACGATCATCTCTGCATGAAACAGAACCATGGGGCGTCAAAGAACAGCCCGAGTTTATTAATATGGCTGTGGAAGCTGAAACAGATCTAAGCCCCGAGGAATTGCTTAAGAAACTGCAGCAGATAGAGATCGAACTTGGCCGTGATAAAGGCGAACGCTGGGGCCCGAGGATCATAGACCTTGATATCCTTTTTTTCGATAATTTGGTCGTAAAGACTCTGGTGTTTGAGATCCCACACCCAGGAATTCCTGAAAGAGAATTTGTTTTGAAGCCTTTAGCAGAGATAGCGCCTGACAAGATACACCCCATTTTCAAAAAAAGTGTTAAACAATTATTTGAGGAAATACGAAATAGATAAAGTGTTTCAAACATAAGGGGATTATCTGTAAATCCGAATATCGAAACCCTAAATACGAAACAAATACCAAATTGCAAAACAATTTTCTATCTAAATTCAAACAACCCAAGTTTAAAACTATTTTGAACATTCGGTTATTAGAAATTGTTTAGGATTTAGTGGTCACCCTTCGGGTAAGCACAATGTAAGGAATATTTATTATCACATTCGCTCACTTTCGGTTCGCTGCGCATTTAGTGCTTCGGATTTCGAAATTTACTGTTAATAATGTTATCATTAAATTATCATGCCGGAACTCAGGCTTAATCTTATAACAAAAGAATGGGTGATCATATCCACTGAGAGGGCAAAACGCCCTGAAGATTTCAAAACGAAAAACAGAAAAAAGAACCTTCCCGAATATGTTGAAAACTGCCCTTTCTGTCCCGGGAATGAAACAAGGACCCCTGAAGAAGTATTCAGGATCACTGAGGATGAAAAGTGGAAGCTCCGCGTAATACCCAACAAGTACCCGGCCCTGCAAAGAGATTTAGAAAGGTCGAGGACAAATGATGGACTTAAGCATGTTATAACAGGTCATGGAGTCCACGATGTAATAATTGAGACGCCTTTTCATAATCTGACAACAGCCCTACTGCCGCTTGATCAGATATCAGAAATAATAAGGACATACAAAAAGCGGTTCATAGAACTGCACGCGGACCCGAGAATAGGGCATGTCATAATATTTAAGAATCATGGAGAGGGAGCCGGAACATCGCTTGAGCACCCCCATTCGCAGGTCATAGGCACGCCTGTCACGCCGTTTCAGATAAGGGCAAGGATAGATGAGTCAATCAGGTTTTATGATCTGACAGGCGAGTGTCTTATATGCAGGACCTTGAAAGATGAACAAAAAGAAGGAATCAGGGTAGTTCTCGAAACGGAACATTTTATTGCTTTTATACCGTATGCAGCGCTTTCGGCCTTTCATATATGGATATTTCCCAAAAGGCATGTAGGCTCTTTCTCTGATATATCAGAAGATGAGATATCTGACCTTTCACTGAATCTCAAGACAATGCTTGCAAAACTCTATTACGGGCTCAATGACCCGGACTATAATTATACGATCCGGTCAAACAGGCCGCAGGACTTTGCATCAGAATATTTTCACTGGTATATAAGCGTTGTACCCCGTCTGAGTACTGCTGCAGGATTTGAAATGGGTTCCGGGATGTTCATCAATTCCGCTATGCCTGAGAAAAGTGCGGAGTTTCTCAGGAATGTAAAAGTGCCTTAAAGACCGTGAACCGTAATCGGTGACTGGTAACGGGTAACGAAAAACAGACAACTGGTCACAGATTACTGTTTCTGATCCTCAACTATCTTCCCGAAATTCTCTAGTATCTTTAATCCGACAGTCTGGCTTTTTTCAGGATGGAACTGAACAGCGTAGACATTATCTTTCCATATTGTTGAGGTGAACTCGATACCATAATCTGTTGTAGTTGACACAATAGATTCGTCTTCAGATACTACATAAAAAGAGTGGACAAAATATACAAAGGTGTTGTCCTCTAATCCATTGAGAAGCGGGTTTTTGTCCCGGATTTTTATCCCGTTCCAGCCCATGTGAGGGACCTTTTTCAGATTGTTGATTGCAGAGTCTTTTGATCCAAAATCAAATTTCACAACTTTGCCCTTAAAAATATCCAGTCCTCTGCACCTGCCGAATTCCTCTGCCTCGCTGAACAGGATCTGAAGCCCGAGACATATACCAAGGTAAGGTTTCTTTTTTCTAATGGCGTCTGCGACTGAATCTGTTAAATTGAGGTTTGAGAGTTCCCTCATACATTCCCTGAACGCGCCGACTCCGGGCAGTACGACACCGTCGGCTTTGTCAACAACCTCGGGCCTGTTAGTTACACAGACGTCAACGCCAACTTTTTGAAATCCCTTTTCTACACTCCTGAGATTTCCCATTCCATAGTCAATAATCGCGATCATGGGCTATATTATGAGGTTTTTAAACGGATTATTTATATTTATCGAGTAGCCCTTTCTTTTTTTCATCGGGTTCCTTTATTCTGCGCTCCTTGGGATCGTGGTAGTACTTAAACCTGAACAGCGCGTCAAAACCGTGACAGTCTATACAAAGAAGGCTATAAGTTTGCGGCCTGAGAAAGCTGTTAGTTACATTGCCTTCAACATTGACTCCTTTGCCTATAGTCTTGAATCTTGGGCTCCATTGATGGACATCATGGCATGAAGCGCATGCTATATCTCCAATAGTTTCCGGTTTTCCGGTTGTTAGATTAAACAGGGGGAAGTAATTAAGCCTTTCCTTGACATTTCTTCCTATATTGACGATAAGCTGGCCTTTTGGGTGTGTGGAAACTTTAGGAACCTTATTTTTGGCAGACCCGTTCTCAGAATGGCACGAATTACACATCTTGTCCATAATACCATCGCCTTTTCCAAACTTCTGAGCCCAGAGCCGTATTGAATTTTTACTGTTATGCGCCAGATGACAGACGCCGCATGTTCCTGATTCAGCCGGAGTCTTACCATTAATGTTTATTGAAGCAGGCGCTGTTATCAGAAGGTCATGGTCGGTTTTATCAATATATACCTTGTCAGCGTGACAGTTTGCACAAAGCTTGGGAGAGGGATAATTGGGAAGTCTCAGGAAACTATAGTCCGCAGTTTTCTCAACATTCTCAGAATCTTCAGATATAACATTTGAAGGATCCCAGCGGTGAGGGTCGTGGCATGTCTGGCAGGTAATAAAGCCTGTATCTGATATTTTCCCGTCCTTGTCAAAAAGAGGAAGAGTGGTAGTGAACTCTTTATCAAGCTTTGAGATATCTATAGGGTGGGAAAAATCTTTCAGTACTTTCTTTTTGCCTACTCCATCTTCACTATGACAGTTTATACACAGGTTCCTGACGGTCTTTTCGTCTTTAGTGGTTATTTCCCTGGCCCAGAGGAACGCTTTTTGTCCGCCGTGAACAAGATGACATTGTTCGCACAATCCTGATTCCTCGGCCGTCTGGCCAAGGATGTTCTTTTCTTCAGGAGCGGTTTTTTTCATGTCGTGTAATGAATTTGCAATAACAAACTTGTCTCTGTGGCATTCCTCGCATATCTCAGGGGACGGCATCCTCAGAAAAGAAGTTCTCCGGTCGCCCTGAATGTCCTTTCTTATTTCACCTTCTGTAGAATCCGCGCGCCATCTGTGGGGATCATGACAGGTTGTGCATGTTATGTTCCCGTCTGTGTCATGTACACCGTATTTATTAAAAAGAGGCAGAGTTAGCTGTTCTTTGGAAATATCCATTGTTGTTAGAAGAAGTCCGCTCTTTTCTTTGTAAGGCCGGACATTTATGGGATGAGTGTAATCAGCCGGTATGGCTTTTTCCCCAATTTCCCCTTTTCTGTGGCAGCTCAGGCAGAGTTCAGTTGTAAAATCCTGCTTACCGAACAGCTTTCTTGCCGCCTTATGCGGCAGGTGGCATGCCGAACATATTCCCGATTCAGCTACTGTTTTTCCTTCCAGATTTTTTTCTCCGGGTGCAACGTGAATATTATTGTGTTTTGTATCGGCAAGGTACTGCTTGTCTGTATGGCACGTCAGGCATAAAGTTGACTTTTCATCTTTTTTGATCAGAAGCAGTTGTTCTTCTATTTTATTATTGTGTATCTTATGGCACGTCTGGCAGATTATCTCTCCATTCCAGCCCAATTTTGCGCCCTTTTTGATAAGTTCCTCCGGAATCTTAACTTTTTCTGATTTAGCGTTTATGACATGGAAAGGCTGTCTTTTGCCTTCCGGGGTAAAAATATTCTTTTCACCGTGACATTCAAGGCAGAGACCTGAGTTTTTCGCGCTCTCTATCAGAAGACTTTCTCCCGGTGAGCCATGAGCGGTGTGGCATGTCTCACATATGATCTGGTTCTTTTTTTCTCCCACACGAGCGCCGGCGGCGATAAGTTTTTTTGGGATCTTAAATTTCTTAAATATGCCGGTCTTGATAACGCCAATAGGATGATTGCCTTTTTCAGCTCCGCCGGCCTTGTCAGTATGGCAGTCATTACACATGGAGGAGTTCCTGTTTGAAGTTCTAAGAAAAATGGTTTTTTCTATACCTGTTTCACTTGAAGTGCCATGGGCAGTATGGCACGTTGAACACTGCATATTTCCATCTTTATCCAGGGGAAATATTTCGGGTATCTTCATATTGGAAGGAGGCGCTTTATTTATCTTGTGCCTCTTGTCATTGTAAACCTTAGCCCTTGAATCAACTACCCCTCCATCATGACAGGAAAAACAGATTTCCGGTTTGGCAACTACGGTTTCCGACTGAAAATCAGCAAGATCTGACCCCTTGTTGTCAATAAAGAAAGTATCAACCCATCGATAATGGCATAGTGCGCACTCCTTTGCGGAATCAGGGTTCTTTGGAGCCTGCATTGAATTCTGCTCTTGAGCGCACAGGATGGAAGGAGACATTAGAGCGATAAGCAGCAGACTTATGGAGACAACCGCCAATCTAAAATTGATAATTCTCAATTTGTGTCCCCTCCGGTATTTACTCCTGAAGTATTCCTGGTATCACTTTTTGTGACTCCTTCAATGCTGTAAACACTTACCTTGTTTGAAAACATCTCTACAACATAGAGCCTGTTTTTATCATCAATGTAAATGCCGACAGGTGATTTGAATTTTTTAACGGCGTTTTTGTTCTGGTCGCTGATAACGGAATGGAATTCGTCTTTTTTTGTAAATACCTGGATCACTCCCACATAACTGTCGCTGACATATATCCTGTTGTCTCTGTCAATGGCGATTCCCTTCGGCCTGTAAAACTCGCCTTTTTCAACGCCCCATTTGCCGATATATGTGACAAAGAGACCGTCAGGGTTCAATACCTGGATCCTTGTATTGATCACCTCCACAATAAAGAGATAATTGTCTTTGTCAAGGGCCATCAGAAAAGGATATCTGAACTCCCGTCTTTCTGTTCCCGGCTCTCCGTATGTTGCTATCAGTTTGTGAGTAGCAAGATCATATACAAGGATATTATGGTTGTCGTTATCAACCACATAACATCTGTTTCTTGACTCGTCGACTGCGACATCAGTCGGGTCAGCAGGATTTAACTCTTCAGAAATTTTGATCTGTGAAATAAAGTCCCCTCGCGGGGTAAATATCTGTATCCTGTGGTTTCCCGAATCAGCGATGTAAACCTTGCCTGAACTGTCAATGTCGATTCCGAGAGGATAGTTGAAACTGCCCTTACCGGTCCCTTTTTGTCCAAAGGAAAATAAATAGCTGCCTTTGCTGTCAAAGGCCTTGATTTTATTGTTTACTCCGTCTACTACATATATAAAACCTTTTGGTGAAACTGAGACATCGCTTGGCTGATCGAAATTTTTCTTAATGTCAAAAAGATGCTTAACGTTTGTAAAGTCAATGCTGAAAGCGGATTCAACTGATACTAATGAAAGGATTAAAAAAAAGAGAAAGAGCCCGGTAAATTTTGTTCTGTCAGCTAAAAGTATCTGTGGTTTCGGTTTATTTCTCAAGGCAGCGCAACTTAATATTTTTTAATTATTTTACAGTTTTCAGGCAGTTTTGACAAACAAAATATATTCTGCCTGAGAGTGTAGAGGATTGTTTGTTCTTGTATCGACGGAACCGGAGGTTTTTAATTTTTCCCGGGGCTATTTCTTTTTGCTCTCTCCGGGATGAAGCATTTTTGGAATAAAGAACTCTGTATATTTGTCGATCATGCCGACCACCTCTGTGCTCAGAACAATATTCCTTCTCTCATCCGTATATCCCAGACTCCTGAGAGGCAGGAGGGGGTTTTCCTTCTGGTGGCAGTCCTGGCATACATGAGGCTTCTCAGCGACCCTCTTATGTATCAGTTTTTTTGCCCTTGATTTTTGGGCCTCTGTAAGTCCTTTTTCCGCTTCTGTGTATTCAGCGGCAAAATCAATGTTCTCTTTTGAGTCGATCCTCTGAGGTTCATTATTAATAACTTCAAGAGGTATGATCTTGGCTTTGTAGGTCCCTGGTTTTGATTTTCCAACAGGGCTTTCAACTATCTCGCCGGTTGTTCTGTCATACCACTTGTAAATGACCTGCACTTTTGATTTATCTATATTTACGTGACATGTCAGGCAGTTGATAAAAAACGCGTGCATGTTCAGAAAGGCCCTCAATTCCGGGATGTTGTCATGCGGCATATCACCGTGGCACTTAATACAAAGAGACCTCTTGTCAGGCCCTATTTCAAAGTCAATATGATGGAAATGCCCCTCGATCCTTTTTTCTTCAAGCACTCTGTAACCAAGATACAGCTTTACGGTCTCTTCACTTTCAAGAATGATTTTCTGGAAGGAACTCTTGTCCTGTTCTTTTTGTATTTCCTCTCTCATTTCCTCGATTTCAACCGCTTCCTGCCTTTCTTGGTATTCCTCAATGACATGCTGGAATGTCACTTGCCAGATAACATAGATGAAAACAACTGCCAGGCCCATCCATGCAATTATGTATAGTTTAGTCAGAAAGTCTTTCATTGTCTATCTTCCTCTCTTCGACGTGGTAGATCAGACTCAGGGGGGCCTATATCTTCTTTCCGCCGCGTTTGAGGGGCACCGTGAGGCGGGTGTATTTCATGTTCAAGCCCCTCTCTTTTCATTACTTCCACATAATATTCATAATGCTCTTCGATCATCAGCTCTTCTGACAGATAACCCGTCAGGAATACCGTGCCCATTGGAAATACGGACGTGGAAAGATGGACATTGTACCAGTGCCAGATGAACAGGAAGAGTCCGGCAAGCAGTGCTTCGTCGCTATGTGCAATCAATGAAAAATTAATTATGTATCCGGGCAGGAGCTGCGTTGCAAGCACTTTATTCCACATGACAAGGCCTGACAGCCCGATGATAAAGATACCCCAGAAAGGTGCCCAGTAATCAAATTTCTCTTTCCATGTAAATCTACCGCACGCGGGCCGCTTGTCTGTCAGGAACAGAAGATACTTAAAAAGGGCTTTGATGTCCCTTGCGTCGTTTAAGGTTGGAATAAACGGCTGTCTGGCCATGATCAGTAAAACTTTTTTTACACTTAGACCCTCTTTTCTCTTAAGGGGCAGTATCTGCTCAGAATATATGTTCTTGGCAAGATAACCGATATGATATGCAAACAACAGCAATAGGATCGATCCGGAAACCTTGTGAACTATTGGAGCTCCTTTAATACCTCCAAGGAGTTCATACAGAAATGCCGCCCCGGCCACATCGTGGAATTTAAGCGGCATGCCGGTCATTACAAGGAGAATAACGGTTATAAAAAGCACTACATGCTGAATTCTCTGGTCAAGAGTGAATCTGAAGAAGTATTTCTTGCCGTCTTTTATTTTTATAGCAGGATACTTAGCCATTATTCTTATTTCCTCCGCGTAATCGTAACATCAGGGAATAACCTTCTTAGCAGATCAAGCAGTATAATTACCATAAGAGGCACAAGGGTTCCGCCTGTCAGGACTATAAAGAAAAGAGTTATAAAGTAAAGAATAGGGCTTCGCTCCAGGCTGAATTCAGCATGAACACCGTATTTTGCCAGCTTTGTGGATGCTTTTGGATGACAGTCTACATTAGAGCAGATCTTGCCCTTTTGGTTAACGTTAGTGGCGGAACGAGGATCTTCTTTACTCAGCATTTGATGAACCGATTCCCTTCGTTTAACGTGACAGTCAAGACAGTCAGGTATCCGCTCATCCAGGTATTTTGCAGCTTTGCCGTGAAAGGTCTCTCCGTACGCGAACACAACTTTTGGTGAAAGCCCGTGCCTTGCCATTTTTGATGGATTGTCATGGCATCTGGCGCAAACTTCAGCTATATTAAGGGGGTTTCTCGTTCTGTGCAGCCTTCCTGTTACATGATTGTAGAATTTGAAAATAAAGGCATCTTTCTTGTGACATACACGGCATCTTGCCATGGCATCTTCCGACACACCGTAGCGCATCCCCTTGAAGAAAGAAAGAGGCCTGTATAAAGGGTTGTCATGGCAACTTTTACATACCGGCATATCTTCAACATACTTCTTCGGATCACCGAATTTGTCCATCTTGCTGTGCACGCTTTTATCTAAATATTCCTGGACTTCCTTATGAGAGAACTTTGTTTCAGTTGAAGGTTCTGTGATATGACATTCGGTCAAGCAATCGACTTTTTTGCTCTCTCCATGCGGTATCTTCTTAATGTCTATATGGCAGTCACCGCATTTAACGCTGGCATGGACACTGGTGTTGAAGATCTCTTCATTAATATAAAGAAGCCGGAAATTGCCCTTTTCATCTATTCTGCTCAGGCCCGGATATTTGTGGCACAAAAGGCAGTTGCCGATGTCTGCAGAAAAGGAATCAGAGGGTGAAAAAATGACGAGACTCAGGAGAATAATAAAGGACAGAAAAGCAGACCATGAGATAAGCTTGAACACTATTTTCTTCCCGATCATATTCCCCCGCTATGGGTTATAAGGATTCAATAATGAAATTCTTTATTCAGTCTACATAAAAAAATTTGGTTTGTACAATAATTAATTCTAATGTTTATATAAAGCTAAATATAATTAAAACCGTCAGTTACGTCTTTTTTTTATAATATTAATTAATAAATACTATAAGTTACATCTAATACTCAGTATGTTCCTGACATCGCCGGATAGAGGGATTTTGAGAGTTTTCCCCGTAATAAAATTAGGGTATTCCCCGTCATGAACTCGTGTTAATTCTGATATTTCCTTATTTACCCCAGGCCCTTTACTTATTACCAGGTACCCTTTTTCTTTCAGATAAGGACATGCCTTGACCATAAAATCTGTGATCTTAAAAGTTGCCCTCGAGACAATTATATCATAAGTTTTCTCATATTCTTCTCCCATGGCCTCGATCCTTTTATTCAATATATCAGTGGTGTCTATTTTTAATATCCTGATAATATGTTTCAGGAACGTACATTTTTTTCCTGATGACTCGATAAGTATCAGTTTAATTTCAGGTCTTATTATTTTTATCGGGATGCCGGGAAAACCAGCGCCCGTGCCGGCATCAGCTATAGATATCTCCCCCTTATGTATTACGTTCAGGTAAAGGAGGGAATCAAGGAAGTGTTTCAGTATTATATCTTCATCAGACTTTAGTGCGGTAAGGTTATACGCCCTGTTCCATTTCTTCAGTTCCGAGAGATAGGTCATGAAGGCGTTCAGCTGTTCTTTGGAACAGGATATGCCCAGCTCTTTAAATCCCTCTTTAAGAAGTTCTGTTGGTTTCATTACAAGTAACACAGATGATCAGTGTTTTTAAATCAGAGTTTAATCAAAAGCCACTGCTTATCTTTAAGATGAACAAGGCTGTATCTGCCTTTGAGCTTTTTGCCTGTCAGTTCAAAGACAATCCGCTTTTCAGATTCAGATTCCATTTGATAGGTCCCATTATCCCAGATACTGACAGTACCGGCACCGTAGTCGCCTTTCGGGATAGTGCCGTGAAAGTCAATATAGCCGATTTCATGGTCCTCGACCTCGACAGCCAGTCTTTTAACGCCTTTTTTCTCCGGCGGGCCTTTAGGCACGGCCCAGCTTTTCAGCACGCCGTTCTTTTCAAGTCTGAAGTCCCAGTGGAGGCGGGTCGCCTTATGTTCCTGTACAACGAAACGGTTCATAATAAACTAAACAATGTAAAATGTCCGCCTTTACAGACCTCGGCCCGTTGCTTCGCCCCGAGGCGAGCGAGACGGGCAAAATTAGCAACTATCAGTTCAAATTTTAAATTGTTAATTACCCATTATTAAATGCTAATTGCTAAATGATCTTTATTTCGTTCCTACATGTACGGTCACAATGCTGAATGTGAGTTTATAATATGTGACGTCTTTCAGGCCCGTGGTTTCCATTATCTGCTTGAGCTCTTCAGCGTTTGGGAAGTCTATTACTGAATCTGAAAGGTATTTATAGGCCTTTTTTCTTCCTGATATCAGCCCCCCGATCATTGGCAGGACTTTTCCGAGATATATCCGGAACAGGGAATGAAAAAACCGGCTCTGAATGCTGGTAAATTCAAGTATCACTGCTTTACCGCCTTTTTTCAGAACCCTTGCCATTTCGCTTATCCCTTTATTGTAATCCGGAACGTTCCTTATGCCAAAGGCAATTATGGCGGCATCAAAAACGTCATCTTCAAATGGCAGTGATGTGGCGTCGCCATGCCGGAGTTCTATTTGATCCTGATAATTAAGGGCAACGATTTTTTCTCTGCCAAGTTTCAGCATTTCTTTGCTAAAGTCCACTCCGATTATTTTTGTGCCCGGCGCATGCTGTTTTACTATTTCAATGGATACGTCACCGGTGCCTGTTGCAACATCGAGAAATTTTCCGCTGTCTGCCTTTGGAAGCTTATCCACTGCAAACCGCCTCCAGTGGCGGTCGCGGCCAAAACTCAAAAGCCTGTTGAGCATGTCATACCTGGGAGCGATCGAGGAGAACATGGACTGAATTTTTTCAGGATTTTTTGCCGGTTTATTCATTATATTAGCGGACCTGTAACTGCTTTTAATTTATGAGAAGTTTATATTCAGATGTTTTATTATGTCAACTTCCTTTTTTTAATATAACATTCAGACTATATATTCATATAAAAGATCGTTATACATTAATAATTTTTTTTATTTTGACACAGAGGGTATTTATGCGTTAATTTAATCGCTAGTTTGTCCTCAATTTTTAAATTAAGGAGGCATACGTGAAGAGTCACGTACTGAGGCCGGTTTTTGTTATTATCGGGTTTCTTGTTTTGATATTCGTTGCCCGCATGATCTTTGTTCCTTCTGACTTTAAAGCTGCAAACGGCGACTATAAATATCAATGGCACAGGATGAGCAATGAAGATGAGTGGAAGAATTTCGAGGTGAAGTATAAAGGCAGAGATGAGTGCGGAGAGTGCCATGACGAGATATTTGAATCAATTACTTTGTCCAGACACGCTCTGGTTCAGTGCGAAAACTGCCATGGCCCGATGCGTGAGCATCCCGAGGACCCTGAAATGCTTGAAATTGACAGGAGTAGGGGACTGTGTTTGAGATGCCATGCTTATCTGCCGTACAGGCCTGTTACATATGCCGGCCTGCCGGAAGGCCCTGTTGATTTTTTAATGCAGGACCCTGAAGAGCATAATCCGGAATACGAATGTGTTGAGTGCCATGACGTTCATAAGGCGGACTTTAAGGATTAAGATAATCTGTAAGGAGGTTGAGGCGTGAAACGTTCAAGGCGGGATTTCATAAAATTAGGTTTTATTACGATCGCCGGTGTAACACTACCGTTAAGCGCGTTTGAGTTTCTTACGCCTCAGGCATGGGCTTCCATAAAGAAAGGCAAGGGCAGGA
>CAZNPC010000047.1:0-15659 GCA_964574765.1 uncultured Nitrospirales bacterium | reverse complement strand
TTAAGAAGGATGTTGTTGAAACTTTAAAGCCTCTTTATTTTGCCAGGTCTGTAACTTTTGATTATGTAACCTGGCGCTATGATCCGATATACGTTGAAGAAGCCTTAATGAGTCAGGCAAAGGCGTTTGCTTCCCAGAAGCCGTATTTTCTTGGCCTCTATCTTCACAAAGGATCAAAACAGTGATCAGACAAGCGGATTTCTGTGCCGGTTATTCCCTGGAGAGTATGACGACAGCTACGCGGTTTCAGCGCGGTTTTCCAACACGAGTATGGGCCGTTCCTTCTTCCTGATCACGTCGCCGTTAATGACGCATTCTTTGATGTCACTCCGCGAAGGGATATCATACATAACGTCCAGCATTATATCTTCAAGTATGGCCCTCAGCCCCCTGGCCCCGGTTTTGCGCCTTATCGACTCCTTTGCTATTGCTGAAAGGGCGCCGTCGGTCAATTTCAGTTTTACATCATCAAATGAGAGCAGTTTCCTGTATTGCTTTACGAGTGAGTTCTTTGGTTCGGTAAGGATCCTTATCAATGCTTTCTCATCAAGCTCATCAAGACTGGCCAGTATCGGCAGTCTGCCTACAAACTCGGGAATGAGTCCGTAATCAATGAAGTCACGCGGTTCGACCTGCTTAAGGATATCGCCTGCTTTTTTTTCCTTCCGCCTCTTAAGCTCAGAACCGAAACCAAGAGCGTTACGGCCTGTTCTCTTTTCTATGATCTTGTCCAGTCCTACGAAAGCGCCGCCGCAGATAAACAGGATGTTTGTGGTATTGACCTGAACGAACTCCTGCTGAGGATGCTTCCTGCCCCCCTGAGGCGGAATATTGGCGACTGTTCCCTCAATGATCTTAAGCAGTGCCTGCTGAACACCTTCGCCTGAAACATCACGGGTAATTGAAGGGTTCTCTGTTTTTCTGCTGATTTTGTCTATTTCATCTATATATATGATGCCGCGCTGGGCTTTTTCGATATCATAGTCAGCCGCCTGAAGGAGTTTAAGTATTATGTTCTCAACATCTTCACCCACGTAGCCTGCCTCGGTCAATGTTGTGGCGTCGGCTATGGTAAATGGCACATCAAGAAGCCTCGCGAGAGTCTGGGCAAGTAGCGTCTTGCCGGTTCCTGTCGGACCGATCAGCATAATGTTGCTCTTCTGCAGTTCGATATCAGACTGCTGAGGATTATTTATTCTTTTGTAGTGATTGTGGACCGCGACGGAAATGATCTTTTTGGCCCTGTCCTGATCTATAACATAATCTTCAAGGTGTTTATTGATCTCCTTCGGCGATGGGAGTTTAGTTTTGACAGATATATCAAAAGAGGTTTCAAATTCTTCCGCCATTATTTCATTGCATAGCCCGACGCACTCGTCACATATATAGACAGTCGGTCCTGCGATGAGTTTTCTTACTTCGTCCTGTCCCCTGCTGCAGAAGGAGCATCTCAGAGAGGAGTCAAATGTTTTCTTTATATTTTCTTTCATCCCGTACCCTTGTTATTTTTTTATTGTTACAATGACTTCGTCAACGATTCCGTACTCTTTAGCTTCCTGGGCGGACATAAAAAAGTCCCTGTCAGTGTCAACGTTTATTTTATCAATACCCTGATTAGTATGCCTGGCAAATATTTTGTTCAGGGTTTCTTTCATCCTAATAATTTCCCTTGCGTGAATCTCGACGTCTGTTGCCTGTCCTGAAAATCCTCCTAACGGCTGATGTATCATGACGCGGGAATTCGGGAGAGCGAAACGTTTGCCTGAAGTGCCTGAAGCAAGAAGAAGAGCCCCCATGCTGGCGGCCTGGCCCAAGCAGTAGGTCGCGATATCAGGTTTGACATATTGTACTGTGTCATAGATGGCAAGGCCGGATGATACGATCCCTCCCGGAGAATTTATATACATATGAATGTCTTTCTCAGGATCATCGGTTTGGAGAAACAGGAGCTGTGCAATTACAGTGTTTGCAACATTATCGTCTATTGGAGATCCGATAAAAACGATCCTGTCTTTAAGGAGCCTGGAGTAAATATCATAAGCCCTTTCCGTCCTTCCGGTCTGCTCTATTACCATTGGTATGAGATTCATTTCGTTTCCTTTCGTGTTTAAGTTAATAGCAGGGTGTCAAACCTGTTCTTCATTGCAGATTGAGGCGCAACTTACTTGATAACGGCTTTGGATAATACGAAATCCATTACCTTCCCGGAATAAAGCCTGTGCTTGAGGCCGTCCATGGAGCCTTCTTTTGTTATATATAATTTTTTCACGTCTTCGGATTTAATATCATGCTGAGCGGCTATTTCTTCCACTGCCTGTTTGATGTCATCGTCGCTCACTTCTATTTTTTCTTTTTTGCCGATAGCGTCCAGAACGAGCATTTCTTTTACGTTCCTTATGGCAGCCGGCTGAATTTTTACCCTCAGTTTTTCTTCCGGCTCGACAGCTTTGCCGTTTCTCATGGCCTCCTGCTCAGCCTCTTCGATCTGATACTTGATTTCATTATTGATCATTGAAGCGGGGATCTCAACTTCATGACTGCTGATAAGTTTCTCAACGATCTCTTTTTTATACTCATTGTTAGTCTGGGTCTGCTTTCTCTCGCGAATATTTTCACTTATCTTTTCTCTGAGCTCATCTATGCCGCCGCAGTTGAAACCTTTTGCGAATTCATCGTCCATATCCGGCAGTATCTTTTCTTTCGTCTCGGTTACAGAGACCTTGAAGAGAACTTCCTTACCGGCAATTGTCTTGTTCGGAAGATCAGATTCAAAACTGATGCTTACTTCGAAATTTTCCCCCTTCTTTTTGCCGGAAAGCGCATCACTGAATTCTTTAGGCATCGCCTGAGAGCCGATTATGAACGGATAGTCTTTTGATTTCAGTTCTTCGACTTCTTTATCATCTATTAAGGCATCGCAGTCAATGACAGCCACGTCGCCTTCCTTTAAAGGGGTTTTCGTGACTTTCAGGACGGTCCGGCTCTCCTGCAGGGCTTTCATAGCCGCATCGAGTTCGCTCACTTCTACTGAAAAAGGTCTTTTCTTTATTTCAATGCTCTCGTAATTAAGGTCTGTCAGTTCAGGCTTTATCTCTACTGTCGCAGTGAAAGATACAGACTGGTTTTCTTCAATAGCGAGCTTTCCGTCGATTTCGGGATATGTTATGGGGAATATATTCGCTTCTTTAACGGCATTGGAGTAAAAAAGAGGGACGACCTTTTCAAGCACCTGGGCTTCCACGTCTTTGCCGAATTTTTTTTCAAGGATGGATTTTGGCACTTTGCCGGCCCTGAACCCCGGTATTTTAGCAGTTGCCCCGAGTTTGACGTATACGGCCGCAATTTCCTCCTCTATCACAGAAGAGGGAATATCTATCTTGAGTTTTCTTGTTGTCGGTGTTGTTTCTTCGATTTCTTTGAGCATTTATTAATGAAAGGAGTAATTACTTCTAAATTCCTTTACAAATAAGTTTAAAATTATTTCAAATCGTTTGTCAACGAACCACATGTTTTTAAGCCTGTATTACCATGCCGGTATCCTCCGGGCAGATATCTCAAAATTATCTGTCGCCGTGTAGTGTAAAAAAAGTCTCTCGAATTGCGGATCAGGAATTGCGGGCCGGGAGCTTTCCTGGTCATATCCGGTAATCGTCCGGCAGGAGGACCGCAAAAAAACCTTGACAATATAATACATTTTTGATATTGATAGAACTATGTTATTTGGCGGCAAGAGCGGTAAAGGGGTACTTGGCCTCGACATCGGTTCTCGAGAGATCAAGGCTGTTCAGCTTAAAGAAGTCAAGAGCGGGTACCAGTTGGAACAACTTGGTATAGCAACGCTTTTGCCGGAGCTTATCGTGGACGGCTCCATTCTTGACTCCCTCCGTGTTGTTGAAACCATTAAAGGACTAATCGCTGAGAAGAATGTCCGCACCAAGGATGTGGCTGTTTCAGTGTCCGGCCATTCTTCAGTGATCATTAAAAGAGTTGCGCTGCCGCAGATGACCGAGGACGAACTGCAGGAATCGATCAAGTTTGAGGCGGAGCAGTATATCCCTTTTGATATTGAAGATGTGAACCTTGATTTTCAGATCCTTGGCCAGCGGGAGGATCAGGACCAGATGGATGTCCTGATAGTGGCTGTAAAGAAAGACAAGATCAATGAGTATATATCTGTTGTGCGTGAGGCCGGACTTAATCCTGCGATCGTAGATATAGATGCCTTTGCGCTTGAGAACATGTATGAAATTAATTATGAGATCAATGCCGAGGAAAACATAGCGCTTGTTAATATCGGCGCCAGTACTATTAATATTAATATACTTAAAGGCGGAGCGTCTATTTTCACAAGGGACAGCTCGGTAGGCGGCAATCTGCATACTGAAGCGCTTCAGAGAGGGTTTACGGTATCCTATGACGATGCGGAGAGACTGAAACATGGAGAAGCTGTTGAAGGGGTCTCTCAGGAGGAAGTATCTTCTGTCCTTAACTCTGCTTCCGAGGATATTATTACGGAGATTTCCCGGTCTTTTGATTATTTCCGCGGCGCGACCAGCCAGGAGGACATTAATGAGATAGTCCTGAGCGGCGGCTGCGCACTTATCAAAGATTTTATTCCCCTTCTTTCAGAGAGAGTAGGAGTAAACGTTAAGGTTATAGAGCCTTTTAAGAATATAGATATCCCGGATACGTTTGAGAGAGGGTATTTAACCAGGGTAGGGCCGCTTGTCGCGGTTGCCACCGGATTGGCACTCAGGAGAATCGGGGACAGATGATAAGAGTTAACCTGCTTCCTACCAAGAAACGCAAGAAGAAAACTCAGCCCATACCTTCGCATTTTATATTCGCGTTGTTTCTGACAGGAGTTGTTTGTATTGGGTTGGGATTATATTGGATGCATTTAAACGGGACGATCTCTGATATGAAGGCTGACAAAGCCACCAAGGAAAGGAAGCTCGCCGACCTGAAAATACAATTGACAGAAGTTGAAAATTATGAGAAAGCCATTGCTGTTTTTAAAGAAAAAGCGGCCACGATAGAACGGCTGAAAAAGAGCCAGGGGATCCCGTTAATCATACTTGAAGAAGTCAGTGAGCATCTTTCTAAAGGAGTATGGCTGACCTCATTGAAGAATACCGGGAGGAGTGTCAGCTTAAGCGGGTTTGCCTTCACGAACTCCGAGCTTGTTGCTTATGTTCAGAACCTGAAGTCGTCGAAAAAGCTGCAAGGCGTTACATTAATAGAATCACGTCAGGCCAAAAAAGGCAATATTAATGTGTTTAAATTCTCTTTGCAAATGCAGATGAAGGTGTGAAATGGCGCTTGATCTAAAATCAAAAAACATCCCCATATATTTAAAGGTAATAATAATAATGGTGCCTGCCATAATGTTGAGCGTGCTGTTTGTTACCCTTATCTATTCACCCAAAAACAAGGAAATTAAGGTTCTGGGTGCCAGTATTGCCAAACTGGATAACGACATAGCAACTGCTGAGGTTAAGGTCAGAAAACTTGCTGAACTCAAAGCAGAGTATGAAAAAGTAAAACTTAAACTCGTTGAGTTGCAGCAGGAGATGCCGGAAGAGAACGAGGTTACAGTGCTTTTGAAGCAGATATCCGACCTGAGCCTTAAGTCAGGGCTTAACATTCTTTTATGGAAGCCCGGAGCAAAAAAGCCTGATCCCAAGGGTGTTTATACGGAAATACCTGTAAGTATGAAGGTGGTTGCGGATTATCATGATCTTGGAGTCTTTTTCGCTCATG
Source organism: uncultured Nitrospirales bacterium (assembly GCA_964574765.1). Taxonomy (GTDB): domain Bacteria; phylum Nitrospirota; class Thermodesulfovibrionia; order UBA6902; family BMS3Bbin08; genus CAZNPC01. The sequence continues at coordinate 9,896 of CAZNPC010000047.1, read as the reverse complement.
TCAGCAACATCAAAAGGATTGTGAATATAAAGAATATAAAGATGACTGTAGGTCGGGGGAAAAAGGCTTCTGTTAAGGGATCCGCCGGAGGGACTCCTATTGTAGCAACTTTTACTGCCAGTACTTTCTCGGCCATTTATGATGCTGCAAAATAAGGTAAAATAAGAAGAACGAAAATAATGAAAAAACTGCTTATAATTATTATTGCTCTGGCACTGATAACCCCGGCATTTACAGGGTGCAAGAAAAAACCGGCTAAGAGGCCAGGGCCAAAGGCGCAGGCGGCCAGCCCCGCGGCACAACCGCCGGCCCAGGAAAAATTAAAACCTGAAATAGAAAAAGAAGACATAGTCTATATTTACGACTCTAAAGGAAGAAAGTCTCCGTTCGAGTCGCTTATTAAGATTACCAAAAAGAAGAAGGAAGGCGAAAAGGATGTAGCTGCTTCTCCTTTTGAAAGTTTTAATGCGTCTGATTTCAGGCTTCTCGCTGTAGCCGGAAAGGTAGGGAAGTTTACGGGCCTGATCCTGGCGCCGGACAACAAATCGTACACGGTCAAAGAGGGGACAGTATTGGGACTGAATGAAGGGAAGATCAGGAAAATCAGCCTTAATAATATAGTCGTTGAGGAATATATAATGGATTATAAAGGGGAACTGAAACTTAATAAAGTTGTTTTAGAGCTCCGCAAAGGGGAGGTAACAGAATGACATCCAGGAGGACGCTACTGTTTTTTATTACATTGATTATCACTTATATTATGGCAATTAATGCCTCATACGCAAAAACCGCCGAGATAACCGGAATTAATGTGCAGGAGGTTAACGGTTCTACGGAGATACAGATAGATAGCGATTCTCAAATGTCATATACCCTTTATAATCCTGCGGATCCGTACAGGGTTGTTGTTGAGATACAGGATATCGGCCTGGGCAGTTTCACTGAGAAGATAGTTGTTGACAGGGCAGGAGTAATGGAGATAATTCCATCAGAGATCGAAGGAATGGCAAATTCTGTCAAACTTGAGATCATACTGACTGTTCCGGCTGATGTTGAACCGATTCAGAGAGAGAAAACTTTGATCCTTACGTTTAATAACCCCGAAGCGGATGCGCCGGCAGCAGCTTCACACAGTATGGAAGACGCTGGTGTCAAGGATGCGGCAGTTGTTGAGTCAATTGAAATCAGCAAAGCAAAAAACAGGGTATACGTATTAATAAGCGGTGACGGCAAGATGTATCCGGAGGCCCATTCTTCCGGTACTGATAAGCTGATCGTTGATATACCCGGTGTCTCTACATCAGTTGAATCACTCGGGACATATGCTCCTCCTGTTATGGGAGTCAGAGTGGCGGAAGAACCTGACGGCGTCAGAATAGTCTTTGACCTTTCCGATGATGCAAAACATAATATCTCATCACAAGGCTCGATGGTTATAGTGTCATTTGAGGGTTCCGGGGAGGATGCTTACGGGGCGGATCTGCCAAAGAAATTCAGCGGTTCTGCATTTATCAAGGGCGAATATACGGGGGAAAGAATATCCATTGATTTTCAGGATGCCGACCTTGTTCATATCTTCAGACTGCTTGCAGATGTCAGCGGGTATAACATAGTAGTAGCACCTGGTGTCAAAGGCAGTTTTTCCATGAAACTTGAAAATGTTCCATGGGATCAGGCACTTGACATAATTCTTAGAAACTATGGCCTGTCAAAAATAGTTGAAGACAACATTATTCGCATAGCACCGACCGCCGCGGTCGCTGCGGAAGAAGCACTAATAGCAAAAGTAAAAGATGCTGCACTAATGTCGGGAGATCTTGTAAGCAGGGTATACGCTATTAATTATGCTGATGTAGATGATATTAAGTCTGCCATTAATGATGCCAAGCTCTTGAGCAGCAGGGGTTTTATAGGCACTGATGAAAGAACCAGCTCAGTGATCATAAAGGATGTGGAATCAATGCACCCTGAATTTCAGAAAATAATTGCACTTTTGGACAAAGCGACACCCCAGGTAAGCATTGAGGCGAGAATAGTTGAAGTTACCACGAATTTCACAAGAGAACTTGGAATACAGTGGGGTGTGTTGTGGCAACCAACTCCCCAAACTGCAATCGGCGGGGTAAATGGCCTGTCCGGTGGCAGCGGATTCTTCGGTGGTTCACCATTTTCCGTGAATCTTCCCGCAGCTGTAGGCGCAGGCACTGGGGGTAATTTTGGATTTGGCTATATAAGCGCCCAAGACCTGCGGGCGCTTGATATACAGCTTTCTGCCATGGAAAGTTCCGGTAACGGAAGAATAGTATCCAATCCGCGCATTATTACAATGGACAATCAGCAAGCCAAGATCAAACAGGGTAAAAGTATACCGTACCGGACGTCTTCTCCTGACACCGGGGCGGTTACGGCATTTGTAGATGCTGACATTGAACTTGTTGTTACCCCGCATATAACTCCTGATGATACGATTGTAATGGAGGTTAAGACTAAAAAGAATGAAGCTGATTTTTCACAGGTCGGTGAAGATGGCGCGCCTTCTATCGATACAAAAGAGGCAGAGACACAGGTTCTGATCAAGAACGGTGATACGCTGGTTTTGGGCGGAGTATTCAAGACTAATAAATCAAAGTCTGTGAGTGAAGTACCGCTGCTGGGAAAGATACCCATTCTGGGATGGTTATTCAAGAAAGAAAAAGTAATCGAGGATACTACGGAACTTCTGATTTTCATCACTCCCAGGATTATAGTAACCGAGTAAGGTATAATTAAATGATTAGGAGGATTTGAATGAGAAATTATATACTATTAAGCTTGATTTTGAGCTGCTTTGTAATTATTACCGGCTGCGGCGGCAGTAATAATGACAATGTCACAGTACCTTATGACGGGTCAATAACCATTCAACCTGGTGATACAAGTTACACTTTCGGCGGCGGGAGACGTCCATTTGTAGGTACACAATATTATACAATAACAGTTAAGAATGCTAAAGGAATACCTCTTAATGATGTCGTGGTCTGGATAGATTTTGCCTGGGCTGTTCCATCTCCCGTAGGTACTATCCAGTTTTTTGACAGTGATGACAACCCCACGGACGCGCCAATGAACGCCACGACAGATGAGAACGGGGTCTATGTACTCAAGATGAAATATGATGGCGGCTGCGGCTATAGTTATTTTGCTGATCTCATGGCTCACTCAGGCTCTGTTTACGCGCCAAAGGTCAAGTTTACTGTAGAAGGTGAAGATTGTTCATAACAGGCTTATCAAGGATACATGGATAAGGAGGCTCATTAATGAAGATCAATAGAATTTTATTATTAGGAATTATTCTTTTTATTTATTCCTGCGGAGGGGACTCTCCCTATCTCTTGACAGCGCGTTCACCCGGTCAGCTGGGAGTATCAGTGGATAAACCGTTTGTAATAGGATTGCTTAATCTTCCGCCTGATGGTGATGCGACGGATGATATTGTAGTAACCGTATCAGGAGGATCAGGCTCCTATTCATTATCTGCTGGGGGATGGACACCTTTATTTACCCCTCCCCCCGCACCTACCTGGATCCCTGCACCAAGTATTACCCTTGATCCTGACATTGTTACCGCAATAACCCGCGTAAAGTTTACAGCAACCGATACTGTAAATGGGAGTGTGGGAGAAGCTGCACTAATAATCATACCACTTGCAGCCTTAACCGGGAATTTGCAAGTGCTACTTGCGGATGATACAACCCTAAACTGCGGTGACACGATAACCGTTGTTGTTCTTGGCGGTGTACCACCGTATACAATAACCGAGGGTACTGCGTTTATTTCTATAACCGGAAGTCCAGTCGGAGCAAGCGGAGGTAGCTTTGACGTAGTAGGTGACGCCTGCACCGGTGCCGGAACGAATGATACTATCGTAACAGTTACTGATAGTGAGACAGTCCCCAACACACTTGCTATTACATTCACTACACTTGACCCATAAGTCTATTAGAGATTAATTAGTTAAAAAAGGGGCGGGCGAAAAAGCCTGCCCCTTTTTTTGTTCTCTTGTGATGGGATGGGGTCAGACATGACTATTGACATTTGTCTTCTCATCTCTTAAGACTTTAAACACCTTTTCTATTTCTTTTTTCAACTCTTTCTTTTCTTTTAAGTGTCGTGTGACTATAGTGGAATCTTTTCGTATATATTCAGCAATCTCCCTGCCTTTATATCCGTATTCCTTTGCTGCAAGACTCAATATCTTCTTCCCTAATGATATATCCCTGGACTTGCTCTTTTGTCTTATTTGTTTGAGTGTAATTCCATATACTTTCTCTACTCCTCTGGATATTTCGGGTAATGTATACTCCTTCTTCCTCTTTTTATGACTGATTTCTATATCATATTTTTCCATTACGCTCTCTACAAATTCTTCTCCCCCAATGATCCTCTGGTCAATTGTGCTGTATATATCTTCTTTTTTGACTGCCAGTCCATCGCCCGTATAGGCTTTATAGAGCTTCCTTGCTTTCGTCTTGTTTTCTGAAAACATCCTTAAAATCTGATCTGTGTCAATTATGTCTTTTTTGTCTGCCTTTTTGGCATAACTGTTATGACTGCTCCATTTATAATCATCCATAGTTTTAACTATTCCTGCTTTTACTGGATTGAAATGGATATATTTGATAAGTGACAGTAAATATTCGTCCTTCTCACAGAGTATGGCTTTATATCTGCCCTGAAAGAGATGGCCTATTGTCTTGTATCTTCTATTGAAATATATTGTATAACTCTGATTGATTCCCTGAAGTATTTTAGATAGGGGGGTAGCAGCAGTTTCTATTAAGAGGTGAACATGATTGCTCATTAGTACATAGGAATAAAGGTAATATTTGTATTGCTTCTTATAGTTGGTAAGTATTTCAAGATATTTTAAAAAGTCATATTTGTCTTTGAATATCTTTTGCCTCTGATTACCACGGACTATGACATGATAAAATGCCCCTTCAAATTCTATCCTTGGCTTTCGTGCCATGAGGTCAGCATATCAGGACTTAAACTAAATGTCAATAGTCATGTCTGACCCCTCTTTTTCACTTTCAATCGCTGGTATCTGTTTTATCCTTTTAAATCCGCGTTGTTTTTAGTATTATAATGCTAACATGGAAACTATATCATGAATAAATTGCGATTTCTTACATCAGGCGAATCACACGGCAAATGCCTGACAGGGATTCTTGAGGGGGTACCGTCAGGGCTTCAGATTTCCGCAAAAGACATCAATTCAGATCTCTCAAGGCGTCAGAAGGGCCACGGCAGGGGCGGACGCATGAAGATCGAATCTGACGCTGTCCAGATACTCTCAGGTGTTCGCTGGGGCAGGACCCTTGGCTCACCCATAAGCCTTCTCATTGAGAACAAAGACTGGAAGAACTGGGAAGAGGGCATGTCAGCTGATTCAAGGCATCGGGCATCGATCGAGCCTGTAACAAGGGTAAGGCCCGGCCATGCGGACCTCGCAGGCGTTCTTAAATACGACCAACAGGACGCCCGCAGTATTCTTGAGCGGTCATCAGCCAGGGAAACTGCCATGAAGGTGGCTCTCGGCGCCATTGCCAGGCGTCTGCTTGATGAATTTGGTATCAAGGTAATGAGTATTGTGACGGAGATAGGAAATATAAAATATCAGAACTCAGAACACAGAGCCCAGATCACAGATATAAAAGCAATAACATCCATGTTTAAGAAGGCTGAGAGGTCTGCTGTACGGTGCCCGGATAAGCAGGCTGAAAAAAAGATGATCAGGCTGATCGATAAGGCAAAAAAAGAGGGTAATTCACTGGGAGGCGTATTTGAGGTATTTGCCACTGGCCTTCCCGCGGGTCTGGGAAGCCACACGCAGTGGGACAGGCGACTGGACAGCCTCATTTCTCAGGCTGTAATGGGCATACAGGCCATTAAAGGCGTTGAGATAGGCTCTGGCTTCGAAATGGCGCGAAAACCCGGCTCAGAGGTTATGGACGAGGTTTACTACAGAACCCCCTCCAAACAACCGGCGGGCAAGCAGAACCCAGAACACAGAACCCAGACTGCGGGGGGGTTTTACAGGAAAACAAATCATGCTGGCGGGATTGAAGGTGGAATGACAAATGGCATGCCTGTTGTTGTCAGGGTGGCCATGAAGCCCATTCCCACACAGGCCAGGCCGCTGAGGTCTGTAGATATAATGACCAAAAGGGCGGTAAAGGCGGCATATGAACGTTCTGATATATGTGCTGTGCCTGCCGCCGGTGTGATCGGTGAGGCTATGGTTGCCCTGGTTATCGCAGATGCTTTTCTTGAGAAGTTCGGCGGTGACAGCATAAAAGAAGTAAAGAGGAACTATAACGGATATCTGAAACAGATCAGAGACTTCTGAAGATAGTCATTCAGTCATTTAGTCATTTCCATTGTTGTAGCTGTTTCTGCATTGTAAGGAGGGTAAGTTTGTCATTTAGTAATTTAGTCATTGAGATTGTCAATGAAGTTGTAATAACTTAATTACTGAATGACTTAATAACTTAAGCTTTTCGCATGAAAATCGTTCTGACAGGATTTATGGGCTCAGGCAAAACAGCTGTGGGCAGGGAACTGGGCCGGATACTTGGATACCCGTTTGTAGACACGGATGACCTGATTGAGGAGCGTGAGGGTAAACCTATCTCCCTGATTTTCAAGGAAAAAGGAGAGGATTACTTCAGGCGGATCGAGTGTGAAACCGTAAAGGAGATCTCGTTAAAGAAAAACATTGTTGTTGCAACCGGAGGCGGGGTAATAAAGAACAAAAATAATGTTGAGAACCTCAGCTCAGGGGGGATAATTATCTGGTTGAAGGCAGAGCCGGGCATTATTCTCAAGAGAATTGCCACTGAAGGGGGGAAGAGGCCGCTCCTGGATGTGGAAGAGCCGCTTGAGGAAATCAAGAAACTGCTTGCGGAAAGGGAAGGATCTTATAAACAGGCTGATGTTGTTATTGATACTAACTATATAACTCCCGGTGAAACCGCCCGGGAAATTATGGAAAAACTGAGTCTTGATATGCAGGAGGTTAATGTCGATCTGAAGGACAGGAGCTATAAGATATTGATCGGCAGAAGGCTTATACGGAATATCGGTTTAAGGCTGAAAGAGTTCAGGCCGTCGCGCGTCGCGATAGTCAGCAATAAAACGGTTTTCCCGCTTTACAGGGATATCATACTGGGGTCAATGGACGAAAGCGGCATTGTGCCGGAAATCTTTCTTATCCCTGATGGAGAGGAATATAAAGACTCATTGTGGGCTTCTCACCTGCACGGTGAACTTCTGAAGGCCCGGTTTGACAGGGACTCTCTTCTAATTGCGTTTGGCGGAGGAGTTGTAGGTGATATAACCGGTTTTGTGGCTTCAACGTACATGAGAGGGATCAAATATGTTCAGGTTCCCACGACGCTTCTCGCCCAGGTGGACAGTTCCGTGGGAGGAAAAACAGGTGTTAACCACCCTCTGGGCAAGAACATGATAGGAACATTCTATCAACCGGTGTTTGTGGCAATAGATATTGATACATTAAACACTCTTCCGGCCAGGGAATTCGGCGCCGGTATGGCTGAAATTATAAAATACGGAATAATTTCCGACAGCAATTTGTTCGATTCCCTGGAGAAGGACAAAAAGGACATATTGTCAGGCGGAAAAGGCCTTTTAAAGGCTATCAGACGGTCATGCGAGATCAAGGCCGGGATTGTATCAGAGGATGAAAGAGAGGCTGGCCTCAGGGCTGTCCTGAATTTCGGGCATACTATCGGTCACGCGATAGAGACCGCGACTGATTACAGGAGGTTCCTGCATGGGGAGGCAATCGCTATCGGCATGTGTACCGCTGCAGAACTTGCAGTAAAGCAGGGGATGCTTGATAAAGAGGCAGTATCCCGCATAAGGGGCCTTATCGGATCATATGAACTTCCGGTCAAGATCCCCGGGGATATTCCTGCTGAAGCCATGATTGACGCTATGGAAATAGATAAGAAGGTAAAGTCAGGAAGGCTGAGGTTTATTCTCCCTGAATCGATCGGCAGTGTCCGGATAGTGGAGGATATTGACAGAGGGATCATAAGAGAAGTACTGGAAGAAAGTAAATCTAATTAAAGTGGGTGCCACCCTCTAATAAGTAATTGAGTTATTAAGTTATTAGGTCAATAAATACATAATGATTTAATAACTTTTATTATGTTCGGACATATGCACAAGACAGCATCACTAATTTATAATGCGACCTTCCTCTACACAGAACAGGGAGTTTGATGATGAATGTCCGTGCGACTCCTTTGAAAGAAAACCTCGAGGAATTAACTGAAAACGTCATAGCTTCATTGATCAAACAGAATCTAATCAATTGTCGATTGCGGAGATAAAGAAGCAGTCTCCCTGTTCTTAGACCAGATAGACAAACCGGGAAGCTGGTTGGTCTGATGCACAAGACAGCATCACAAACTTATAATGCGATGAAATATCAAATCTGCTCCAACACTATATCCAGTTTTTGCTTCATAAAGAAATATTCTAAGGTGAGATAAACGCTGCGTTATGGTATCGCTATAAATTTGTTCAACCGTCCTGCACATCATAGTGCGGGGTCAACTCATAATCCCTAATTCTCAACTCTAAATTCATAATTGATAATTGTTAATTTTAAATTTTGAATTGTTTTTATAGCTCTCTTCTGCCTTCAAGCGCTTTTGAAAGGGTCACTTCATCCGCGAATTCAATGTCCCCTCCGATGGGAAGTCCGTAAGCGATCCGGGACACCTTTACTCCTAAAGGCTTCAACTGCCGGGATATATACTGGGCAGTAGTTTCACCTTTGGTGTTGGGGTTTGTGGCAAGAATGACTTCGTTAATGCCTCCCTTACTGACGCGGTCGACCAGCTCTTTGATCTTCAGCTTTTCCGGAGTAATCCCGTCTATGGGAGACAGAACGCCGAGCAGTACATGATAAAGCCCGTTAAATACTTTAGTATTTTCAATAACAATTAAATTGCTGGGTTCTTCTACAACACATATCCTGCTCCGGTCTCTTGATGTGTTCCCGCACACAGAACACAATTCATCTTCTGTTATGTTGAAACACTGACGGCAGAAACCCGCTTTTTCTTTCAATTCTATAATGGCGTTTGCCATTGATACAGCGTCTTTCTCCGGCATGCCCATAATAAAGAATGATAATCGCTGAGCGGTTTTGCGGCCTATCCCCGGAAGTCTCATAAGTTCATTTATGAGTCTTTCTACTATGCCGAGGCTCATTAGCCGAGTATGTTCCCGAGGCCCGGAATGTTAAGCCCTCCGGTAACCTTTCCGATCTCTTCATTTACCATCTGCTGTGCCCTCCGGAGCGCTTCGTTTGACGCGGCTGTTACAAGGTCCTGAAGCATATCTATATCATCAGGATTTACAACTTCACGGTCTATTTTAATGGAGAGAATTTCCATTGCACCATTCGCAATGACAGTAACCATGCCTCCGCCCACAGCGGCCTCAACGGTTTTTTTCCTGGCTTCTTCCTGGACTTTCCCCATTTCCTGCTGCATTTTCTTGGCCTGCTTCATCATATCGTTAAGCATTCCTTTTGACATTTTAATCCTCCTTTTTTTATAAATACGAATATCAAAATCAGAAACCTGCCTGCTCGCCTCGATTCCAGTCTCGCCTTCGGCTCGCCGAGGCGGACGGCGAAGCGGGCCGGCACCTGCATACCTTAGGCATGTAAATCTGCCGTAGGTAGAGGTATCCATATAAGTCACTTAACCGGAATCGTTATTCTTAAGCTTTTTTATTTCCAGCAGTCTTCCGTTAAACGTTTCCATGATATTTTTTACAACCGGGTTTGAAGATGCTTCTTCCTTTAAAT
>CAZNPC010000046.1:0-15663 GCA_964574765.1 uncultured Nitrospirales bacterium | reverse complement strand
TTATAAGGTTTGTCAAGCCCTAATTTATAATATATTATATTATTATATCAGGATAATCTGGAGGGATATCACTTATACATTAATATATAATAAACTTGCCATGCAATGAAGGGGCAATCTATTTAATATCAAGCAGTTAGCTGGTTTGGAGCTGGAATTGCCGATATGAGCTTCATATGCAACTATTGATTATATTTGAATTGCAGCAGTTCATTTTTAAAAACTCTGCACAGGGATCTCAGGTCCTTTAAGACCTTCTCATCATAATAAGCTGCATTTGATATATCTTTGATCTCTCTTTGAACGCCTCGCATATCACTTATAAGATGATTAAGTTTTTCCTTTGCCTCTTCCTGTTTCTCATAAAGACCGTATGATCCCTTACATACGTCGGCAGATGAAAGGTCGCCACGGCCTATACTTTCCAGTGACCGGCAGAACGTCCTGAATTTAACAGACAGCCGTTTGAATATAATGTGACTGAGCATAGATGAAGTAATGATCAACAACAAAAGGAATCCCGCGACTGATTGATAGAATATTGGCAATACAACCTCCAGCGGGTCTGTTGGCATAAAGTGGGTTCGGTAAATCTGGCTGTTGATTTCTTCCGCGGCAAGATACCAGAAACCTTCAAGGCCGCAGATACCGGCAACAACGCCGAGCGAAAGAAAAAGTAGAGTGAAATTCCTCTGAAACTTCTTCTTGATTATATATGTTTTTCTTTTATATGGCCTTTGGACTGTTTTTTTCACTTGCCTGCTCCTCTGAAGCTTCTCATTCCTATTTTCTGTGACATTCAAGGCACAGCCCGCTGCCGTTATTGCTTTTTGCCAGCAGATAACGTTCCCTTGAGTACATGTTGTGACACGTTCCGCAACCTATCTTTCCGTCATAGAATTTTATGTTAACGTCAAGGTCCTGAATTTCCGCCATGTCTCCCTTGGCATATCCCTCCAAATAATCAACTCCGATCGGATGACCGCTCCCTCCGCTTCCGTGGCTGAATGATCCCATTCCTATGTTCACAGACTTACTCAATGCTCCATCATGACAGCTGATACACTCTACGGACAGGTCATCTATCAGGATATTTACATTTGTTACTTCATATTTGCTGGCACTATGCGCGTCCGCGCCGACACCGCTGTGAAGGTCGCTTATGCCTTCACTGTGGCATAAATAGCAGAATATCCGCCTCTTTTTCTCAACAATTAACAGGTTATTTCCCTCACCGTGCACTTCATGACAGGTAGCGCAGGTCAACCGCCCCGAACTATCCAGATTAAATTCAGGCGGCATAGTCATTGTAGGTTTCATGCCCGTGGGATGAGAAAGTCCAAGGTCACTATGACAGCCCCCGCATTGGGAATCAACGTCCTTTACAAAAATATCTTCAAATACCTTTTCCTCCTCATCAACAAGATGGCACATGCCGCACTTTCCTTCGAAATCATGGGTCTTAAGCTCTGCCAGCGAAAAAAAAGCAAAAGATATGATAATAGCGGATAGTACAAATATTAATTTATAATTTGAACCTGTCGAGTTCTCTTTCAAGGGTATTTACCTTTTCCCTGAAATTTTCAATAGACATGTCATGCACGTTTAACAGTCCTCTTGCTTTGTCCACACCGCTGAAGGCTTCATCGACCGCTTTGATCATCAGAGAGAAATCCTCAAGCGCCCCATTGAAAGTCAGTTCGACCTCCTTAAGGGGATCATGATTCCTGAAACGCACTTTGCCAGTGAGATCTCCTTCAGCAATATCATGCAGATTCTTTTCGAGCCTGTAGATAGGGCCGGCTATTTTATGAGAAGACCGTATTGATATAAAAATAACAATGAACACTATAAAAATGACCTCGATAATTCCGGCAATTACCAAAGTATCAACCAGAACGCTCTTTGCCTCAATAAGCGATAACACAGCTTCATGATAGTGATGAATTTTGCTCCTGGGCAGTGTAAAATAGAAAGTGATGATGCCTGCGGCAAAAGCGGCAAAAATACTCCCAATAAATGTAATGAGAAATTTTATTGTGAAATCTCTCTGAAGCACCGGCATTCTGGCAGATGTTGTGTTCATTTTAGATCAGTTATCGGCTTGCCCCCGTGTTTAGATTCGACCCGAATCTGCGGGGGTGATGGGTAATCCAAACAAAAGCAGTTCAAATCGTTCAAGCAGTTCAAAAATGATTCCCGACACGCTACACTTGCGGGAATGACAGAATAGCGTCATTCCCCGATAAACCGGGACAAGCCGGCCCTGGTCGCCTTCGGCGCCGCCAGAGGCGGGTAAACTTGACCGGAATCGTTTCCCTTGCTAATTTAAAGAATTTGATATGTGAGCCAGTGACAATTGATCAGTCCCCGTGGGCATCGAAAATCTCTTCAAAGACCAGTGCGATCTCTTTAAAAGCACTCAGAACTTCAGGGTCGAAATGTTCAGGCATTGTCCTTCCGTCTCCTTTTGTCAGGATATCAACAACAACTTCATGACTCAGTGACGGTTTATACGGTCTTTTACTCATTAGCGCGTCATATTGATCACAAATGATCAATATTCTTCCTTCGATCGGTATATCCCTGCCTTTTAATTTGTTTGGATATCCTGTACCGTCCCACCGCTCGTGATGGGTCAGGGCAATTAATGCCGCGTTCTTCAGAACGGGATGGGAAGACCCCGACAGCATTCTCTCCCCTATAATAGTATGTGCTTTCATAAACTCAAATTCCTCACTTGTCAACGGGCCTTCTTTCAGAAGTATATTGTCTGACACCCCTATCTTTCCTATATCATGAAGCGTGCTGGCATAGGTTATTGTCTCTATAAAATTCATAGGCATGTTCATACATTCAGCGATTTTGTTTGAATAAAAACCGATCCGTGAAATATGGTTCCCCGTATCAGTATCCCTGAATTCAGCTACTGTTGTCAGCAGTTTTATTACCTCCCTGCTGAGGCTGGTTAATTTCTGGGTCTTTTCCCTGACCTGTGCTTCAAGGTCATGCTTGTAGTTCTTTTCCATCCTGATAAGCTTGTTATGTTTAACTGCTTTTTCAATTGTATGGAGTAGATGTTCGGGCTGATAAGGCTTTGGCAAAAAATCAAAAGCGCCCTTACTTATCGCATCGATAGCCAGCGCCAGGTCCGAATAGGCGGTCATCAGAATAACCGGGACTTCCGGACTAACAGCATGCGCCTCTTCAAGCAGGTCAATTCCTGAACCGCCTGGCATTCTTATGTCAGTCAGGACAACATCAATCGAATTTTCCTTGAGCCTGGCCATTGCGTCACGTATATTATCACAGGTAACAGTTGAATAATCGTTCTCGTTCAACATGCCTGAAACAGACTCAAGTATATAAGGATCATCGTCAACAATCAGGATGTTGTCTCTGTATTTCTGCTTCAATTAACCAGCACCTCCCTGACCTTGCTTAAAAGCTCCTGAGGTGAAACAGGTTTTTGCAGGAAAGACAATCCTTCTACCGATATCCCCTTTTTACGGAGGATATCCTCACCATAACCGCTCATCAAAAGAGCTTTGACATCAGGTCGAATATTTTTCGCCTCGGTATAAACCTCCAGCGCGTTCTTTTTAGACATCACGGATTCAAGGAGAATAAGCTGAATCCTATCTTTGTTCTTCCTGAATTTATCTATGGCATCCTGCCCGTCAACAGCCTCGATTACTTCATAGCTGAATTCCTCCAGAACGCTCTTAATTTTTCCCCTGAACTCCATATCGTCCTCTGCCAGCAGGATGACCCCTGTCCCGGCGATCCGGGCATGAGGTGTTTTTTTTCTGATCTCTTCAACTACTCTGCCGACTAAAGGCAAATATATCTTAAATGTCGTGCCCTTCCCCGGGCTGCTCTCCACAGTTATATGGCCGTTATTCCTCCTGATTATCTCGCGTACTATTGAGGTACCGAGACCCATGCCTTTGTCAGATGACTTAGTGGTATAAAACAGCTCGAATATTTTTTCTCTTGTCTTTTCGTCCATACCAATGCCGGTATCAGTAACTGTCATGAGTGCATACCTGCCAGATTTCTCATGACTGAAGTGCGTTACATCTCCCCGGCCTATCTCTACGGGCTCTGTTTTTATGGTCAGGAGTCCCTCTTCCGGCATCGCGTCCCTCGCATTTGTAGCGAGATTGATAAGGATATTTTCCATTTGTCCACTGTCTATCATCACAGTCAGGTTTTTGTCCGTAAACACTGTCTTAAGTTTTATATGCTTATTCAGGATCCTTGATAATATCTTTTTTGATCTTTTGATAAGTTCATTCAGATTTTCAGGCTTAGGGTTGATCATACGGTCTCTGTTAAAAGCAAGAAGATTCTGAGTAAGGCCGGTAGCCCGTTCTGTTAGTGAAAGTATCTGGTCTATGTTATGTGTTGATGATTTGTCTTTTTTAATTTTCATCTTTAACAGGTTCCCATATCCCGACAAAGCAGCGAGGATATTGTTAAAATCATGGGCTACGCCTCTTGCAAGCTGGCCAAGCGCCTCCATTTTATGAAAGCGCATAAGCTGGACTTCAAGGTTCTTGCGTTCAGTGATGTCCTGCAAAATACAATGTGTCTGTTTGAAGTTACCGCGCTCATCATATCCGACTTTGCCGCTAATAGACATCAGCACATGTTCACCGTCCCTGCGGACAATCTTGAACTCTACACCCTGGATCTCACCCTCTTTTTTAAAACAGGGGAAGTTTTCCCTGAATTTTTCAACATATTCCGGGGCTATAAAATCGGCAAACGATCTGCCAATAACTTCCTCTCGGGAATATTGCAGGATCTCAAGCCAGGCATCATTTACATCAATAAAACACCCGTTTTCATCAAGTGACTGATAACCAAAAGGCGCTTTTTCAAAATAAGTGCGGAACTTGTCCTCACTTTCCCGGAGTGACTCCTCTGCCTGTTTCTGTTTCTTTCTTGTGTCAGAGTCCAGAATCGCCCGCTCCATAGCCGGCACAAGACGTAAAAGGTTTCCTTTCATGATGCAGTCACTGGCGCCCTCCTTCATCAGATCTACTGCTTTTTCTTCTCCGATCTTGCCCGATACAATGATCAACGGCAGGTCAATACCCCTGGCTTTTAGAATTCCCAGCGCCGCCCCCCCCCCGAATCCCGGCATTGAGTAGTCTGAAAGAACTATATCCCAGGCCTGCTCATCCAGAGCCGTACTCATAGCCTCAAGAGTATCTACACGTTCAAACACCGGCTCATAGCCGTTTCGCCGGATCTCGCGGATCAAAAACAGGGAATCGTCCTCTGAATCCTCTACTATCAGTATGCGGATCTTATTATTCAAGGAACACCTCTTATTTTATTAAAGTACGCCTAATGACTGATAATACGTTGACCAAATCAGACCTGCCGGGCGAAGGAATTAATAATCGTACTTCGTTCTCTTGTTTTCATACATGATTTTGTCCGCACGGTCTAACAGTTCATTGATAGAAACTGTTTTCCCCGGCTCACAGTGCACTATGCCTACACTCATTGACAGCTTGAAGTTATCGTCCATTATGGTATTGTTAATATGAAGCTTCTGATGCAGGCGTGAAGTTATCAGATTTGCTATGGCATCGGAATTTCCAAACTGAAGCACTACAAATTCATCTCCGCCTACCCGGGCAATAATATCAGAACTGCGAAAACTCTTTTTCAGTATATTCGCGGTCTCCACCAGCGCCAGGTCCCCCTGTTTGTGGCCCAGCGAGTCATTGATCTTTTTCAGATTATCAAGGTCGGCACATAACAGAAGGACTTTTTCTTTTATCCTCCGGGCTATTTTTAACTGCTGTTCAGCTATACTTGTGAAACCACGCCTGTTATAAAGACCCGTAAGTTCATCTGTCATTGAAAGTGTCTTCAATTCTTCCTCCATTTTTTTTCGGTTCTCAATGTCCCTGACAACGGCAACCACGCGTTTCATGCCTTCAAGAACAATGAGTTTAAGGTTTACCTCTATCCAGAATAAACGGCCGTCCCTGTGTTTGGCCCTCCACTCAAAGATCTGGGGTTCACCATCTGCCGCCTTCTTCACCCACTGGAGGGCCTCTCTATGAGTATATGGAGGTTCTCCAGAGCTTAGGTCTTCGACATTAAGGCGCAAGGCATCGTCTCGGCTGTAACCGAACATATCGTATATCTTCTCGTTAACGTCAAGTATGCCGCCGTTCTCAATGTCATGTATAAAAATGGCATCATTGGCAAGATTGAAGATCGAGCGGTAATTCTCCTCTGACACCTTTAGCTCTTCAACCACAATTCTTCGCTTTTTACGTATCTCGGCATCCTTTGTCTCTCTGCAGATTGCCGGGACAAGGCGTGACAGCCCGTCCTTCATAACAAAGTCATGGGCGCCTTTTTTTATCATTTCAACAGCAGTTTCCTCACCGATCTTGCCCGATACAATAATAAAAGGCAGATCAATACCCCGGTCTTTTAAAAGCCCCAGCGCCGCTTCCCCGCTGAAATGCAGCATTGAGTGATCGGCAAGGACAACATCCCATACCTGCCCGTCAAGTGCGGCACACATATCCCCGGGATTGTCCACCAGTTTAAACTTCGGCTCATAGCCATTCCTCCGGATCTCACGAACCATCAGCATGGCGTCGTCTTCTGAATCCTCTGCGATGAGTATGCGGAGTTTTTTGTTCATAGTTTCTATTTAATTTGAGGCGGAAACTCATTTAAAAGAAGCCAGTAAAGTCCCAGCTGACGAACTGCTTCGCTGAATTGATCAAAATCAACTGGTTTGCGGATGTAGCTGTTCGCGCCAAGTTTATAGCCATTAATAATGTCCTGTTCTTCTTTAGAAGATGTAAGGATAACTACCGGGAGCAGTTTTGTCCGTTCATCTGAACGGATATGTTTTAAAACTTCCAAACCGTCCATTTTGGGCAGTTTCAGATCCAGCATGATTACGGCCGGAGATTCTCCTGCATCACGCCCGGCGTATGAATCCCTTTTAAACAGGTAATCCAGAGCTTCAACTCCATCACTGACAATGACAATTTTATTTGCTATATTGTTTTTTTCTAGCGCCCTCAGAGTAAGCGCCACATCATCGGGATTGTCTTCCACCAGAAGAATTACTTTATCTTCCACGATAATCTCCTTTATAACTTAGATTGCGAAATAAAACGTTGCGCCCTGCTCCACCGCCCCCTCCGCCCAGACATCCCCGCCATGCCTTTTGATGATGCGCTTTACAGTAGCAAGGCCGATACCTGTCCCTGGGAATTCATTGCTCGTGTGTAGACGCTGAAAAGGGCCGAACAGTTTATTTATATACCTCTTATCAAAGCCGGCTCCGTCATCCTTCACGAAAAAACAGGTTGCACCTTCTTTGTTCACGGCACCAAATTCTATCTTTGCGCTGTTGTGCTTTTCTGTAAATTTCCAGGCATTATTTAAAAGGTTTTCCATTGCGATCTTAAGCATCCTCTTATCTCCTCTGGCTACCATTCCTTTTTCGACTACGAATTCCGCCATGCGTTCAGGCCGGCTCTTTTTAAGTTCTTCCGCAATCTCATCCGCCAGGGCGCTGAGATTTACTGTTTCATAATGCATTTCGGATCGTGTAATCCTCGATAGACTCAACATGTCATCAATAAGCTGCCCCATCCGCTGGCTTGCCAGGCGCACTCGGTTAAGATAGTCTTTGCCCCTGGCGTCCAGCTTATCAGAATAATCCTCCATTACCGCTCTGCTAAAACCATCTATACTTCTAAGAGGCGAACGCAGGTCGTGGGAAACAGAATAGGAAAATGCTTCCAGTTCCTTGTTAATGGCTTTAAGCTCGGATGTCCGCCTTCCCACCTGCTCTTCAAGAGAGTTCCTATATTTTGTCAGTTCCTCTTCGGCACGCCGATGCACAATGATTTTGTGCATCTCATTTGCCACCAGCTGAAGCTGGACCAGATCGTGCTTATCGTAATCTCTGGGCTTATTTCCAACACCAATTATAAACCTGACCTCTTCTCCATCCATAACCGGAATACTCATGAATCGCTTTAAAGGTGTATGCCCATCAGGGAGTCCCTGCTGGTTTGGAGATTTTGGGAAATCGTTGTAAATAACAGGTTGCTTGAATCGTACGCAGTCAACCCAATTACCGGCCTTATCTATTGAATAGTGTATGTCATAATTAGCCGTGCAATTTTTCAATGCTTCGCTGTTCCATGTTGTAAGGATGATAGCATTCTGGTCATCAGCAACCTGATGAAAAAATCCGATCTCACTATCTGTAAGGTTGACTGTCTTCTCAAGGACATACTCATAGAGATCCTTGTCTGTCAATTGCGGTGCTTTGAGATATAGTTCCAGAAGGAGTTGAGTCCGATCGGCTTCCTTACTCAAACTCTCCTCAACCCGATTTTGCTTTCGTCCTCCAAGGGTAATGACTGCAAGGCCTAAGAGCCACAGAACGCCGTGGCCTACTATTATTGCGATTCTTTCTTTATATAGAATGGCTATGCTGGATGCCATGGGAATCGACACACTGACACCACCGCGGATATCCCCTACCTTATAACCCTGTTCAGCGTGGCACTTCAGACATGATTCCTCTGTAATCATGGGGCGCATTAAACGCATATATGTACTGCCGTCCTCCATCTTCTCTATTGAACTGATTTCGGTTTCCCCTTTTTCAAATGCCTTAAGGGCTTTGATTTCCCAGAGGTCAGACCTGTTTACAGGGTTGAGCGGGTTCAGGCTTGTTATCTGTCCACGCATGCCAAATTCCTGTTCATCCATCAGTTCATGCACCTGGCGGGTCATATACGTGGGATTTATTAACGTAAGCAACTCACCTGATTCCGTAGTAACGTCTCTCTTGGGGATATGGCTCAGATAGGGATTGGGCCGGGTTTTATCAGTCACTGGGACATAAACCCCTCCATGCCCCGCATTCCAGCGCCGGTAAAAGATATCCTTATTATAAATAGACCTTGCCTGACTTCGAGCCTCCGTCAATGCATATTGTTTAACATTAAAAAGGTTCCATCCCAATGACACAGCGGCGACCACAGTCCAGAGTACTGTCAATGCGAAAACATAATGATGTATTCTATGAGCGTGTTTTTTCTCCTTGAGTATTGTTTCTTCTTTCCCCTGGGTCACTTGTTCAGCACCTCTCTTCTCTTTTTCAGAAGTTCTCCAGGCACAGCAGGCTCGGTAAGTTTTTAATATATTTTTAGTTATCTTTAGACAGATACCAGTTGACTTTTTCCGTATATGTCAGCGAACGCGAAAGCTCATCATCGATATCTCTGACTTCAAACCAGATATTAATGCGTTTATTGATATCTTCAAGGTCAAATGGTTTTTTTATTACGTCAACAGCCCCTGAATTGAATGCTCTTTCTATATTTACAGGTGAGCCGTGGCCGGTAATGATCATAATTCCCGTATGAGGAGATGAAGGAAGCATACGTCTTAGAGTGTGGCAGGTTTCAATGCCGTCAAGGCCCGGCATTCTTATATCCAGAAGGACCAGATCAGGTTTTTCCTTTTTGGCATAATCAACAGCGCTTAACCCATCTTCCAGGGTTACTGTTTTATGTCCCTTCTTTTCCAGATAGGTACTTAAAACATCTCTTATAACCTCTTCATCATCCACAATCATTATCGTCTCTAATTTAGGGGACATCATACTCACTCTTTCAACCGCATCCTGCCGGTCTGTTTTCAAAACTCCAACTTCTCTGCCCGACATCCTGTACCGGTCCCTAAGAACCGCGTGTGACAATATTCCCACTGAATCCGCCTGTTTCATGAAACCCTTTCAGTTAATATACGTTAAGTGATACAGTCAGGTTATGACAGCGTAATTCTCCGGATAGCGTCTCTTAATGGTTCATCCTCAAAAAGATATCAACGATCTTCGGATCCAGATGAGTACCCGCAAGAGACCGTATATTTTCAAGCGTTTCTTCTTTTGAACAGGCGGGCCTGTCCGGACGCTCTATCAGTAATTCGTCAAAAACATCTGCCACAGCGAATATCCTCGCGGAAAGAGGTATCTCCTCACCCTTAAGCCCCCTTGGATAACCGGTACCATCCCATTTCTCATGATGACAGTAAGGAATATCAAACGCAGGCCGCAGGTACTCTATGGGATACAGCAGATCATACGCATGATCAGGATGCCGCTTCATTATTTCCAACTCTTCATCTGTTAACGGCCCGGTTTTCAACAGTACACTGTCGGGGACGCCCATTTTCCCTATGTCATGCAGCAAAGCCCCTCTTCTGATATTGACTATTTCTTCCTGTTTAATCCCCATCTCTTCGGCTATTTGAACAGTCATGTCCGTAACCCGGCGGGTGTGCCCTTCTGCTGCTTTATCTCTTAGATCAAGGACTCGCGACCAGCCCTCAATAGTAGTGTCATATGCAAGAAACAGTTCAATCTTCGAATTCTGAAATCTCTCAAGCAAGGCGGCATGTTCAATTGCAATTGCCGCCTGGCTGGCAATGGTCTCAAGGAATTCCAGCCATTCAGGATCTGAGTTTAAAGGAGTGCGGTTGAAAAGCTCCAGAACCCCCATTACCTGCCCTTTAGCTATAAGAGGAACCGCGATATACGCTGTAAAACCCTCCCCGGAAAATTGCTTCGAGCATATAAAACTGTCAGGCTCCTGCTGAAGGTCGGGAATGGTCACAATACACCGGTCAATCGCGGCACGGCCCGCATTGCTTTCACCCAGCCTTAGGCGGGTATATTTCAAAGCACTTGTGCGGAACCCCCTGCTGACCACATATTCCAATGTCCTGGCATGTTCATTCATCAGCAGTACAGACGCGGCGTCTATCTCGAGCTGGGTTGTAACCTGGTCAAGTATAATCTCAAGTGTCACGCGAAGGTCATTGCTTCCGGTAATAGCCCTTTCAGTCGAACGGAGAGTATTAAGGCGCTTAAACTGAAGCTGAATCATTTTCTCGGCTTTACTGCGTTCAGCAATCTGCTCTTTCAGGCTTTCCACGGTTTTTGAAAGCTCCAGTGTCCGTTCCCGGACTTTATTCTCCAGCTCAAGTTGAACCGCCTGAAGTTTCTCCTCTACCTGTTTGCGTTCGGTGATATCCACAACAATACAGCTGATAGCCTGTATTGATCTGTCAGTTCCGAAGATCGGACTGACCGAGGAATATGCCCAAAAATAACTGCCGTTCTTTCTGATGTAGCGGTTTTCAATGTTATAGGAACTGACTTTGCCGCTCACAAGCATTTTTAGTTTTCTACTAAAAGACACGGTGTCATCCGGATGGGTAATATCCAGCAATGTTTTCCCTTTTAATTCGTCCGGTGTGTATCCCAGCGCCTTTGTGTTCCTGGAGTTAAAGAGAATAAAGCAGCCATTTATATCTGTAAGTGATATGCAGAAATCGGCACTGTCGAAAATCCCGCGGAAACGCGCCTCGCTCTGCCGGAGCGCTTCTTCCGCTTCGGACAGTTCCCTGTCCTTGGCCAGCTCCACTATAACCTTATTAATTACATGGGGCAGCATATCCAGAAGGCTCTGATCCTTTACCATATAATCCTTGGCCCCAAGTTTCATCATTTCAACAGCCAGGTTCTCATTGCCCTGCCCCGTTACAATAATAAAAGAAAAATCAATCCCTTTTTCAGCCAGATCTTTTACAACATCCCTGCCCGTCATATCAGGCAGAATATAATCCAGCAGTACAACCGCGTACTGGTTGGCGGCTAATTTGCCTATTGCCTGTTCGCCCGAAAAAGCACCGTCTGTACGAAATCCCGCCTGGTGAAGAACATTTTGGATATGCATGTTCAGCTCCTTGCTGTCTTCAACAACAAGAACTGTCTGCCGGGCGACTGATCTGTTCTCCCGTACACTATTATGTCTCGAAGCTAATTTCATTGAACGATCCGCTGATCTAACCGTGGACCTGCATATACCGGAATAAATCTGGCAGGTAAAAAAGGCCGGTTTTAACAAGTACTCCTGATTTCATGCTATCAAGCTCTGGAACCGCCGGATAAACTATGTATCCTTCTCAGGTTTCATTACTTTCTCCGAATATGTAAGCAGGCGGGAGAGATCGTCTTTAATATCTCTCACATTAAACCAGATGTTTATCCGGCGGTTTATATCCTCCATATCAAAAGGTTTCCTGATAAGGTCAATAGCTCCTGAACGATATGCGTTTTCCAGATTCTCTATTGCGTCATATCCGGTTATCATAATTATTCCTGTTGTTGGAGCGGATTTCAGCATTTTTTTTAACCTTGAGCAGGTTTCAATTCCATTTAATCCCGGCATTCTTATATCCATAAGAATTATGTCGGGTTTATTTTTTTCCGCAAAGCTAATCGCGCTCCTTCCATTATCAATCGGCACTGTCTTATACCCCTTATATTTCAGGGAAGAACACAGGACATCCCTTACAAGCTCTTCATCGTCAACAACCATAACCATTTTCTGTTTTGACATATATCACTCCTATTTTTTAATAAACACAGCTCCGCCCTCTCGATCCCGATATCCAACAATATGGCATAATGCCCGCCAGGGACCTGTCAGCGGCCAATAGGGAAGAACATACCGGCTCACTGTTCAGTACAAACAAAAAAAAACCGCTACTGAATTTTATTCCTGTGATCTTCAGGTTCGGTTCACCGGCTTTTTACATCCTCTAACCTTTATATATATAGATGGCAGTCGGCCTTATCAAGGCGCTTATCCATCCAGTAAATGCAAATCCGCATTGATTCTTTGACGCTCAACTATCAACATAAAACACTTAAAAATTAGCTTATATTAGCCAATAATACTATCCTGCATATATTGTAAGCTGTCTACGTATTATATAATATCATTCTATGATCTTTTATCCACCTTGTCAAGTCAATTTTCCCTGAATAATAATACATTGAAGAAAACTGCGGAAAACGTCATTATCTTCATGTCACTGCACCGTTCATATGCCAATTTACCTTTGCTGAATACACAAGCGCACGTACAAGCCCGCTCTCAATATTCCTCACCTCAAACCAGATCTTTATCCTGTTGTCAACATCATCCAGATCAAAAGGCTTGTTAATTACATCTATAGCGCCGAAATCAATCACTTTACTCTTGCTTTCAGGAGTATTATTCCCGGTAATGACCATTATTCCGGTACGCGAAGATGACGGCAGTACCTTCTTCAGCCTGCGGCAGGTTTCAATTCCGTCCAGACCCGGCATATTCAGATCGAGGATAACCAGATCCGGCTTCTGCTTCCTGACATACGAAATAGCGCCGTGTCCATTATTCAGAGCAACGGTTTTGTATCCTTTATGCTCAAGATATGTGCACAGGACATCCCGAATAACTCTTTTGTCATCAACAACCATGATCGTTCTCGATTCAGGCATCACAGAAACCCCTTTTAAGTTTCCTGTTTTACAGGGAGAATATATGCTTCTGCATTCCCGGTGTTTTGATTTGCAGGTACGGGATGCTGTATTTATTACGGCCTGTCAATTTCTTTCTTTCAGTTGTTCTTGCTGCTTAACACATCTTTAATACATCCGGACAGACTTTCAACATCTACGGGTTTCGCGATAAATCTGCGGCCGCCGATCCTGCCGACGGTTTCGCTTCCTACTTCTTCTTTTGTAATCACAGCCGTCAGAAATATGACAGGTATCTCCTTTGTCCTGGGATCGCTGAACAGGATCTCAGCAACTTCAGGGCCGGACATCTCCGGCATATTGATGTCAAGCAGGATCAGGTCAGGTCTCTTCTCTCTGGCCAGATCAATTCCCTCTCTGCCCCTTGTAGTGGTCATTACCTCATAATCACCTGTCTGTTCCAGGTTGGTTCCGGTAAAGAAACAGAAATCTTTTTCATCATCAATTAATAGTATCCTGGCTCTGTCTGGCATGACGACTTCTCCTTTGTTTTGCCCCGTGGCTTTCAGCGGCAGGCAGTTTAATGGTAAACTTTGTTCCTTTATTTATTTCGCTCTCCGCGTTTATAGTGCCCTTATGCCGGTCTATTATCGTACGAACAATGCTCAGGCCCAGTCCTGTTCCTTTGCCCGCTTCTTTTGTAGTAAAGAAAGGGTCGAATATCTTTGGCAGCGCGCTCTGAGGTATCCCGCCGCCCGTGTCTTGAATGCTTATAGTTACACTGCCTTCATTCCCTTCTGTTTCCTGCTCCGAATCCACACTGAGCGTGAGCCGTCCACCCTGCGACATCGCGTCAATAGCGTTACTGCAGAGATTAAAGATTGCCTGCCTCAGCATCGCTGTATCAGCCCGCAACCTGACATCTTTGCCATGATAATTTCTGCTGATACTTATCCTTTTCACTTCAGCCGGATTCCTGATTATAGGCAGAACCTCGTCCATCAGGTCACAGATATTGATCAGTTCGCTGTCCAGTTTGGATATTCTCGAAAATTTCAGGAAATCAACAATAATATTATTCGCTCTGTCCACAGCGTGTGTAATCCTTTCAATAGACTCCTTCACGAGATCACTACTGTTGTCTATATTATTCTTGAGCAGTTCGACCCCTCCAAGGATGATCCCGAGAGGATTTCTGATCTCATGAGCGATATCAAATACAAGCTGGCCGACAGCCGCCATTTTTTCTATCTGAATAAGACTGTTTTGAGTTTCATTTAATTCAGCGATAGTGTTTTTGAGGTGTTCTATTTTGTCCTGCAGCTGGCTGTAAAGCCTGTAGTTCTCAATAACAGCTCCGGCCTGTCCTGCCAGCAGGGAAAGCAGCATCTGTTCTCTCTCTGTAAAACTTTCTCCGGATACCTTGTCCGTTATATTGATCACACCCATGGCGTTTTTCCCAGAATGCTTTACAATGAGGAGAAGACTTATAAATGAACTGGTTTTGTATTCCGACCTGTTCTTCCGCCTGAACCTGTCGTCATGTTCAATGTCAGTGACCAGCAGGGGTGTTCCGTCCTCAAATACTTTGCCCCAGATACTCTCATCAAGTTTTATCCTTGTATTCTTTATCACTTCATCGTTCAACCCCCGCGCCGCCTTTATGCTTAATTCATTTGTTTTTTCATCAAGCAGAAGAATAGAGCCCCTTTTCGCTTTTACCAGTGACAGGGCTGAATCAAGTATCTGCCTTAATATTGAATCCAGATTGTCGGCAACCGCAATTGACCTGTTGATTTCCAAAAGCGTTGTTAATTCACCGAGTTCTATCTGATTGACATTGGTTTTCTGATTGTCCAGTGCCCTGGTGACAGCCTGCAGAATGTATTTAATATCAAAAGGCTTGCAGATATAATCAGCAGCCCCGATCTTCATTGCCTCTACCGCTGTGTCTATTGACGGATAGCCGGTAATAATAATCACCTCAATATAGGGGTTTACCCTTTTTATTTTTTTTAAAACATCCACGCCTCCGACTACAGGCATTCTAAGGTCGGTTATCAGGAGATTGAAAAAATTATCTTTGACTTTATCAAGCGCCTCACTGCCGTCCTCAACCACTTCAACTGAATATTCCCTGGCTCTCAATAACTGTGTTAACAGTTGGCGTGTATTCGGCTCGTCATCAATAACCAGTATCTTTGATTCATTCATAACGACCCGTCAGCTCTGATATCAGCGGTTAAAGAAATGAAAACCCAATAATA
>CAZNPC010000045.1:14477-15712 GCA_964574765.1 uncultured Nitrospirales bacterium | reverse complement strand
AACCCCCGACCCGCTGATTACAAATCAGCTGCTCTACCAACTGAGCTACATCGGCTTTGCATGTTTATCCCAAAAAACACAAAAAAATCCTGCTTTTTGTGCGTACCAATCTTATACGCTCCAAAGTAAGAAACGCTATAACCTGACTCCAGATATGTTCTCAAACGATACGTCTCAGAATCGGGTTTTTCCCGAGAACAACGGGGATTATACCATGAGGAATCTTTTTTTTACAAGTTTTTTCAAAAGAAACCTGATTCTGTTTTTTCTTATTAATTTCAAGCAGTTAAGTCAATCATTTCAGCGTGGTTATCATTACGCTATAGCCCTCATCCGCAAGGTTCTTAGCAAACGAAAAAGCTTTATTCCTTTTAGTAAAGCTCCCTATCCTTACCCTGAAATATGTGCGGCCGTTCACGTTAGCAGTAGATATACTGACTTTTTTATTTTTGTTGCTGAGGCCCTTTTTTATGCGTTCCGCATTGGCCTTTTCACTGAACGAGCCCACCTGAATTGTAAAAGGGCCTATTTCCGAATGCGTGGATGTGATCCTTTTAACATAGCGCATATTCCTGCCAAGATACTCGATCCTGACTCTACCCACACCCTCCTTTGTCAATCCTATCTCTTTTGCAGCTCCGTAGGAAAGATCCAGGTCCCTGCCGGGAATAAAGGGCCCCCTGTCATTAACAGTAACGACCACAGACCTGTTGTTTTTTAAATATGTCACCCGGAGCCTGGTTCCAAACGGAAATGTCTTGTGCGCACAGGTCATTGCATACATATTGTAAATCTCACCGGAAGAAGTCTGCCTCCCGTGAAATTTCGATCCATACCATGAAGAAGTAATATAGTCCTTTTTAGGAGGCTTGACTACCTTGTGCGAACGGGATGCGCATGATGTAACAAAAGTCAGAAGACACAGCACAAACAGAATCAGCAGGAAGATCCTGCGAAAAGAATTTATAGGCACAAATAATCTCATAGCCATAAATTGGTAATTAAATTAATTAACAACACAATTAATCCTCAGATGGTTAAATCTTAACAGAAAAGGACAATATCTTTCCCGGTAAATAATATTACCTTACCTTTCTCGCAAAAGGGTCTTAACTTTCTCGCCGAAGGACATTACCTTTCTCGCAAAAGGGTCTTAACTTTCTCGCCGAAGGACATTACTTTTCCCACAACCGCGTCAATTAAGCGTTAAACCCTATATTCCCCCTGGGTTCTTC
>CAZNPC010000045.1:0-14377 GCA_964574765.1 uncultured Nitrospirales bacterium | reverse complement strand
TTTCCCACAACCGCGTCAATTAAGCGTTAAACCCTATATTCCCCCTGGGTTCTTCAGCCTGTATAATCGTTCCGAATTTGGCTTCATACTTTTTAACGTTATCCTGCAGAGCGGATATGATGCGCTTAATATGCCCCGGACTTGTCACTACACGGGCTGTAACAGTCCCCATAGGCGGAGTAACAAATGAAAAGTCCATTATGAATTCATCTCTTGAGTGCGAGACCATCATATTATTAGCGTATACTCCCGACTGAAGCTGAGCGGGAAAATTCAGTTTTATCTCACGCGATTTATCTGCCATTGCTCTCCTCCTCTTAAAGTCATTATGCTGATCCCGCGCGCTCTAATCCGTAGAATCAGTCCTTGAGTTAATTTTCTTTATGGCTTCCATTGCGGCGTCTCTGAGTTCCTGGCTTTCGTCTTTCTCAAGCTTTTTCAGCACTGCTATGGACTTCTCAGCTCCAATAACACCCAATGCCTCGCAGGCCTTTACTTCAAGCTTATCGCTTAAAACAAGTTTGCCGGTGAACTTACCCATTAACCCCCTGTTTTTCAGGATCTTGATTGTTGCGTTCTCAATATTATCAACGTTATCGATCCGGGGGCCCATTGAAGTCAGAATCAGAAGCGCCTGTTCGATTATTGGTTCATCCTCCTGGATCTTGCCGTCGAGTACCCCGCAGAGATATGAGAACACCTCGGGTTTCGTGCTCTTAATGGTTCTGAGCCCCCACAATGCCTTCCTTCTGACAGAAGGGGACGGGTCTTTCATGTAATCCAGAAGATGAGCTTCCGAATCCGCTCCAATTACATTTGTCAGGCCCTTTATAACTTCCTCCCTGACCCGCTGTTCTTCGTGCGCGATATATTTCCTGAAAATGTCCCCCATTTCCGCGCCACCCTCACCAATATCGGCAAGCACCATCAGAATGTTTCTTGTATAATGCCAGTGTTTTCTTTTATCTAAAGCAATTACTAAATGAGGGATGGCTTTGGCCCTGTAGTCCGTCAATATGTCGCAGGCGATCTTTCTGATTATCCTGCTGTTATCCGCTAACAGGTCAACAAAAACGGGTATTGAGCACTCTCCCATTGTTTTGAGGATTTCCATAAGCTTTAACTGGTCTTCCTTTGAAGAATCCTGGACCTGCCCACTGACTGCCGCAGTGAACTCATTAAAGAATTCTTTATCCATCTTATGAAAATCAAAACCCGCACCGGTTATGACACGGACAATTTCACCGGCTTCGTCAAGATATGACCGCAGCAAAAGCTCGGGCAGAAGATCAGCAAACATTCCGCATCTCTGTTCAAGTTCATCATCAAGGGCCTTTTCAATAGCTTTAAAATATTCCTCCGGATTTAAAAGGAAATTGTCAACCGCTCCGGCTCTCCTCGCCTTATTTTTCTTTTCATCGGGCAGTTCATCAATGCCGATCAGTCCGTGTCTGACAAACTCCATAAGCAGAGAGTCTTCTGTTTTTTCGTAAGTGGCAAGTTTGAGAGCAACTTTTCCGGCAATCTCTCTTACATTTTCCATATGATTCAGGAGTTTCTCCTCCCCCTGGATCTGCTCATAAGCATTTTTGATCTTGACATATTCAGTCAATAATTCAGGTGCCGCGCGCATAAGCACGTCGATATTGAAATATGACATAACCTCTTCTTCCAGTTCCTCCTTTGTCATGCCCATAGTATCAAAAAGTATCAGGTCAAGGTTTACTAGTATCTCCTTTATCATCAACGGCATTTTTATCGGCCTTATAATATCGTCAAAGACCATTGCCTTTATAGCTGATAGTTTTTCCTCGCTAACGTTCTTATACAAAGGTATCTTGCTGAGATCATTCTTAAGCCTTGTCAGCGCCAATTCCACCATCCAGGGAAGCTTCCTTTCCTTACCTACGAGTTCCACGTTAAAGACGGTTGAAACGCTTACAATGCTGTTCTTTATAAGGTCAAGCGTCATCTTTTCCCTAAGGTTGCCCGTTGTATCTTCTTCAAGCGGGGATTCGCTCATGATATTTATAAAGTTATCAAACTCGTGTTCAGTGATCCGGGATTTCATGGAAAAACTGGTCAGGTGTTTTCTTTCAAAGTACTCAAGAAATTTGGGGATATACATCTCCGCCATTCCTTTAAACATCAATGAGCTTAGTTTAGTAGGCTCATCAAACAGGCCGTCTATCATCACATCCTTTAAACCTTTCTCCTGAACCGATACAAAAGTGATCTCATTGCGCCCTGCCAGTGTTTTCATTAATGATAAATAAAGACCCTCTTTGGCTTTTTCTGCCCCGGGGTGTCCAGGCGTATAGTAACCGGTCTTTAGAAGAGCCTGAATAAATGAGAGAATGAACTCGGCGGTTTCAGAAAGGGTTTCTTGAGGTTTAAGTTCATCCTGCATAAGATTTTATAACACTATACTTTATCTAATGCAAGACAATAGAGACCGGCCGGCCGGGGACATCTGGCTGGACCGTAGAATAAAAAAACATAACATAATCCGGACTTTTTTTTGCTAATAACCTTTGCCGCCGTTATTTGAAAGTTATGTTTATCTTAGAGTATGATTAATAATGATTAAAAGTTTCAGCACAACCGGCATCGGAAGTCTGCCGCATTCTGACCCTGTTGAGGCATGCAGGGTGATTTTTGATTATATGGATATCCCTTTCTGGCCTCAACTTCCCCGTAAAAGCTTTCTCGAGCTTATGGTTCCTCAATACTCAGAGGGTTTTCCCTTTGTCAGAATTGAAGGCGAAAACATACACGTGGAAAAAGCTCAGGACAGGGCTCTTACTGACTTTTACGAAGCAATCGATGCAAAAAAAGGTTTCCCGATATCCAAGGAATACGCTTCAGGGCTATACGCTTTCATAGATATCCTTAAACAAAGGAATGACAAACTCCCGGTGATCAAGGGGCATACAACCGGGCCTCTCACTTTCACCCTTAGTCTTACAGATAGCCGAAAACGGGCGATTTATTTTGATGAAGAAATGCGGGAACTCTCCCTGGAACTGCTTAAAGGCAAGGTCTCCTGGCAGATTGATATGCTCCGTCCTTACGCCGAGAAAGTAATAATATTTATTGATGAACCGATTATGTCAGCACTCGGCACTTCAGCATATATAGGCGTAAGCTCCGAGGATACTTCCAGACTGCTGATTGAGCTTGTCGATCATATCAAAATTTCCGGCGCCTTAGCCGGCATTCACTGCTGCAGCAAGGCTGACTGGCCGCTCGTTCTTTCATCAAAACCGGATGTGTTTAATTTCGATGCTTATTATTTCTGGGATACAATAGGCCTCTACCCCGAAGAAATAAAGGCGTTTATTGACAACGGCGGGTTCATGGCCTGGGGTATTGTGCCGACGACAGATGCAATAAAGGAGTTAACCCTTCAGGGTTTAACGGAACAGCTTGAGCGTGGAATATCTTCACTGGAGAAGTCCGGGATTCAAAGGGACAAACTTGAACAGCAGTCCATCCTAACTCCTTCATGCGGGACCGGTTCAATGGAAATCAGGGACTCTTTAAAGGCATTCTCTTTACTTAAAGAACTGGGGGATCGTTATGGCAGTCAATAAGGGAATTCATAATTATAACGGCTTCATATCATTTGAGGGCGTTGAAGGGTCCGGGAAAAGCACTCAGGTCAGACTCGTATCAGAGTATCTGAAACGCAAGGGGCACAATGTCCTTGCTACAGAAGAGCCGGGCGGCACAAAAATAAGTTTAAAGATTAGAGCTATTCTTCTTGACAGCAGAAACAAGATTGATCCCATCACGGAACTGCTTCTTTATAATTCAGCCAGAGCGGAGCATGTAAGGCAAGTCATTTATCCTGCCCTCATGCGTAACACTATTGTAATCACTGACCGCTTCTCCGACTCGACTGTTGCTTATCAGGGGTACGCAAGGGGAATAGACCTTTCCATAATCAAAGCCCTTGATGAGATTGCGGCTCCGGATCTAAAACCTTTTTTAACATTCCTTCTTGATACTGACGCAGAAGAGGGGTTAAAGCGAAACAAAAAAGCTAATAAAGAAGACCGGCTTGAGCTGGAAACGATAGAATTTCATGACCGCGTGAGAAAAGGATATCTCCAGATTGCTGAAGAAGACCCTGACAGAGTAAAAGTAGTGGATGCGTCAGCGGGGATTGACCAGGTCAATAAAAAAATAATAGAGATACTGGAGACAGTATGGCATTGAAAAATGTTCTCGGCCAGGACAGGGCATTGAATATACTCCGCGGATGCGTATCAAAAGACCGAATTGCTCATGCTTATCTTTTTTCGGGAGAAGACGGAATAGGCAAGAGGCTGACTGCTGTTAATTTTGCCAAAATTCTCAACTGTCAAAACAACCGTGACCTGCCTACTCGCCTCGATTCCAGTCTCGCCTTCGGCTCGCCGAGGCGGACGGCGAAGCGGGCCGGTCAGGCAGGAGCGTTATCGACAACGGGTGACGATAAATCAAACTCTGTGCCCCGTCACTCATCACGCATTACTCATTACGAAATTGACTGCTGTGACAAATGTCCTTCCTGCATAAAGATTGACAAGGAAATGCATCCGGATGTCTTTTTCATAGCCCCTGAGAACGGACAGATAAAGGTCGATACAATAAGAAGGCTCGAAGAATCCCTGTCTTACAAACCATTTGAAGGAAAATGGAAAATAGCTGTCATTGATAAGGCAGACACCCTTAATCAATCAGCCGCTAATGCATTTTTAAAAACACTCGAAGAGCCGCCCGGTCAGAGCCTTCTGCTTTTGATCTCATCTCTTCCGGAAATGCTCTCTTTAACGATACGGTCCAGATGTCAAAGAATATATTTTTCACCTCTGCCTCTGAAAGATATGAACAGAGTACTGGAGAATCAGTTGCGCGGGGAAGATTCGGGGATTCATGACGGAAAAGCTGCTCTGCTGGGTTTGCTCTCCGGCGGAAGGCCGGGATGGGCCCTGAGCCAGGACCTGATCACAAGAAGAGACAGGACATTTGATGATTTCAAGGCCCTTCTTGACAGGGCAGAAGAGAATTTATGGGAAGACAGGGACTCCATGGAGGAGTGGTTCGACTGGGTCCACCTCTGGCTGAGAGATATTGCTGTGTTCAAGGCAACGGGCAGGGAAGACCTAATGATCAATCAGGACAGGGGAAATGAAATAAAATCCATTTCACAAAAAGCATCACTAAAAGATATACTTAAATTGTCCGGTTCGTTTTATGATATAAAGGATTATTTGCGTTTTAATTTAAATAAACAACTTACCCTTTACCATACATATCTATCGCTAAGAAAAACTTTCGGTTGATAGCTCACGGTCTATATCACATATGCGGCCCGCTGGGCGGGGTAAATTAGAGAGGAGAAACTGATGCCCGATGTCGTAGGTGTCCGGTTTAAAAAATGTGGGAAAATCTATGACTTCACTTTAAATGGAGTCAGTGTCAGGCCGGGTGTGCGGGTCGTAGTCGAGTCTGAAATGGGACTGGGTCTGGGACTCGTTGTAAAAGATAGACACAGCGTCAACAGACCCGGACAACAATTAAAGAAGATCCTCAGAATGGCAACCGTGCAGGATATGGAGACCGACAGAAACAACCGCTCCCTGGAAGAACAGGCAGGCAATTTTTGCACAGAAAAAGCAAAAAACCATAAACTGCCCATGAAGATTGTTGGAACTGAGGCGACACTTGACAGAAAACGGCTCATATTTTACTTCACTGCTGATGGACGTATCGATTTCCGTGAACTGGTCAGAGACCTCGCTTCAAAGTTCAAGACACGAATAGAAATGAGACAGATAGGAGTAAGAGACGAGGTTAAATCAATCGGTGGGATAGGCTGCTGCGGAAGAGAGGTATGCTGCAGGGTCTTCCTCACCTCTTTTGAGCCCATTTCCATAAGGATGGCCAAGAAGCAGGAGCTTGTGTTAAATCCCGGCAAACTGTCCGGCATTTGCGGACGTCTTATGTGTTGTTTAGGCTATGAGATAGGCCAGTCTGCCAAAAAAGAAAAGAAAGATCGTGGCAAAGACAAAAAAATTGATAAACCGGTCATTACTGAGACTGAAAAGAAATTGATAATAGAAGAACCAGCCGTTACTGCTCCGCCTCCTGCGGATGCCCAAAAACCTGCTGAAACAGCCGAGATCAATAAAGAAAAGCCTCGGCCACCCCGTCAGCGGTCCAGGCACAGGAGAAAGTCTCAAAGCAGGGAAAGGAATACTGCCCCTGAAAAATCAGGCGATATAGAACAAAAAAGCACTGCTGAGACAAAAGACACAGGGAAACCATTTAATAAACGAAGGAAATTCTGGAAAAAGAAAAAAAGTAAAAAATGAGCAGGTTTTATGTTACAACCCCTATTTATTATGTCAATGATGTTCCCCACATAGGACACGCATACACAACAATAGCTGCTGACATACTTGCCCGGTATAACCGGCTTATGGGGAACGAAGTATTCTTCCTTACCGGTACTGACGAGCATGGACAGAAGGTTGAACAGGCCGCTTTTGAAAAAAATCTCTCTCCCAAAGAACATTCAGATCTCATGGTTGAGAACTTCAGGGACCTCTGGGTCAAACTGAACATATCCAATAATGCCTTTATTCGCACTACTGATGAAGAACATATAAAAACGGTTCAGGGCCTGGTTCAAATGTTATGGGATCAGGAAAAGATCATAAAGAAGGAATACTCCGGCTGGTACTGCACTCCTGATGAACGGTTCTGGATGGAAAAAGACCTGGCCGAGGGAAACTGCCCTGAATGCGGGAGGCCTGTTGAAAAGATACATGAAGAAAACTATTTTTTCCTGATGTCTGAATATCAGGACAGGCTGATCGATCATATAGAAAAAAATCCCGGTTACATAAGTCCAGCGACCCGGAGGAACGAAGTGCTTGGTTTCTTAAAAAACAATACCCTCGGGGACCTTTGCATCTCGAGGCCGAAATCAAGACTTTCATGGGGCATACCTCTTCCGTTTGATAATGATTTTGTAACTTACGTATGGTTTGACGCGCTTTTGAACTATTTTTCAGCCACTAAATATCTCGTCACTCAAGATGATTGGTGGCCTGCCGACCACCACTTAATAGGAAAAGACATACTCACAACTCATGCTGTTTACTGGTCAACCATGCTCATGTCACTCAATTTCCCCCTGCCGAAAAACATCTTTGCTCATGGATGGTGGATGGTAAAGGGCAGAAAAATGTCCAAATCGCTGGGCAATGTTGTTGACCCGAATAAAATGGTTGAGAAATACGGGGCAGACGCATTCAGGTATTTCCTGTTTAGAGAAGTTCCGTTTGGCCTTGACGGAGATTTTTCTGAAGAAGCGTTAATTAACAGGCTTAATACTGACCTGGCAAACGACCTCGGAAACCTGTTGAGCCGCTCCCTTACCATGATAGAAAAATACAACAACGGCACTGTCCCTGATCCTGTCGTCTCAAAGGAAAGAGCCCGGGAAATAGACATCAGATCTGTTTTCAGCCATAAAACTGTCAAAGTTCCGGGTGAACACCGGTCTGTTCTCCCTGCAAATTTCGGCGAGCACATTTCCATGCTTGAATTTAACCACGCCATCTCTCTTTTGTGGCGCGCAATTAATTCAGCGAATAAATATATTGAGGATTCAGCACCGTGGAAAGAAAAAGACAAAGACATCCTTTCAAACATACTCTATACTCTTGCGGAATCACTAAGGCTTATTGCTGTTTATGTGTATTCCTTTATGCCTTCCGCCGGAAATGAAATATGGAAACAACTCGGAATAAGCAAAAACATAGAAGAGGCCATACCCTCAAACCCTGAATTGAGAGATTGGGGAGGATACAACCTTTCGGGTACAGAGGTTCAAAAGGGCAAATCTTTGTTCCCGAGGATCGATTTCAAAAATAACAGGACTGAAAAAAAATTAGCGGATAAACGCATTAATTCGCCTAAAACAAAGGAGAACAAAGTGGAAATATCAGGCGACAATCTAATATCGATCAGTGATTTCGCAAAAGTTCAGCTTAAGGTCGGCATGGTACTGGCGGCGGAAAGAGTTGAAGGCTCAAACAAACTGATCAAAGTGCAGGTTGATACCGGAGAAACCCGGCAGGTCGTGGCAGGGATAGGCAGGGCATATACGCCTGAAGAACTTACCGGGAAAAAGGTAGCTGTGGTTACAAACCTGAAGCCCGCAAAACTGATGGGTGTTGAATCGCAGGGAATGCTGCTGGCTGCTACCGACACAGATGGAGAACTGTCCATTCTCATTGTGGATAAAGACATTAAAGAAGGAGCAATTATTAAATAATGTTTTAAGGGCCTTACTCTTTAGGCTACAGCATAATCCTTTCACTCATTCTCGGTCGATTCGACCTCCGAGCCTGCCTGCCGGCAGGCAGGGTTTTCGTCCCGACACGTCAGAACGAAAAAAACCGTTCAAGGACAATACTGTAGCCTTTTTTGATACTCAGCATAGTTTGATATTTCAATTTGTGATAATTATGTTAAAATTTTTGTTATGAACGCAAAAGTAATAGCAATAAACATAAGTGACAAGAAAGGCATGAGGAAGAAAACGGTTTCTCAGGCCGAGCTGAAAGAGAATTACGGCATTAAGGGGGATGCCCACGCTTCTGATAAATGGCACAGACAGATAAGTCTTCTCGCAATTGAAAGCATAAAAAAAATGCAGGATAAGGGTCTGAAAGTAGGATCAGGCGACTTTGCCGAAAACATAACCACTGAGGGGATTAAACTGCCGAATCTTCCCGTAGGCACAAAACTTCTCATTGCCGACAGTATTGAGCTCGAAGTGAGCCAGATCGGCAAAGAGTGTCACACACGCTGCGCCATATATGTTCAGGCAGGCGACTGTGTAATGCCCAAAGAAGGTATATTCGCAAAAGTACTAAAGGGCGGGACAATAAAAGAAGGAGACACAATAACAATTAAAAATTGATAATTGATAATTGAAAATTTAGCGACAAAATTAAAAATTAAGAATTAAAAGTTTAAAATTATGAGTTATAAATTTACAGTTGCTGTATTGACATTAAGCGATAAAGGGTATAAAGGTAAACGGGAGGATAAAAGCGGTCCTCTCATTGAAAAGGCCGTCAAAAAGATAGGAGGCAGAGTGGTAAGCTGCGATATCCTTCCTGATGATAAAAACCGAATCAAGAAGAAACTGCTTTCTCTCTGCAGCAAAGCTGACCTGATCCTGACAACGGGCGGCACAGGGCCGTCACCCCGTGATGTAACGCCGGAAGCAACTCTTGAGGTAATAAAACGCGAGATACCCGGAATACCTGAGGCAATGCGGTTTAGAGGGCTTAAAAAAACTCCAAACGCAATGATCTCAAGGGCAATAGCCGGATCAAGGGGAAAGACTCTCATAATCAATCTACCCGGCAGTCCAAAAGCGGTCAGGGAAAACCTGGAAGTCATTATTCCGGTTCTTCTTCATGTTGTCGAGAAAATAAAAGGCTGTAAAAAGGAGTGCGGTTCGAATGAGTGAAATCTGTTTACTCGGGGCTTTCCTGGGAGGTCTATTCTCTTTTCTCTCCCCCTGTGTTCTTCCTCTTGTGCCGTCATATGTATCCTTTATAACAGGCATTTCATTTGAAGATTTCAAACACGGTAACAAAGCGCACATAAGAAAGATAACTATCCTCAGTTCACTCTCGTTCATCCTTGGTTTCTCACTTATATTTATCCTGCTCGGAGTATTTTCATCTTTTGTAGGCCGCATATTCGTCACTTATTACGATGAAATAAGAATAATAGGCGGGACTATCATTATTTTCTTCGGCCTTTATGTCATGGGAGTCTTTAAAATCAGAACACTTTCAATGGAGAAAAGGGTACATCTTAAATCCAAGCCGAGAGGATATATCGGTTCTTTCGTCGTTGGAGTGACATTTGCCGCCGGATGGACCCCATGTATCGGCCCTATCCTGGGAACGATCCTTCTTATCGCGGGATCAACCGGTTCCGCATTGTACGGTTTCAAACTGCTGATTGTTTATTCAGCCGGGCTTGCCGTTCCTTTTTTTATTACATCACTTCTTATGACAACCTTTATCAGCCATTTTAGTTTTATTCAGAAGTTCATCAGACCTATTATGATCTTAAGCGGCCTTCTCCTGATCGCATTCGGGATACTGTTCTTCATGGATAAGCTGACATATCTGGTGGGACTATCTCCGGAGAGTCTTGAGATTCTCCCGGGTAAATTTATATGTAAGTAATATTACTCAGCAGCTTCCTCTGATGCCGGCTCTTCAGGCGTCTGACCTTCCGGTTTCGCTGTTTCTTCTTTTACTTCTTCCTTTATTTCCTCTTTTGTCATTTCCTCTTCAGCTTTTATTTTCTGCTTTGCTTCGGAAATCCAGGGAGAAAGAGGGAAACGTTCAGCAAGCTCCCTGTATTTGCTCATTGCATCCTCATTCTTACCGCCAGCTTCATGAAGCCTTGCCTCAAGGACAAGCGCGGTATCAGCGAATATTCCGCCGTTAACTCTGGAAAGTTCATTAAGAATACTGAATGCTTCGTCGCTCTTTCCCTGCTTTACAAAGGCCGAAGCAAGTTTCTGATAAACAAGCGGGAGCATTACATTCTTACTGCCATATTGATCAATATATTTCCTGTACTCAACAACAGCGTTATCATAATCGCCAAGATTAAAATAGCTGTTGCCTATGTAGAATTGCGTGGAAAGGGTTGATTTAAGCTCAGCTGACTCTTTGAAAAGCTCCAGAGCCTTTGCCCACCTTTCTTCCTGCGTCAGCGGGGCTTCCAGGTTGGTCTCATAATAATAACCATAAGCTTCCTGTTCAAGAGCATATGCCTTTTTGCTGTCTTCTGAAAATAAGTAAAAAGTCACAATAACCATAAAAACAGCAACTGCCGCACCGGACAGCAGACCTGATACTAATTTTTTCCGGCTTTTTATGTTTTCCAGGGCGCGCACAAGTGCGCTCTTAACCTCTTCCTCTTTAATCCCTGTTTTTTTTGATACTCTTTTTTTAATTGCTTTCGGCATTTATATCCTCCAGATATGTAAATTCCAGCTTTTAAGCACTAATAACTAAACTGACGGGAACTTCGTTATTTACAGTATTTTGAGTACAGTTTTTATTCCCGTCTACTTTTTATCTAATATTTTCCATGAATTCTTGAAAATCTCCTCAACTTCATTACCAGGGATACCGGCTGAACGCAATACAGTTTTCGCAAAATCAGCAGTTATAAGGTTTTCAGGGCCGTGCGCATCAGTATTAATTATAAGATCCGCGCCTGCTTCAGCAGCTGCCTGAGCAACATGCCCGTTTGACAGACTATGCCCTTTTCTTGCTGTTATCTCAAGGGCAACACCATTCTGTTTCGCAGCCTCTGCGTCCTCCCTGCTGATAAGGCCGGGGTGAGCGAGAATATCCGCGCCAGCCTCGATCGCGGCCCTGTTAGTCCCCTTTATCACGGGTTCAACAACAGTCTCACCGTGCACAACAACTATCTGCGCGCCCAATTCCCTTGCCTTTATTACCAGCCCCATTATAAGTTCAGGCGGCACATGCGTAATCTCAGCCCCGGGTACAAGAACCATGTCCGTGTATTTGGATATATCGTTTATCGCCGCTGCTACCCGCGGGATCACAAAATCAATATTCGAGGAATCCACATGATCCGTTATTGCCAGTGCCTTATAACCTTTATCATACGCCCTTCTGACAAGCTCGGACGGGAGCAGGACCCCGTCGCTGAAAAAACTATGAGTATGCAGATCAATCATGACATTGTAAAATACAGAAAAAAACGTCTAATTGTCAAAGTTGAGTATATCTTTCTACTTACTCTACGCATAATATTCAACAATGTCCCGCAGCTTCCATTTTGACACTTAAAATACTTTAAAGTATTATATCGGAATATGAAAGAGATACGTCTTACGCAAAAAGTCAAAGCCGGCGGCTGAGCGGCAAAGTTAGGTCCGGCGGACCTGAACGACATACTGGATGGTTTGCTCAATTGTAAAAGCCGCGGGGTAATCGTAGGCCCGGGAGATGACGCGGGGGTTTACCGTCACAAGAGTGATCTGCTCGTTGAAACCGTTGACGTCATCACTCCCATAGTTGACGATCCGTACACTTTTGGCGCGATCTGTGCGGCTAATTCGGTTAGCGACGTTTACGCCATGGGCGGCACGCCCAGAACAGCACTTGCCATACTCGGCTATGCGACGTGTGACTTCGGCCCTTCTGTCATAAGAGAGCTGTTAAAGGGCGCTGTCGATAAGCTGAGTGAAGCCGGGGCGTGTCTTATCGGCGGGCACAGCATTGAGGACAATGAGTTCAAGTTGGGCTTTGCAGTTACAGGAGTAGTAGAAAGAAAACACTTATTAAGAACCGGAGGGGCAAAAAAAGGCGATATCCTGATCCTTACCAAAAAGATCGGCACAGGCATTCTGACTTCAGCGGTAAAACTCGGGAAAGCCAGGCCGGCGGATCTAAAACCTGTTATCAGGTCCATGCTCGCATTAAACAAAACCGCTTCAAAGGCCGCGATATCCGCCGGTGCAAACGCTGCCACAGATGTAACAGGGTTTGGGCTTCTCGGCCATGCGATGAACATTGCAAAGAATTCAAAAGCTGACCTTATTATCAACAGCGTTAAAGTGCCTTTTATGAAAAACGTGAAGGAGCTGATCGCTTCCGGAATAATCCAGAAAGGGGCGAAAAAAAGCCTCAGCTACGTAAGCAGGGAGACCAAATTCCCGAATAATTACAGTGAAATAGACAAAATGGCGCTTGTTGATCCTCAGACATCCGGAGGCCTTCTGATCTCTTTGACCGCGAAAGGACTGAATAAATTTGACCGTATCATGAAAAAAGACAGACATCCTTACTGGGTGATAGGCGAAGTTGTTAATGGCCGCGGGAAAATTATTGTCAGATAATTATTAACTCCAAAAAATGAACAAAAAGCAGAATACAGGGTCAATGCTGGGCATGATAGCTGATTATATGGAAAACGGATTCCTTGATAACATTGTCGACATGTTCAAACATGACAGCAGTCTGTATCCTCTTATAGGAGACATGCTCGCCGACAAACGGGGCAGGGTCAGGATCGGTACCGTGGCGCTTGTAGAAACCCTTAAGGAGACAGACTCTGAAAAACTGCGCGACTCTGTTCCGGGTGTGGCCAGACTGCTGAAAAATTCGAACGCCGCAATACGAGGCGATGCCGCTTTTTTACTCGGAATAATCGGGAGTCGAGAATCGTTGCCTCTCTTAAACGATGCTGCAAATGACGAGAATGAGATGGTCAGGGAAATAATTGAAGATTCAATATCTACAATTAGTGCCTTATCGTCTTCTCATACTAATTCACATTAAAATGATACAATACTGTCAATATGTCCATGTCACGCTGATAGTTCTGAAAGTTTAAATGGATAAACACTTACGCACAAAATACTTCAGTCTGAAGGAACTCAGGCTCTCCATTGCCCATATGGTTCTCTGGTCCCTTCTGTCAGTGGCTTTTTTTACATATCTGGCAATAGAACTGGGGGAAACGATGGAACGAAGCCCCATTTATATAATTGGCGTGGTTTCCGGTTACGCCATTATCGTTACAATTCTGACCATGATCTTTACGCACCGCTTCCTTGGACCGTTCGAAAGATTAAAACTGGAGTTGAGAATCATACTGTCAGGAAATTACCATAAGCGTCTGCGGATAAGAACCAGAGATGATATATATCTGAGATCGTTTATTATTGAGATTAACAGGTTGGTTGACGATTTAGAAGAAAGAAATACTTTCAAAGACAAGTTCTGCAAAGAGATGGATTCTGAGCTGACGGCATTAAAGTCTCTGCTTGACAGGGAAGAGACATCAAAAGACGAGCTGAGAGAAGTAATTGTATCCCTGCATGACAAAATACAGTTAGAAGAAGGCAAGAAATAATCCGGCCGAATAGCTTATGTGCATCTAATGCATTGCAGATGCAGGAAGTCTGATGATGAATCGCCGTGCGACTCATTTAAAAGAAAACGCCGAGGAATTAACCTGAATGACTTATAACTTCACTGCTTAAACAGAATCTAATAATTTGTCGATTGCGGAGGTGAAGAGTCAGGCTTGCTGTAATAGCAATCCTGAAACAGAGCACTTATGCCTTTAAGCTTAGCCTTTCTTGGCAGGGGCCCCGCCGTTTTCGCCTTCTCCCACTTCTTCTTCTCTTTCAATTACCCGGCCTATACCGACAACCTTGTTCTCACCTGAAAGGTCAATAAGCCTGACTCCCTGGGTACTTCTCCCTATGGTGCGGATATTTGAC
>CAZNPC010000044.1:0-16001 GCA_964574765.1 uncultured Nitrospirales bacterium | reverse complement strand
AAACTGGCAGACACGCTAGGTTCAGGGTCTAGTGGGAGCAATCCTGTGCGGGTTCAAATCCCGCCTTCGGCACCACTGAACCACGTAGGGTTCAGTGCCGTGCACTCGAAGCCATGAGCTCAATGCAGTTCAGGGCAAGTAGTTCATGGCACGCAACAATCATATACGCTTCGAACAATTAATTGATTCTTTTCATAAGATAAGAATAATAAGGTAAGCGTAGCGAAAAGCGAAGTTTACCCGCCCTTTCCTTTAAAGTATTCCCTTAACTGCATACTTCTTGTATAAATCTGGACAATAACGCTGTAAATATTATATGCTTGTCAAAATAAATATTTTCCATATTATTTTTTTGCTGGCCAGTCAATAAACGGAGGTATTAATAATGATTTTCAATGGGAAGTTAATCTCAGTGCTTGCCGTATTGTTCATTCTTATGGCTTTTATTCCTGGCAATTCATACAGTTTCACAACAATTCTTGATCAAACTGCAATATCTACTACTCATGGGGAGGAGATGCCCGCCATGGTCGTTGACCCCCAAGGGAATACCCATACTGTATGGTCTGGCGGGGACGCCGGCAATAATATGCAATACCTGCTGTATAAGATGATAGATAGAGACGGGAATACTGTCATAGATGAAACAATAGTGAATCCCGCCGTAACCCCGATGTCCTTTCATGTAAGAAGGCCTTCTATTGCAATAGATTCTTCCGGAAAACTTCACATTGTTTTTCATGGTAATAGTTTTTATGCTAGCCTTACACCTGCAGGTTATACCATATCAGTCGGCATCAGCGCGTTTCAGGTAATATACACGCAGATCGATCCCGCGGCTTACCTTGCCGCACCAGCGCCCGATATTACTGACCTTGTTGTAGTGCCGGAGACCCCTGTCAACACTCTTGATGGAAGCAACAGTTCCAGGGCAGCTAATATTGCATATGATCCTTTTAACAACAGCCTTTATGTTGTCTGGTATTACGGAGGCTTGACGCCTGGTGCAAGAGAATTAAGATACCGCGTACTGAATTTATCAGGCGTCCCAATACTACTGGAGACCACGATAACTCCCGTTACAATTGGGACCGGCTGGGGTGAGCCGGAGATCGCTGTAGACTTATCAGGTATTGCTCACATCGTATATACAACAAGTGATGGCAATACTGCTCCTGAAGTTTACTACACTTCAGTCAATACAGCCGGTACTACGCTCATTGCCCCGACCAGGGTGACAAGTGATGATGGTTTTGTTTCAGCTATGGCAAAAGTCGCTGTAGACCTTTCAGGTAATGTCCATATTGTGTGGCATGACGCAAGAGGAGGAAATAATGAACTATTTTATTCCAGACTTGGTTCCCCGGTACTGGAGGCATCACTGACACCTGACGACGATATTGAATCGTACTATCCTCATATCGCAATAGATGAAAACGGAAATGTACATGTAGCATGGATAGACGATCTCGACGGGCTGACATATGCTGAACTCTATTATATGATGTTTGATTCTTCAGGCGGCTTAATTAATATGCTTGAACCTGCCGCAGGGCTTACAACCACCGGCAGTTTCCTGCAGCCTGATGGAACGGGTACAAAAGCCGGTATTGAGAAAAATCCGGTTATAAAGGCCCTCGCAGGACTGGTCTACATTGTTAACCACGCACTTGACAATAACACAGGATTCAATGACATCTACATGATAATACTTGCCCCGGACGCACCCGGCGTTGTCTGGTTTTTGCCTCAACACGCAGACGGAGACAGCTGTTTCATAGCAACAGCCGCCTACGGCAGTTACATGGAAGATGAAGTAGTGGCATTAAGGGAGTTCAGGGATAATTATCTTCTGACAAATGCAGCTGGCAGAAAATTTGTACGTCTTTATTATCAATACTCTCCGCCAATTGCTGACTTCATCTCAAAAAGCAAAACATTGCGGACAATTACAAGGATCATGCTTACACCGCTTGTATATAGTATTAAATACCCTTTTGCAGCGTTAATGCCTGCCTGGATCATGATGACCATTATCATGTGGGGTTACATAAAAAAGAAACGCACATCGTAAACAGCTCTGAATTAATAGCTTAGTGGGGGTATCTCAGCCCCCACTTTTTTTTATTCAACAGGTTACGGTCAATACCCTGATCTGCTCCTCATGAAAATCCTTGGTCATGGCCGGCATACAAAAGGCAGCATATTAATCCATTATTAAATATTCTTATATGTGTCATAAGAAACAATATTCTTCTTGACATCATTATTAATTGTATGTAAACTTTTTGGACAATTCAGTCTTGAATGTAATCTTTATTGATTCTAATCCTATGGGGGCAATTGCAGCTGACTGGGACATTGAAAGCACTCCGGCATGCAGCAGTA
Organism: uncultured Nitrospirales bacterium; assembly: GCA_964574765.1. GTDB lineage: Bacteria > Nitrospirota > Thermodesulfovibrionia > UBA6902 > BMS3Bbin08 > CAZNPC01. The sequence continues at coordinate 13,613 of CAZNPC010000044.1, read as the reverse complement.
GTATCGCCATGGAAGAGGTAGTTTAATACTTTTAATTTATTCCTTGCACTGAAAGGACGTTGGTTATCCAAGGCCTTTTTTATTGCTCCAGTCCTCTTTGCGGGCGTGCTGAATAGGAAGTCATCCGAGATCATAACGACTACAAATAAAACTTAATGTCTTACAATTTATTACAAATTATCTCATTAGAAATACTTATAACACTCATAAGTATTTTTTTGTTGACTTTTGCATATTTTGGTGATAAATTAGATTACACATTCAAGATTTTGTGATCTAAATCACAACATTTATACTCAATTATTCTAATCAGGAGGAAAGATGAAATTTAAATCCATATTAATACCGATCATTACAATCTTATTGGCAGTGACTGTTCCTTTAGGTGCAATTGCTGCTGACTGGGACGTTGAAACCACACCCGCATGCAGCAATAGTATCGCAATGGAAACTGTAACAGATGCTCCGGATGTTCCGCATATTGTCTACAACTCTTCCGGACTGAAGCACGCGTACCGCACAGGTGCTTCTTCCTGGACAGCTGAGACAGTTGCTGACGGCAATGGTGACGGCGCGTCATTTGTTCTTGATTCTTCAGGTGTTCCTCATGTTGCCTATTCTTCTACAAATTCCGTTGAAATCAAATATACAGAAAGAACATCCGGTTTCAACGGGGGTTCATGGGACACTCAGACGGTTCAGCAATATGAAGAACATAAAAGAGATGTAGATCTTCCTCCGTTCTACACGGCGGATCCGAATGCTGTAACTCATCAAATCACGTCATATGACGATATTAGCCTGGTTCTGGATAATACAGGGAGCGCTCGCGTAAGCTATGCAGTTAACTGGTGGTGTGATAGTACTAATTATCCCTTTGCTGCTCCCTGCTCGGCAGAGTCTACAATGAGCCTGCGCTATAGATATGACGATGGAAGCCCGCCGTGGACTCAGGTTTTGCCCGCAGCTGAGTTTGATGTTCTGGGAGGAGTGGACAACTCCTTAGCGTTGGATTCTTCGAATAACTATAATCTTATCCACTACAATGCGGAGCCGTCAGGAGATCGCTGGACGCGGTTTCTTAGCACTGTTGCCGGCCCCTTCCCTGATGAAGGCGCTGCTGACACAGGCGGTTTTTCATCAATAATGGACGGATCAAATGATCTGCACATAAGTTATATATTTTGGGACAAAAACGGTACGGGAACACATTTTCTGAGATACGCAAAATATGATTCATCTTTAAGCTCCTGGAGCACTACTGATATTGATGCCGCTAATGACCTGACAGCCCCAGGGCCTACATCTCTTTCACTTGACTCTGACGGCAACCCGCATATTGCTTATTATGACAGCGGCGATCAGGAACTGAGATATGCTTCTTATAATGGGGCCTCCTGGAATATAGAGGCCTCGCCCGTAACAACTGGACAATCTATTACTGAATTATCCATGGCACTGGATGACCTTGATTACCCTCATATCAGTTTCTGCGGAACTTCCAGTGACGGCTATGCTCATTTTTTAGACTCTGATTCAGACGCTCACCCTGACCACGCTGACAACTGCCCTGTTGACTCCAATCACGACCAGGCTGAAAGCGACGGCGCTCTTCCGGGAATGGTCGCATACTGGAAACTTGACGTGGAAGAAGGGCTGGTTGGTTACGACACCGTTGATAATGACGAAAATAATGACGGGGTCATTAATCATGCAGACCGGTCAACTGGACGGGTTAACGGAGGACTCCAATTTCAGGGCGATGGATCTGTTCGTTCTGAGCTTGCAGTTAAGAGTAATGAAAGTTTAAATATTACAGGCGATGTTACAGTTGAGGCGTGGGTGTATCAAGACTCAGCATTGCCGCCCGGTACAATAGACACAATCGTAATTAAGAGCAGCTGGGGCTGGGGCATTCAAGACGGATATGGACTTTATTATAGAAACGGAAAAGTTCATTTCTTTATTAATCACTTTAGTGATCATATCGCGTCTGCACCTTTTTCATCTGGTGAATGGCACCATGTTGCCGGAACCTATGACGGTTCAACTATCAGGATCTTCGTGGATGGAGTAGAAGGTACATCATCTTCTTACTCTGGAACAATAGTCCACAGAAATTATCCGTTTACTTTAAGCGGTACGTGAGGAATAGCTTTCTGGGGCGGGGCCCTGGACGAAGTTGCTATCTATAGCAGAGCATTACCAGCCAGTGAGATCGATGGTCATTACCAGAACGGTCTAATTGGTTATGGATATAACATGGGTTACTACGGCGACGGTATTGGAGATGTGTGCGACAATTGTCCTTCTGTAGTTAACAAATACCAGGATGATAATGACGGGGATGGTTTTGGTAATGAGTGCGATATTGATCCGGGTGGAGATGTATAACATGGAATTATTAAAAAAGGAGTTCATCATGAAAACTATTAAAAAGATAAGTATTGTGGTAATAGCGATGGGTATGATACTTATGGCAAACAGCGCCCTTTTTGCAAAGGGGATTCCCCTGTCCCAATTGATCTTCTATGCTGACTTTGAGTCTGATAGACCGCATCGCGCACCAGATACAAGTCTCAATGACTCATACCCTCCGGATGATTATATAACATTAGTTAATGCAACAGTAGAAGGTAATTCAGCGCTCGTACAGAAGATAAAAGGGAATAACGTGCTCGAAATTATACAGACCCACCCCGGAGCCCCCAGAGATACCGAGCGAAACATTCCGCCTATTTCTGACAAGGCTTATTTTTATGGTGAACTTACCGGCGTTACAAGATATACCCCTCTTTCATCAGGTCAATATTCACTTTCATGGACTTCCAGTCTTCAACCCGGAAGCCCCGCGGGTACTACCGGCGCCGGCTTTGGCAACAGCCACGGCGGCTTTGCATTTGCAGTGATTTACGGTGAAAACGGGACAATTATAATTAAACACAATGGCGGAGAATATGATACCGGGATACCATATAAATTGGGTGTCCCGCAGGCTTTTTGGGCAGAATTGAATGCAGACGTCAGAGCCAATTTCACCCTTTATATTGATTATGCGCCAGTTGTTGACGGATCAGGTAATCCCAAAGTATTTACTTTCGTTGATCCCCGATTCGCGCTGCTGAAATTCGCGGTCACCATCGGCCACAATGCAAGATATACCATTGATAACCTTTTTCTTATCAGGCATCCAGTGGTTGAACCTGAATGGGTAGAGATAGATATCGAGCCCAATAGTGAAGCTAACTGCAAAAGTATCAACCTCAAATCCAATGGCATTGTACCCATGGCAATTTATGGCTCAGATACAGTTGATGTCTCGACAATACTTCCAGAGACAATACTGCTTACAGGCGCAGCGGTTAAGCAAGACAGGAGAGGTAAGTATCTCTGTAGAGAGAAAGATATAGATGTAGATGGTTTTGTCGATCTGATCTGCGGGGTCAATACTAACCAGCTGGTAATTCTTAACACAGGCGAATTATATGCTGTTCTTGAAGCGGAGACAGAAGACGGCACTCATATTCAGGGAGAAGAGCGTATATGCGTTATATGGGAGGAGCCTGTTAAATGGAAGAAACCGGATGTTGATCCTGATGTTGAGACAGCCACCCCGGATGTTGAGACAACTACTCCGGTTGTTGAGACAACTGTTCCGGATGCAGTGAACAGCGATGATAACAATATAATAGCCATGTATCCAGTGGTTAAACCTGAATGGGCAGAGATAGATATCGAGCCCAATAGTGAAACTAGCTGCAAAAGTATCAACCTCAAATCCAATGACGCTGTACCCATGGCAATTTATGGTTCAGATACACTTAATGTCTCGACAATACTTCCAGAGACAATACTGCTTACAGGCGCGGCGGTTAAGCAAGACAGGAGAGGTAAGTATCTCTGCCGCGAGGAAGATATAAATGAAGATGGTTTTGTCGATCTGATCTGCAAGGTCAATACCGACCAGCTGGTAATTCTTAATACAGGTAAATTACATGCTGTTCTTGAAGCAAAGACAGGAGACGGCACTCCTGTTCAGGGAGAAAAGCGCATATGCGTTAAAGAGGAGAACTCCGATAAGGACAAATAATTCAACTCTTCTAAATTACTATCTGCATTGACAAGGGCCCGTTTCGGGCCCTTTTTATTGCTGCAGTCCCTCCCTTCCCTCATCAGTTTGAGATAATTTTGATAGTCTTAATTATAATTAAGACAGTACAATGCAAAACAGTGAAATGACCTCCGGCAAATTCATAACTTTAAAACTTGAAAAACCGGCATATGGCGGTGGCTCTATCAGCCGGCTCGAGGGCAAAATCGTTATGGTAAGCGGACACGTCCTGCCCGGAGAGACAGCAGAAGTAATCCTGGAAGATGAAAAAAAGGACTACTTCGTTGCATCAGTAAGAAAGATTCTGGAGCCCTCCCCTGACAGGATTCAGCCCTCGTGTGAATATTTCGGCATATGCGGCGGGTGTCATTACCAGCATATCACTTACGCAAGACAGATAGATTTAAAAGAGAATATACTCAGGGATAGTTTAAGAAGGATCGCGGGATTTGAAGCGGACCTCAGCGATCCCCTCGTTGACAAGGATCCTTGGCACTACCGGCTCAGAGGGCAATTCAAAATATCACAGGGAAAGGTTGGTTTTTACAGGGAAAAGACCAGAGATGTTGTTGATATCAGCTGCTGTCCCCTCATGACAGAGGATCTGAATTCCAGCCTGACAAAGGCGCGCACGCTTTGCAAAGGGCTGAATGTCAGTGAAATTCATTTAACAAAAGGGGACTGTTTAACAGCATTGCTGAAGATGTCCGGCAATATTCATTCAAAAAAAGCCTTTGACACTCTTGCTTCACAGTTCATGGAAGCAGGTTTCGCAGGGCTATGCCTTCAGTCAAGAGACAATTCCATGAACAGTTTTGGCAGACAGTATATATCACTGAATCTGACGGGTCTGTCATATACCGTGTCTGTATTGAGCTTTTTTCAGAGTCATTGGAAATTGAACCGGCAAGCCGCAGAGTTGATCAGAGAGAACCTTTTCCCCTTAAAAGGGACCAAGGTTCTTGACTTATACTCCGGCGCCGGAAATTTTTCCATCCCCCTTGCAGGCGAGGCAAAAATCGTTGCTGTTGAAGAGAACCCTTATTCCATAGAGGACGGAAAAAGAAATCTTGTGTTAAACAATATCAGAAATTTCAAATTCGTATGTTCCAGTGCTGAGAAGTTTCATATGCGGGGCAGATTTGACATCCTCCTCCTTGACCCGCCAAGGCCCGGCCTTACAAAAGCGGCTATGAACAGAGTAATGGAACTATTGCCGGGAAGAATCGTCTATCTTTCATGCAACCCGGCAACATTTGCACGTGACCTGAAAAAATTCTTAAAGAAATATGATGTTGAATCTGTAAGAGCGATTGATTTCTTCCCTCAGACATTCCATATCGAATCACTTGCTTTTCTAAGACTTAAACCTTAACTCCCTTCCCGCCTGCCTCTATGGATAATCCAGCACTATTTGATATTTCCGATCACCTACCGCGACAATATCGTTATGAAAAAAATGTTCTGTGGAACTGCATTTATTATCTTTGTTTAAATCAACGCAAATACCGTTCTCGCGGTAAAGACCGTCATGCCTGTCCTTTTCAAAGGCAACAGCGATATATTGCTGCCCATCCATCATAATCCTGCCTATGTAATAGCACCTGGCATAGTAATACGGTATTTTTTTCTTCAGATTACCATCCTTAATCCAGAGCCATACTTGATACGGCTGATTTGTCTTTTTGCCCTGCATGGTTATAATATCCAGCTGCAAGGATATAAGCGAAGCAAATTTGCCGGACCCCTGATTTGTATATGGAGGGCCGTCATCAGTAAGGTCCTCATTGTTGTTTTTATCAACATACAGCTTGCCCTCCGGAGTCCCAAGCCCGTCGATCGCAAATGTAATACGGTTGTCTTCTGAATTGCCCATCTGTAAATAGCCGTAAAGTACTTGTGGATAAATATAGAGCGGCTCCCGCTTCAGTTGCTCGGAAGGCTTATCGAACATGCCGACAGCCATTGTTTGGCCGACAGAAAGGCCGTAGGGCCAGCCTTCATCCATATATTTAAAGTCTTTGTAAATATCTATTTTCAGGGTCCTGCCATGGTTTTTGACCGGGGGAATATCCCCAAGAGCAGGGGTTTGCACATCCAGGCCGACAGTCCCTGTTTCATAATCATGGCCCGATGGGGGTTTATCGCTGAAATGGTTCACTCCATTTTTATCAACCCATTGGTAGACTTTTCCTGCAGAGGCCGGTATGACGGCAATCAATATAAAAATAATTATTATAATAATATTATTCTTCATTACGTTACAATTGCCTGACAATATGCCCTTCCAACAACCTGTTTGCCAAAGATAGAGGGTCCGGCAGGAGTAACAATTTTCTACATGCTTCGAACCCGCTACTTTATCGCGTGAGACTTGCTGTTTTTGATCGAACTTTGAAGATAGTCCTTGAATTTAGTCGGCATAAGCCACCTTATCCCGAACTTTTCAGCCCATTTTATGACCCCGTTATCAACTGTAACAAGAAGCGCGTCCAACTCCTTCGCGAGAAAGATAAGGTCCATGTCCTCTATACTGTCAACTATTCCTTCCCTGAGAGCTTCCCGGTAATTCCTCCTCAGCGTCTGTATTATTTCCCTTTCATCTCCTTTGGCAGCGCCCCTCACAGCCTTTTCAGCCACCCTCATCCCTTTATTGATCCTTTCTCTCATATCTTCAACAAGCTCATAGAAAAGGACCGCGGGACAACTCATCTCATGTCTGCCAGGAGATTTCTGACGGAGGATGGTGAACAGCTCACCCGAAACCTTGTTTATATCGATAAAATTGAGGAGTTCCCTGAAAGTCGATGACGGCATGTAGAACTCAAAAGCAGGGATCTGCGCGGCAAGGGAAAGAAAGCCTTCCATCGCTTCAGTAGGTGTCTTTCCAAAGTCAACACGCACCTCCGGATTGACAAACATGCTTGTATCTAATACAAGTTTTTCTTTCTTATAGCTTGCAGGTTCCACTGAGGTCAAGGGTTAAGGTGTTCCAATGACTGCATTCCGGACACCTTCCTGTCCACTCCTTTGATGTATAACTGCAGTCCGAACAGCAGTAAGGGATAAGTATGGGAGTTTCAGCCTGCAGCGCCTTTTTGTATTCTTCCGCGGCTTTTTCATGCTCCGAGTGTCTCTCACGTATAATTCCCAGCAATATATGAAGATCAGGGTAATCCATCGTTGAAGTATCAATGCCCATTAGTGTCTCGTAAGCATAATCAATCATTTCAAGGCGGCAATAAAGTTTTGCCAGGAAAAATTGCAGTTTCTGGTCTCCGGGACTGGCCTGAATTGCTTCCTGATAAAGGGCTATGATCCTGCCGGGTTCACCAAGTGAAATAAAGTAATCCTCAAGCCTTACCAGGAATATCAGATCCGAAGTTTCCTCAAAACCCTTAATAAGGACTTCCTCTGCCTCCTTGACATTTTCATCTCTTATGAACGATTCGGCAAGGGCAAGATACGCCGCAATAAAATCCTTATCCGTTTTCATTATGGTCTTTAATATTTTTTTCGCCTTGTCAGTTTCTCCCTGCTCAAGGTAATGACGGCCCAGCTCATACTTATAGCCGAGGAGCTTTTTATCCTCTCTATCCTTTTCCTCCTGAGGGATATTACTCTTTAATATCCTGTGCTGTATATCCAACAAAGCCTCCCAGTTCCTCCTAATCTCATATATATCTCTCTTCCTGAACAGAGCCTTCGGGTTTTCGTTATCAATTTCAAGTACATTGTCAATACATCCTAGTGCCTTCTGCCACTTCTGCTCTGTGCGATAGATCTTTTCAAGAGAAAACAGCGCTTCAACACTCTGAGGCCTGATTTGTTTAGCCTTTAAAAAGAATTCTTTTGCTATTGTCAGGTCTCCTGTATCAAGCGCTATATCACCCCGTCTAAGCATAGCGTTTGCATTGGCGGGATCCTCAGCAATAATCTTGTCAAAAAGCTCCGCGGCTTCCTCATACCTGCGGGCTGAAACAGCATCAAGCCCTTTTGAATAAGTTTCCTGCATCCTCAGGAATTTCTTCTGCTGACGGTGGCTCTGCCAACTTTCAATGTAACGCCTTGTGTCCCTTACAACACCGACAAGCAGCATTGACAATGCGCCAATGACAATCGAGAAAAGTATCAAAGCTATTTTGGAAATCTCAAGCGTTTGAGTCTCGCTGAGTTTCAGGGTTACATTCCCCTCATTCAGATAGGAGAGATATCCCAGTACCGCGAAAAATATTAAAACCATAAAAGCTGCTAATTTTGCCATTTCTATACCTTTTCTTTCTTCCTGCCCCGAGGCTGTTCCTTTTCTGCCGGAATTCGCGGAGCATCAAGCCATAGCCTTTCCAGATCGTAAAAAGCACGGCTTTCGGCATTGAAAATATGAATCACTATATCACCATAATCCATTAACACCCAGCGGGCCGCGCTCAGGCCTTCTTTGCCGACAGGAAACATTTTATCTTTTGAAAAATTATCGTCTATCGCCTCTGCGATTGCCTTCACCTGTGTTGAACTGTCTCCGGAACAGATCACAAAATAATCTGCAATCGATGAAATGTCCTTTAACTCGAGGATAAGGGGGGCTTTGGCCTTTTTGCCTACAGCCAGCTTCACAGCCTTTATGGCCTTTTTCTTACTATTTACTAAAGTACACCCCCTCTAAAACCATCAAATAATTGCTTTGCAGCTTACTAAATTGAATTACGATTTCCTGTATAACTTATGGGAAATTATATAAGATTCTACAGATTCAGGCAAGAGGTATTTTATGCTTTTCCCCTTTTTTACGAAACTCCTGATGCTTGAGGCTGATATATCAAGCTCTGTGACTTTACATAAATAAGCTTTTCTGCCTGTCGTCAAATTGAGAGAGATTTTTTTTCCGGAACCATCATCAAATTCCATTAAGGTCTTTTTACGGACATTCCCAAGATAAGGGGACGAAGACAGATCGGCAAAACAGCAGCCAGGCCTGGACATGATTACGCAATTAGCGCTCTTGAGAAGTTTAACCGGCTGTTTCCATTTAGGGAGATCCAGAAAAGCGTCTATACCTATTATAAAAAAAAGATCTGCATTGCGATATTCAGATGCCAGCCGGCTTACAGTGTTTACTGAATATGAGATATTTTCAGATTTCATCTCTATGTCACAGATTTCAAAAGAAGGATTGTCCTTTATTGCGGCCCTTACCATTGCAAGTCTGTGACGGGCATCAGTGAGCCTGAACTGTTTAAAAGGAGGGCGGCCGGCCGGAATGAAAAAGAACCTGTCAAATTTGAACATCTCCAGAATCTCTTCCGCGGGTCTGAGATGCCCGTAGTGTATTGGATTGAATGTGCCGCCGAGAATACCGATTTTCATTACAAATACTTTTGTTTAACCAGATTAAACTGTTTAAACAGCCTGCCCCGCGGTTCGAGTTCTTTAGAACTTTGCGGGGGTTTGAACTGTTTGAACGTTGTTATATTTGCCATGGCGTCAATGTCCACTCCAGCGACCATGAAACATCATCATTCCTGTTAAAGCATACGATGCCCGCATTTGTAAAACTGACAGCCTTATTCTCCTCATTACCGCACAACAGCAGGCCGGCAAGTTTCCCCAGGTGCGGGAGATGACCGACAAGCGCTATGTCACCTTCATAAGTTGAGAGACATTCCGCCCATATTCCAGGGTCGTCCATGGGCGCCAGCCCTTCGGTAAATGATACTCCTCCTCCTGCGGGATTAAGACTTCCAGCAAGAGTTTCCGCCGTCTGCTGAGCCCTTTTTTTGCCGCTGTGAAATATCCGGCTGACATTGATCCGAAGGCTTTCAGCTTTGCGTGCGATTTTCCCTATATCACTTAGTCCCTGCTCTGAAAGACCCCTTGACGGGTCATCCTGCTCGGAATTTGCCTGCGCGTGCTGGACAAGATAAAGTTTCATCTCCGCAATAAAGACCGTTAATGGTTAATTGTTATTGGTTAATAGTAACTTAACTTCCGCCAGCCCTCGCGGCTAATTTTGCCTGCAAAATTGTGAGGGTCATTTCTCAACTCTTAATTACCTGAACTGCTTGAACAGATCGATCGGTTTGAACAGCCTGTCCCGTAGTTCAAGTCCATTTGGACTTTACGGGAGCTTGAACTTTTTTTACGTTCTTATCTGTCCGTCACCCAGCACAATGAATTTCAGGCATGTCAGTTCCTCCAGTCCCATAGGTCCCCTGGCATGCAGCTTATCAGTGGAAATGCCCATCTCAGCGCCAAGGCCGTACTGAAACCCGTCGCTGAACCTGGTCGAAACATTTACCATGACAGAGGATGAGTCCACCTCCTTCAGGAATCTCATCGCCTTGCTGTAATCTGATGTAATTATCGTATCAGTATGCGCTGAACTGTACTTTGCAATATGATTTATCGCGGCATCAATATCTTTCACCACCCGGATATTAAGTATCTTATCAACGTATTCAGTATAAAAATCCTGTTCACCGGCAGGGGGAAGAGATTTGCTTATGCGCCGTGTGCGCGGACATCCTTTCAGTTTCACACGTGCCTTACTAAACCTCTTGATCATACGCGGAAGGAATTTCCCTGCTATCTTTTCGTCAACAAGCATTGTTTCCATTGCATTACATGTGCCAGGCCGCTGAACCTTTGCGTTAAAACATATATCCTCGGCCATTTGAAGATCCGAGTCACGGTCCACAAAAACATGGCAGACACCCTTGTAATGCTTAAGTACCGGAATCCGCGAGTTTTCAGTGACAGCCCTTATCAGGCCCTCTCCGCCTCTTGGAATGACAACGTCGATCAGGCCCTCAAGCTTCAACATTTCCATAACAGCCTGCCTGTCGGTGTTATCTATAAAGGTTATAACACCCTCATGAACACCATGAGACTTCGCAACACTTCTTAATATCTTTACGATTGCCAAATTGGAATGGATTGCCTCCGAGCCTCCCCTGAGAATCACTGCGTTACCTGCCTTAATGCACAGAGCAGTTGCATCGGCAGTTACATTGGGCCTTGACTCATATATTATTCCGATGACACCTAAAGGTACCCGCATCCTGCCCACCATCATTCCGTTAGGCCTTGTCCGCATCTTTGTTACTTCTCCGACAGGATCAGGAAGGTTCGCAATCTCAACAAGCCCCTGGGCCATCTCATCGATCCTCTTTTTAGTCAGGGTAAGCCTGTCGATCATGGCCTTTGACAGGCCTTTTTTGCGGGCCGCCGTAATATCTTTCTTATTGGCCGATTCAAGCTCTCCGGTTTTCTTTAAAAGTGCCCCAGCCATGTCTTTCAGAACGTTATCCTTTTGTTCTGAAGATACCTTTGCTATAGCCCTTGAGCCCTCTTTAGCTTCCTTTGCCTTTTTCAGCACAAAAGACTTAATATTCATAAAAAACCTCCAGGTAATACAGACATCAATAATTAAATCTACCTAAGAAACCAGATGTTTATTTTAGCACAATTGACCAAATAAGGTTTACATCACCTGCAGGCAAATACATGTTTATGAACGGATACTGAAGCATGTTTTTACATGCGGATTACAGCCGGTTATAATTTGGAAGCTTATTAGAACTTCTGGTATAATACTGCAGGTAAATCACCATGTCACTACTGGAAAATTTCGTTAATGAACCAAAGATCGCCTACTTCTCAATGGAAATTGGACTTAATGATAACATTCCAACCTATAGCGGAGGTCTGGGAATACTCGCCGGCGACACTGTAAAATCAGCTGCCGACCTTAATCTGCCTTTCGTTGCGGTCACCCTGATAAGCCGCAAGGGTTATTTCAAACAGGAATTGGACGAAGACGGCCGGCAGAGTGAACTGCCAATGTCATGGGAAGTTTCAAAGTTCATGCACGATGCACAGGTAAAAGTGTCTGTTACAATAAAGGGCCGGCAGGTATATATACAGGCATGGATCTATTTTGTGGAAAGTTTGCGGGGCGGCAGCGTTCCTGTTATCTTCCTTGATACAGACCTGCCTGAAAACAGCGCTGACGACAGAATGTTGACGGACCAGCTTTACGGAGGTGACGAAAGTTACAGACTTAAACAGGAGATGATCCTCGGCATAGGCGGTGTAAGAATACTCAGAGAAATCGGTTTTCAGATAAAAAAATACCATATGAACGAGGGCCACGCGGCTTTTCTGACCCTTGAGCTTCTGCACGAGTACAAAAAAGATATTGAAGAGGTTTGGGATGAATCTCATATCTGGGATGTTGAGACAGTCAAAGAACTGTGTCTTTTCACAACGCATACTCCTGTTGAATCCGGACATGATAATTTTTCCTATGAGCTCTACAATAAAGTATTCGGCGATTATTTCCCTGAAAAATTTCTCCGCACACTTGCCGGGAACGAACATCTCAACATGACGCTTCTTGGCTTTAACCTCAGTAATTACGTCAACGGTGTAGCAAAAAAACATATGATGGTCTCTCAGAACATGTTTCCCGGATATAAAATCAACTCGATCACAAACGGGGTCCATTCTTTTACCTGGACAGCTGATAATATGAAAAAACTCTTTGATAAATACCTTCCCGGATGGGCAAACGAGCCTGAAATATTTGTCCGCATCGGCGTCATTCCCGACGAAGAACTATGGGCCGCCCATATGGAGGCAAAGAAACATCTTATCGATTACGTAAACTCTGTATCCAATGCCGGTTTGAATTATGAAACCCTTACCATAGGATATGCCAGAAGGATGACGGCATATAAGAGAGCTGACCTTTTGTTCAGCGATATTGAGAGGCTGGCGAAAATTGGGGAAGGCAGGGTACAGATCATATATTCAGGGAAAGCGCACCCAAAAGATCTAAACGGTAAAAAGCTTATCCAGAAGATCTTTTCGCTCAAGGAGCATTTAAAAGGAAAGGTCAAGATCGCGTTTATTCCAGGTTACAATATGAATATCGCGCTCAAACTGGTCTCAGGCGTGGATGTATGGTTAAACACCCCTCTAAGGCCTCTTGAGGCGTCAGGCACCAGCGGCATGAAGGCCGCTCATAACGGCGTTGTGAATTTCAGCGTCCTTGACGGCTGGTGGATCGAAGGTCATATCGAAGGTTTCACAGGCTGGTCGATCGGACCTTCGCCGGCAGATATCGGGCCTGACAATAATATCAATGAAATAGATTCAGAAGACCTTTATTATAAACTTGAAAAATTGATAATCCCGACCTTCTATAATGACCGGAAAACATGGATAAGGATGATGCAGAACGCTATAGGCAAGAATGCATATTATTTCAACAGCCACAGAATGATGCGCAGGTATGTTACAGAGGCGTATATAAGATGACAGAAGAGTTGAAAGTTAAGAGTTTAGAGTTGGAAGTTGAGAAGATGAGAGGATGAGAAGTTAGAATTAAGAATGTAGAGTTGAGAAGTTGCAGCTAACAGAAAAGACTGGTGAACAAACTCTATACGACACCTTATAAAGAAAAACGTTATCAGTATTAAGCACGGCTCTTAAATTATAA
>CAZNPC010000043.1:0-16324 GCA_964574765.1 uncultured Nitrospirales bacterium | reverse complement strand
ATGATAACCCTGCCGATGTTTGCTCTTATGGCTTCTTATGGACTTCAGTCGATCAGGGACATACAGGCAAGGAAGTTTATTGTGTTATGCGTTGTCATCTCTTCTCTTGTAATTTCTTTTTTTGTGTACCTGCCTTTTCTTCAGAGGATGAGCCCGGCAAATCTGAAACATGCCGGCCGGCTGCTGAATTCAATTCATGAAGAGAATATTGAGGTGTTTACTCTTCCTTCAAATGATAATATCATCAATCCGGCCGTAGCGGTTCCCATCCTTGACCTGTTCACAGAGAAAAAGCTTTTCTACGGTTACAATAACAGTTTTTCGCCTTCAAATGAGAGTATCAAAGAGTCACCTCTGAGATTCACATGGGAATATGCAAACCCTGCTTATTATTCTGACAAAGATAGTGCCGCCGCCGATAAGGCAATAGTAGTAATCTCGGGTGAATCAGGACAGCCGCTTCCAGATTATGTTAAGCGCAGGACCAATGGTTTTCATATTTCTGACAGGTTTGAGATTTCTACAGGGTTTTTTAAATATGTTACTATTGCAGAGATATATAGACAGGATACTGTAGTGCCGTAGACATTGCATAAATCTGTTCATCCCATATTAAGGGAGCATAAGCATATCCAGGAGTTTACGGTACTACGGTACAATATACTCCGATTCTTATATATCCGTAATTATTTATTAATTTTTTTAATTTGACTATATTTATGTTGTATATTAAACTGATATTTTGCAAATTAAACAAGTTGCCTGAAAATGCTGGACTCATTGATTTATCCTCATGGGCAGCTAAATATAATAATTTAAGGAGGGTATAAATTCTGTGGAAAATATGGATAAAAGAAACTCGGCTTGGGCGTTTATAATTACCGGCATTCTCGTGCTCATCAGTCTTATATACGTCAAGACTGATATCTACTACATATACCTTGTTGTGTACATATGGTTCGGCTTTGCTTATGGTTTAATGCTTCAGTATGGAAGGTTTTGTTTTGCATCGGCATCGAGAGACCTGTTTGCCGCGGGTGTTCCCCGAATGGCAGTGGGTATTCTGATCGCTCTGGTCTTTTTCAGCGTTATCCAGGCAATTCTTGCATCAACGAATATGAGTACATTCCATCCTGCACCCTTTGGAATCCATATGTTAATCTCCGGGACGATTTTCGGTGTTGGAATGGTTCTTGCCGGCGGCTGTGCTTCAGGCTCACTTTATAAGGTAGGCGAAGGCAACATGACATCCCTTCTGGCCGTTATTTTCGGTCTCTGTCTGGGACAGGCTATATTTGTGGATGTCGGCGGTGTGTTTAATAAGTTATTGCCCCAGGCCTGGATCGATTCAGCACAAAAGTCGGCAGCTTCCATAAAAGCTTATTCCGGCATAGACATTCCGTTAAATTCATGGTTTGACCATTATCTTGTCGGTTACGTATGGAACAAACCCCAGTTTACGATTGCGAAACTAATTTCCGGCGGAAACCCTGAGCCTATACATTATTTCATTGGGAATTCATTTATAAACGCCATAATCCCTGCTGTGATCATCCTGTGCGTAATATACTACTTGTATACCAGGAAGGTGTTTATAAAGAAAAGAAAGAAAACATTAAAGAAGGCTGGTTTACCCGAAGCAACAGGTGTAAAGGATGAACTTAACGGAATGTGGTCTATGATCACGGCTTCGAAAAAAACCAGTATTATGGGTATTCTCGTTGGAATTACAGCCGGCCTTCATATTCTGACAATGGCCGGAATGCAGAAAAAGTTCGGGGTGACCAACTTCGGAACCCTCCTTCAAAGAATGGGACATTATAAGGATGTATCACTCAAAGGTACGGTATTTGATCCGGGCTACTGGTACATTACGAGTCAGGAGGGTCAAGTCGGCGCGTGGATCCTTGAGAAGTTCGGATGGAACATGCATGACAATATGTTCTTCGGATATGTAAACGGTCTGCCTGAACTCTGGAGAAATCCTGCGTTGTGGATGTCACTCGGTATCATTTTCGGAGCTATGGTTATGGCACGCCTGCAGGGTGAGTTTAAAGTTAAATTTCCCTCGATAGAATTGATGGTATGGGGCATTAGCGGCGGCCTGCTGATGGGTATGGGATCACGCCCCTCACTTGGATGCAATATCGGCGCGTTTTTTATCCGAGCTGCGGGCGGTGACCCGAACGGCTGGGTTTATGGAACTGGAATGGTCTTAGGCGCTTTTTTAGGTGTGAAACTCCTCAGCTGGTGGACTGAACGAAAAATGGCTCAAGAAATGGGAGACTTTTAAAGTAATCCTGTAAAACTATTAATTTAAGGAGGAAGTTTACAATGGCAATGAAATTTGAAAAAACAGGTGAAGGCACATATATGCTGGATGTATGTGGTTTTGTTTGCCCGCATCCGCAGTTGTATACCAAAAAATCACTTGAAAAAATTGCAGAAGGTGACGTAATCGAGGTTATTTTTGACAACCCCTCATCCAAGGAAACCATTATCCAGATGTGTGAACAGGCTGGCAATGAGATTCTTGAGGACAAGTCAGAGGCCGGCAAACTAATCTTAAAAATAGAAAAGGGATAATAAAATACAGTAAGGAGGAAATATGAAAAGCAGTCTTTGGGTCATATTGCTTGTTCTGGTAGCTATTATAAGCTTCTTGATTGGTTATAGTCTTGCACCTACAGATGTTGCTGAAGTAAGACACAGTGTTCAGCAAACTACTCCTGCTGCTGGAAGCGGCAGTTCAGGCGGTTACGGTACGGCTTCAGGCGGTTACGGTACGGCTTCAGGCGGTTACGGTACGGCTTCAGGCGGATACGGAGCACCGACAGGTGGATACGGAGCACCGACAGGTGGATACGGAGCACCGACAGGCGGATACGGAGCACCGACAGGCGGATACGGAGCACCGACAGGCGGATACGGAGCACCGACAGGCGGATATGGCCATTGATATTTAATCAGCTTATTTAACGCGAATAATATCTAGAGGTGAAAATGAAAAAGGTACTAATTGCAGTCGATGATACAAAAGGTTCTCGGACAGCTGCAGCTGTGTTCGAAAGACTTTTCTCCTGTTCGCGTCCGGAAAGTGTTGTCTTGCTGTATGTCGAGAGATTTTCAGGTGCATCATTTCTGGATGACATGATAACTGATGCTGAAATTACTACGCTTAAGGAAGTTCTGTCTGGAACGGAATATAAAGCAGCAATGGACAACAGGGCAGCCAAGATAACAGAATCTTACAGGAAGACCCTGGAAGAGAAGGGTGTGACAGGCATAAAGACAGTTATTAAGGCAGGACACCCTGCAGAAGAGATCCTGAAGGCGGCTAAGGAAGAGAATGCAGACATGATAGTTTTGGGCTCAAAAGGAAAGAGAGCTCATTCAATCCTTCTTGGAAGCGTCAGTAGGGAGGTAGTTAACAACGCAGAGGTGCCTGTTCTGGTTGCTAAATAACGGCATTTTCAAAATACTTAAGGCAAATAATACCCTGCAGTAAGACTGCGGGGTATATTTTTTATAGTTATGACTATCCGCAGCAAATCAACTCGCCCCGCCCCGGCTCTTAGCCGGAAAGACGGCATAGTAATATTGGGAGGCGGTCTTGCGGGACTCTCTACGGGCTGTGTCCTGGCCAGGGCCGGCCGGCCGGTAGTGGTATTTGAAAGCGACTCTATTGTTGGAGGTCTTTCAAAAACTATTGTCCAGGGTGAATTCAGGTTTGACCTGGGCGGTCACAGGTTTATTACAAAAAACCGGAAAGTCAGGTATTTTGTAAGCGATCTGTTAAATGGGGAATTCCTGACTGTAACCCGCAAAAGCAAAATATATATGCGGCAGAAATTTGTCGATTACCCTCTGAAACCTTCAAATGCTGTTTTCGGACTGGGCATGCACACAACTCTTAAAGCTATATACGATTACGGCAGAGAAAAGATCAGGAATCTCTTTGGCGACCGTGATATTGTTTCGCTTGAAGACTGGGTTGTGAGCAATTTCGGGCGCACGATGTTTAATCTCTATTTTAAAGAATACAGCGAGAAAGTATGGGGTATAGAATGCAGGAGGATAAGCAAGGAATGGGTAGCGCAGAGGATCAGGGGACTTTCCATGTGGACGACAATGAAAAATGCTATTTTTAAATTCAGCGGCAGGGACATTGAAACACTTGCGGACGAGTTTATTTATCCCAGAACCGGTATTGGCCGGATTTCTGACCGGCTTAAAGAGGAGATCGAAAAAGAGAACACGGTTTTTACAGACACAAGGATTTCAAAGATAACCCATGAGGGATTTACCATAAAAAGTGTAACTGCCGGGAATATCCAGAATAAAAACATATCTACGCCCGGTTCTTCTAATGGTGCTTATGATATCGAAGGCAGAGAGTTTGTTTCCAGCATTCCCCTGACGAATTTCGTACAAATGCTGGCGCCGGGCCCGCCTGAGGATATTCTTGAGGCAGCCTCAAATTTGAAATACAGGGACCTGGTGGTGGTAGTTACAATGCTTGACTGTGAAAAAGTCACTGACCTTACGTGGCTGTACCTCCCTGAAAAGAATATGCCTATTGGTAGAATACATGAACCAAAAAACTGGAGCCCTGATATGGCGCCTGAAGGCAAGACGCATATTGTATCTGAATATTTCTGTTTTGAGGGCGATAATATCTGGAAATCGAGTGATAAGGAACTTGCTTCCTTAACGGTTGCTCAACTTGAAGATATTGGTTTTATTTCCGGAAAGGATGTAATAAACAGCTATGTCGTGAGAGTGCCAAAGGCATATCCCCTTTTTGAAGTGGGCTATGAGAAATATTACATAAAGATCACAGACTACCTGAAGAAATTCAGCAATCTGAATATTACCGGCAGAAGCGGTATGTTCAGGTATTACAATATGGACATTGCGATGGAGTCCGGCATCACAGTAGCTGAGGACATACTTGATAAATTACACAATTAGCTATAGGTAGTTGTGAATTGACCCTCACAATTTTGCTTCAACCCCAGTTCCTGTCTTCGTGCAGGAAGACACGGGGGCAAGCAAAATTAGCCGCAAGGGCTGGCGGAAGTTGAGAAGATAAGAGCCTGCGGGCCGGCAGGCAGTGATAGAAAGTTGAATAACAAGAGCAGGAGTGTGTGAAACAATCAGCATATAGTATTGTCGCTCATTCTCGTCGAATCGACTCCGAGGCTTTTTTTACAATTAAAATGTTATATAAATTGTTCAAAAAATTAAACCGCTCAAATACTATATCCTGCTTGCAGCTCTATATTTTGTAGGTGGTAATATAACAAGGCATGGAATGCTGGTGAAACAATTCTATCCGACACCTTTGAAAGAAGACTCTGAGGAATTGACCATAAAACGCTGGATTTGAAAAGCTAAAACAAAATATTAATAATTTGTCGATTATAGCAAATGACGCAGTGAGTTTAAGCGAATGAATATAATAAATATCAACTCATTGCATTGATGCTCTTTCTTAGGAGCAACTATTAGTAAGGCAGCGTCCTATGTCTTGTATAATGGAAGACACAAGAGACACTGTCTATGTATTGTAGGTACACAAGGCAGTTTGAGCAGTTTTAACAGACGGTTGAGTGTTACAATTAACGATTACCCTCCAAACAAACTGGCGGGCAAGCTGATAACTGAAATATGAAATGCGCGCTTATCATTCCTTCCTGGGTTCCTGAAGATATTTTTTCCTCTAAAACCGCAGGTTCACAGATCAATTACTGGCAGCCTTTGGGAACTCTTTATGTTGCCGCGGCACTCATAAAAGCAGGCCATGAAGTAAGGTTCCTTAACGGCGCGTTTATGGCCCATTCTCATATCCTGAATGAAATATCAGAATATAAGCCGGAGTTTGTCGGTATTTACTCAACTACTTTCGGCTGGGACAGGGCTGTTCGAACGGCAGCTGATATCAAAGACAAGCATGCTGAAGTATTTATAACGGTCGGTGGACCCTATCCGGTCGCTGTACAGGAGTTATGCCTGAAGGATGCGGACAGCATTGACGCTGTTGTTACCGGAGAAGGTGAAATAACATCGGTTGAGATACTTGACAGACTGTCGCAGGGCAGAGATCTTCAGGGAGTAGCCGGTGCGGCATACCGAAAGAACGGGGAGGTCATCAAAAACCAGCCCAGGGCTCTTATAACTGATCTCGATTCCATTCCTTTCCCGGCGAGAGAACTGCTGGGTGACGCGGGCGATTATATTCCTCCGCCTGCTACATATAAGAGAAAGCCTGTCGCGGTTATTATGACCGCAAGGGGCTGTAACAGGAAATGCCTCTTCTGTTTTCAGATCGATAAATATAGAAAAAGCGGAATAAGATACCGCAGTGTTAATAATGTTATGGATGAGATTGAACTATGTCTGAGACAGGGCTACAAAGAAATTAAATTCATTGATGATACCCTCGCTGCCGATTATGACAGGGCAATGGGAATTGCCCTTGAAATAAAACACCGGGGGCTTGATTTCACATGGTTTGCATCAGCATGCGTAAACCAGGTCGATAAACCTTTACTTAAGGCATTCAAAGACGCTGGCTGTTGGGCAATACTGTTTGGAGCTGAAAGCGGTGTTCAAAAGAATTTAAACAGCATAAGAAAAGGCATAACCCTTGATCAGACCCGAAGGGCGGTAAAGGCGGCAAAAGAGGCAGGTCTGACGGTATACACCCCGTTCCTGTTCGGTATCCCCGGTGAGACATTTGACGAAGGGCTTAAAACAATCGAGTTTGCCTGCGAGCTTAACCCTGATATAGCAAACTTCCATGCTATAACGCCTTTTCCAGGCACAGAGCTTTATGACAACCTTGACAAATACGGCTCCATGTCTTCTGACCTGACGGATTTCACTTACCAGGGGGCCGCGTTTGTGCCATACTCAATGACCAGAGAAGAGATCGCAATGCTCAGGCAAATAGCATTTAAAAGGTTTTATTCGCGTCCTGGGTATCTTTTCAAAAGACTGTTCACGCTGAGAAACCTCAATGACATAAAGGCAGCAATAAAGGGATTTAAAAGCCTTTTCTGGCTCTGGATGAAAAAGGGTGTCTTCAGCCGGAAGGGAGATTTGAATTAACAGCCGGCTGTTATAGCTTCATATATTCCCTGAACAGGGCAGGGTACATGCGGGGGTTAAAAAGAATATTTGTCATTAAGTAGCACTCGTGCGTGCAGAAGCAGTTTTGCTGTATTGGCCGGACCACATTTCGCGCCTGATCAGTCTTTAAGACCTTTTTTAAGTCATACTTGAAACTTTTTATGTTCCCCATTTTCTTTTCAGGTGTAAATGACTCGCATGGATAAATGTCTCCGGTCTCAGTAAGCACAATGTTCAGTTTGCCGGCGTAGCATGGAATTAACTGCCTGTTCTGTAAAACCGTATCATATATCAGGCGGCGCTGAAGTATATCCTGGGCCGCCTTGAGTTTCGCGCCTCTGAAACTGTATATAGCGGCAATTTTATGATGTAGATTCGACGCCAGCTTGTCGATCGTATCCCTGTACTTATTTATATTAATGTTCTTTAATTCTGTATCCGCAACATTCCCCCGTATCATGGAAACAGTGTGAGTCTTTACGTTTTTCAATTTGCTGACAAATCCAATCAGGTCTTCCATGCCGTCCTGATTTAATGAGCTGAAAACCGTATTTACTCCGAGTTCAAAATTAGGGTACCTGTCCAGCAGGTCACCAAGTGCATCGCAGGTCTGCATTGTTTTACGGAAACTATCTTTTCCCCTGATCGAATTATGCAAATGCTCCGAACCTTCAATAGACAATTTAACTACAACGGTGCTTTTAGGACAATACTTAAGGATCAGCTCAACTTTTTCCCTGATTGCATCGGGCATTAAACCGTTGGTCGGAAGCAGGATTATCGATGGCCTGTTATTTTTATAAAATGTACGGGTTATGTCAACCAGGTCTCTTCTCAGAAAGATTTCTCCTCCTGAAAACGCGAGCCATAGCAAACTGCCTATTGATGAAGAGATTTGCCTGATCTCGTCCAGTGAAAGCTCATCTGTATCTTCATTAGATTCGGAAGACACGTAGAAACAAAACGGGCAGTTAGCGTTACACCTTTTGGTAAGAAAAAAAGTCAGGTGGACGGGCTTACGCTTCCAGAATATGGAACCAATATGACGAGCTGGTGAATAGGTCATCCAGGTTTGCCTTTTGACGATATGAGATTCAGCACTCCCAGGACAGATCCTGTTCCTACTGAGAGGGGATAAACCACTATGTAATATGAAGAAGCCAGACCAGCGAACAGGATACCGTTAGCCTCGTAAAAGGCTTTTAACAGGCCTCTGCTTACAAAAACGTTCATTATAATGACCGGCGGCCCAAAAAGCAGAGATGAGAAGTTTCCGGATATGATCCACACGGCAAGTATGAGCAGTATTGTAAGACATGATAAAACATTAACTTTGAGTTCCGCAGAAGCAGTGCCGGAATCAGTGAGCAGGTCCCTGTTCTTTATTGAATACATGGTCCAGTATTTTGATTTTTTTATCGCGTTTCGCAGTGAACCGTACAAAGAGAAATTAAATACGTGCCGAACCTCTATAACTGGATTAATAACAAGCCGGCAGCCTTTTTTTCTCATCCTGTGGCTGAATTCCACGTCTTCCAGTATAGGCATGAAATCTTCATGGAAACCTTTACTTTTACGGAAAGTTTCAGTGCCGACAGCCATGGCGTGGGTAGCGATATAATCCGGTTTTTCGGCGTTTTTTGTCTCAGAATAATTTATAAATACCGACTGAAACAAACTGAAAAAGTCCTTATCCGCGGGAATCCTGGTGTATGTACCGCCTACAATAAGATCCCCTCCTGTTTCAGCCATGGAGTTATTAACAACAGAAAGTGTATCTTCTTTTAGAAGACAATCCGCGTCAGTAAAGAAAATAATATCACCGCTGCTGTGAGAGGCGCCCATGTTTCTTGCCTTAGAAGCTCCGGAATGTTCATTGAGCCGAATAAGTTTGCAGGGATATTGCTTTATTATATCGACAGAGCCGTCATCCGACATATCATCAACCACAATGACCTCAAAATTCTGATATTTGGAACAAAAAGCAGCCTCAAGACATTTACCGATTGTTGAGGCTTTGTTGTAATTAGCAATTACGACTGAGATTTTCTTTTCTGAAATCATGATAGAAGGCAATATAATAATACCCTGAATTTAAATAGATATTTCTGTATTGTAATTGTTGAATGATTTTAGGTCAAATAGCGGTCAAGGCGCAAATGTTCAAGTTGTTCAAACCCCCGTAAAGTTCTAAAGAACTTGAACCACGGGGCAGGCTGTTCAAATCGTTCAAAATAGATAATACAGTGACTAAGTAAGAAGTAAGAAATGAAAGATTAAGAAAATAAGAAATTCAGTGGTTCAGTGCCTTCAGTGGTTAAGTAGTTTAATTTTCATTGATAATTGTTAATTTTACATTTTGCATTGTTTTTTATGAACTATGAGCTGCGAACTATATAGCTATTTCGGTTGACTTTTACTGTGTTTTTAATATATCTTGATAATAGTCTTTTATTTTTTTTATGCAGACATAATAACTGATTACAGGAGGATGATATGGCCAGGAAGATAGCAATACTTGTCAGGGACAGACAGCATGAGGGATTGAGAATGGCAGTTGGAGCAACACTTGCGGACGATGAAATTAATGTATTTATTATGGATAAAAAAATTGAGTCAGATGATGAATTAGCGCTGAACCTTGAGACTCTTACGGATTTTGATGTTAAGGTTTTTTCAAATAACCCGGATAATCAGTTTGAGCAGAAAAGCACTGAAGAAATAGCCGCTTCTCTGCCCGATTACGACCTGGTTATTCCTT
This sequence comes from uncultured Nitrospirales bacterium, assembly GCA_964574765.1. Classification (GTDB taxonomy): domain Bacteria; phylum Nitrospirota; class Thermodesulfovibrionia; order UBA6902; family BMS3Bbin08; genus CAZNPC01. Next base: position 6,426 of record CAZNPC010000043.1, on the reverse strand, counting down.
ATTAGGGGTCTATAGGATGAGCCCCTGAGAATATGAAGGAAAGTATTCTAAAAGGCGCGTCTGGCTTAATATGATTGATGTAAGAATTGATAAGGTGCTGGACGTAAAAGGCCTTATTTGCCCGAGGCCGATGATTATGACTATGAGTACCCTGAAGTCTATGGTGGAAGGTGAGGTTCTGAAAGTTATCTGTAATGATGTAACTACCAAGCACAGTGTCCCAGGGCTGTGTGAAAGAAGCGCCTTTAAACTTCTGGAAATGAAGGAAGAAGACGGGCTGATATCTTTTGTTATCCAGAAATAAGCTGATCGGGCCGAAATCCACGTTTGTCGTTTAAGATTATTACTGCGTCTGAATTTCCGGATTGATCACTGGAAAGGTTACGGTAAATGTGGACCCTCTGTTGTCTGAAGATGCCAGCTCGATTTTCCCGTGATACTTTTTTACCAGATTAAATGCGATGAACAAACCCAAACCAGTTCCCTTACCAACAGGTTTGGTAGTAAAAAAAGGTTCAAATATCCTGTTCCTGATATTTACAGGCACTCCCAAGCCGGTGTCGCTGACCGTAATACATAACCCATTGTAGGAATCATAAGTTCTAACTGTAAGTGATCCCCCGGCTGGCATGGTATCTACGGCATTAACTATCAGAGCAAGCATTATTTGCCGGATCTCTCCCTCATCGGCCAGCAGTGAGTTTGCGTTACTTCCATAGTCTTCTGTGACCAGTATATCCTGAATTTTAATTAAATGGTCAAGCAGCGAAAGAATCTCTTTAAGGAGTGAATTAATGTCAACAGCGTTAGTATCATACTGCTTTCGTGAGAAACGGAGCATTCCGCGTATTATGTCTTTGCATCTGAAGGCTTCCCTGTAGATGATATTCAAGTATTCATGGAAATATTCAAACTGTGGTATTTTCTTAAGTTCGTCTGCATCAAGCTGGTCGATCAGGAGTTCGGTGCATCCAGCAATTGCGGTCATTGGGTTATTTATCTCATGAGCGAAGCCGGCCGCCATTTGCCCCATAGAGGCAAGCTTTTCAGCGTTAATCATCTGCAGCTGCAAACTATGGCGTTCAGTTATGTCTTTGACTACATAAACTATACCTGTTATCACGTCCTCTTTGACACTCAGCGGAGAGGCAGTCACAAGGAAATGACCAACGAGCTTGCCGTAATTAATTTCTCTCATCGACGGTTTACCCGTATCCAGGGTCTCCTGAATCGGGCATCCATCCGGAGTGCTGCTTTTCCCGCAGAAGATCTCAAAGCATTTTTTACCGGCCAATTCCTGATTAGTCAGTGCCAGCCTGTCCAATAACGCCCTGTTTGCCCTGATAATTTTGTGTTCACGGTCTACTATCAGGACGTAATCTGTTATAGAGTTAAATGTACTGATCCACTCTTCCCTTGAATTGAACAGCTCCTGAGTTCTGTTCATAACGGCTTCTTCAAGACCGGTTGTGTAAGTAGCCAGTGATTTTTTCTGGTTTTTCAGTTTTTTAGTCATCTCAAGAAAGTGCCTTCCTAAAACGGATGCTTCATCACTTCCTTTAAATGTCTTTTCTTCAGGGAACTTACCGCTGCCGACCTGTTCTGTTAATTTTATTAATCTGTTAAGAGGTGAAGTCAGAGTTTTTATAAGCATGATACCTAAAAATCCAGACACCAGCATGCTTCCAATTGCCATAAGAATAATGATCGATCTGAGCCATTTTAATGAAGCGGCAAGATCATCTCTGGGAAGAGCGATTATAAAGCTGGCCAATTTTTCACCATACATTGATTTAAGTGGAATGGATTTAATGGAATACATTATTCCGTCAGTTTCCATTTCATTCCCAAGAACCTGGAACGATGATAATTGTTCCTTTGACGAAAGGAAGATGTTATCATCTTTGACAATGAAGATATCATTCCCGCTGAGTTCTTTTAAGAAAGAAAGGTACTTTTCATCTATATTGGCGCCTATCTTAATAAAGCTGATGCCTTCTGAATATGGAGTGGAATTATCACGCATGGTACCCATGGCTACTATCCGCAATTTCCCGTTTTCAATTGAATAGCCGGATATGCTCTTGTTTTGGGACAGGTAGGATATGTTCTCAAGGGATTTTCCCCGTGTATTCCCGGTGTCTGCATCAACATAAACCAGTTCTTTACCATTTTTATCGTATAGAGCGAGGAGACTGAAGTTGAGCGGGTCTATTATGTTCCTGGATAGTTCCTCCAGCGGCTCTCCCTCTCTGCCGATCCTGTTTGTAATATAAAGGTATTCGGTAAGCGTCCTGTTCTCTTCAAAAAGATGAATTACTTTTTCGACATTCTCAAGATCGCGTGTGAGCGTATTTATAGTAAGCTGCGCCGTATTATCGAGTCTTTTGTTATGACCTGCGATGAGATTTTTTCTCGATACAGAATAAAGGAAAACAAGACTGATGGAAGTAAGAAGGATGACAACAGCAAGCAGAAAGATTATCTTTTCTCTATATTTGAGGTTTTCGAGCATTCATGCCTCTTCCTGTTAATAACATAGTTTAGCATACTCATGTTTGGAATAAGTATTGTCAGCTGAAAATTGATGTTTCCTGTAGGGAAACATCAATGAAAGGAAGAAATATTATGAATATTTCTTCACTTACGCTCGCTGGTCATTGGCAGACAAGGAAATTATTTCAGCGAGGGCAGATGCTGTTTTAGCAGTTTGTTTATCATCCTTCGGGCGTCTTTTATTGCGCCGCCGGGCGATGATTCGGTATAAGCAGTGCCTGTCCATATCATTGTCAGTGTCCTGGAGTCGTATATGTCCAGCCTCAGTTTCAGTTTATAGACGTCTATCTCATGCCCTGGAATTGCAACATATTCTTCTATTAGCCTCGGGTGTATGTACCCGAAATAATGGATGGTTTCTCCGTTAACAGTGTCTGTAACTGTTGTGAATTCTCCATGCGTGTATGAAACAATGGGCTCAGTATACGGCGGTATAAATACTTTTTCAAATCCTTCATCAAAGATCAGGGTCACACGTGCCTGTGCAATCTGCCGTTCAGTTTCAGAGTAGCCCATCTGAGACAGCACTTTAGAAGTATGATCCAGAAGCACTTCATCACGCAGATGTTTTGCGTCATCCGGCTGAGCCTGATTAAATGTCGTAAAAGCACTATAATCAGCCAGGTTGATATGGGGTTTCTGCAGGCTTCTTACTTCTATAAATGCACATCCCTGCGTAAGCAATACAAAAGCGATAAGGGACAGGATAATGGGTGAAACGCGAAATATAATGCGCATACATTTAGTATAACATGATTACGGTGATCAGAATAAACAACTTGGACTTTACGGGATGTTTCAGTGGTTAAGTAGTTCAATTACCATTGATAATTGTTAATTTTGCATTGATTGTACGCTTAATCAAATATCCCTTTTAACAGATTATCAATTGGATCATCGCTTTTCTGTTGAGACGCTTCTCCTTCTTTTTTGCCTCTGTCCCTGTTAAGGAGGTCATCGATAAGCTCTTTGCTCTTTTTCTTTATCACCTGCTTGCCTGCCTTCACGGCATCAGGCATACATCCGGGTTTTGCAAATGTTCCAGGGCATTTTATCGGGACAATTCCCCATCCCTCATTGTTTTTAATATATTGTGATACTTTGGAACTCATTGCGTTACCGGTTAGGTTGGGAGACATTTTAAGATCAAAAGCAAGATCAAGGTCACCGTCAAGCCCGATATTTCCTTTGGGGTCCAGGATAACATCGTCAGAGGTAAGAAGGCTGTTTAGTTTAGCTACACCGTTCTTTATCTTTACCGTACCGTTGCCCTGTGTAATGTTCAGTGTTTCAAGCTCTTTAATGTTAAGAAGCTGTGACAGGTTTCTGGCAATGGGCACGTTTGTTATTTTCCCGTCTTTTATATCAAAGTCAAGATTACCGGCGAGATTTTTCCTGATTTTATCAGGGAGAGTGCCGGCGCCTTTCAATCTCAGGTTGGATGTAAGTATTCCAAAGACGGTGTCTTTTGCTTTTGGGAACATGGAATTAATGATTTCATCGGCGTGCAATGAATTAATATCAGCCGACAGACTATAAGCGTATCCTTTCTTTGACAGGTCAATAATACTGTTTAGACTAAAATTTCCTTTTCCGGCACTTGCCGTCATTTTTGTTATTTCAAGTTTATTGTCATTGAACTCGTAAGTCATAATAAAGTTGTTCATCGTCATGCCTTTGTATCTCGCGGAATCAATTTTGACCTGACCGTTGGCAGTAAGCTTCAGATTAACGGGTGCCGCATCAGAAGCAGGCCCGGCGGCGGCAGATCCGCTTTTTTCTGACGATACTTTGTCTTTTTCAGCACTGGCCGGGATAAGCTCGTCAAGAAAGAGCTGTTTGGAATAAATATTGAGATTAATCTTCTGGTTTTTCAGATAATTGCTGACCGTGCCCTTAATTTCAGCTGTGTTTTTGTCTACTGAACCTCTAAGGTTAATGTCCGCTGACTGCTTTTTAAGCTTCAGATCTCCGTCAAGCGTTGTATTGACATTTTTATAATTAATGCCGGCTTTTTTTAGAGTTATAGTTCCGTCTGTATTAATGGAACTGATTTTGTTTGTCATTCCCGAAACCTTCAGATCCGCCGTAATCATGCCTGAAAGGTTAAGGTCTTTTATATCTGCAAAGGGCGCTAATGATTTTTGTAGGGCGGCTAATTTTGTCTCCGGAATAATGACAGTCAGGTTAATTTCAGGTGATGATTTAATATTTAAAATATCTCCTGAAAATGATAAGGCTATGTCCTGGATCTTCAGGTCTGCCTGCCTGACCAGGATGCTGTCAGATTCAAGATTTACTCCGACGTCATAGTTAACATCAACAGAAATGTTTTTGATATATTTTCCGGACTGTTTGTTCAGGGTGAGTTCTTCAAGCTTGAGGTTTATACTTCCCTGAGAAGCAAGTTCCGATTTTCCAACGCTCTCGATCCCTGTGTCGATGTCCAGTGTGCCCTTCAGGTCAGGAAGCTCTTTCTTGAGGTCTATAAATGTAAAACGCGCCTCTTTTACAGCGATTTTGCTTACTACCAGCGATACGGGGAGACCTTTTGGTTCTTCTGCGGATTTTGCCTTTTCAATTCCTCCAGGGGTCTCTTTCTTTCCTATTCCGTCGAAATTGAACTTCCCATCCTTTCCGCGCTCAATCCTGACCTCGGGATATTCCAATGTCACCTGGTCGATTATTAGCTGTTTAGACAGAAGGGGGAGGAATTTATATTTAAGAACAAAACCCCTGCATTTAATAAAGTCTGTTTCACCGTCCGCTTCCTTAATGGCAAAATCTTTAACTTCAATACCCTTAAAAAGGCTTATACTGATCTCTCCCAGGTTTACTTTTCTGCTTAATGCCTTTTCAGCTTCGGGAATTAGAAATGCCTTGATCCTTTCAGGAGTTATATAGATTTTTATTATAACAGCAAGGGCAATGATGACAAGTACGATTAAAGAAAAAATAATCAGAAAAACTTTTTTTGTCTTTCTAGCCATCAGCATTACCTCTTTAGTTTGTTACTGAAAAACCGTTTATTACCTGTTCTGCCGATAAATATTCAGCCTGAAACAGGATATTATTTTTTGGAAAGCGCTTTGAGCGCTTTATTGTTGTTATCGGTTTTAAAAATACATACAGCGTTTTTTCCGGCTCCGACAGAGCCGTACATATACAGGATGTTAACTCCGGCGTTTGAGATCTTTATGGCTGCTTTTTTCAATTGACCTACGCCGGTCGTCATTTCAACCGCGATAACATCATCTTCAACAGTCTTGGCTTTCAGCTTGGCCAGGACTTTTTTTGCTTTAGCATTGTTGCTCGTGACGAGCATAAAGTATGATTTCTTATCCATGCCATAGGCGCAGATGGCTTTAATATTTACCCTTGCGGAGCTTAAAACGGTTGTAATTGTTGAAAGTATTCCGACCTTGTTCTTTGTTTCGAAATTGAGCTGTTTTACTTTTATTGCCTTTGCCATTACTATTCCTCCTGTGAATTTGAAGGTTAATAATTAGTGTGGATATGCTCTAATTATATCATTTATTATTTGGCAGATAGTATTAATTTACTTGAAATCCACTACCGGTAACTCTGCTTCTCCTTCTGGAATTTCATAATACTCAGCCGCTGATACCCCGGCCAGAGACGCGAAAAATCTGCCGAAAAAGGTTCTACGATATGTATTTAACATCTGTACGGCTTCATTATATCTTTTTCTTTCTACGGCGATTCTATTCTCAGTCCCCTCAAGGCTGTCCTGAAGTTTCAGAAAAGACTGATTCGCTTTAAGATCAGGATAGGCCTCTCTTAACAGAAGAAGTTTTGACAGCATTCCTTCGAGATTATTGGATGCCTGTATCTTTCCTTTTACGCTTT
>CAZNPC010000042.1:0-16348 GCA_964574765.1 uncultured Nitrospirales bacterium | reverse complement strand
GTAGATGTTATTGGTGCTATAGTGATCTCACCTAAATATTCTAATATAGTGTCTCGTGTTAGTATTACTATTGGCCGTTTTTTGTCAGGACCCTTGAATTTATACCACCGTACTTCTCCCATTTTCATTAATCACCCCACTCCTGTTCTGATTCCCAGACGCTAAATTCTGCTTTGCCGGCGGGATAACGCTCATAGCCTCTTTTATGTTTATTCTCAAGCGATCTAATATTCACCCGTTTGATAGCTTCTCGCAAGGCTTTGCGTGCAAATGCAGAACGGGTTGTTTTTAATTTTTTAGCAAGCTTATCAACAGCATCAACCAGGTCATCATCTAATGTCATCTGAATAGTTCTCATAGTCACCTCCAATCAATGTGGACTCTTATAGCTATAATAACCCACATCATGAATTAAGTCAATTTGATAGTTACTTTGAGATAACGATGAATTCAGGGGCAAGAACCCTTGAAGCTATTAACAAGGAATATAGACAATAAAAAAACACAAAATCTAATCAAACTGAAAAGAAGACCGCTGGTTCTTGTCCCTCTGCAATGCCTGGTTATGTGCTGTTTTATCTTTTTTTATTCAGTTCTTCAAGCTTGTTCCAATCATTTAAGAAACTTGTAAAATCTCTTTGTTTGCTTTTAAAAGTATTGTTTGCTACAAGAATTTGATCACTCTTGTTTAATCCTCTTGTATCCCAACATTTACCTTTTTTTGTAACCCAGAAATAAATCCAATAAGTTTTTACGTTCCCATATATTTTCATAAGTTTTTTCATAAGTGTCACTGGGTCTATTATCAGATATTGCATATTCATCATATTTTTTTCATTAGCCCCACATATAATAAATACCCAAAAGTCTGCTCTTGAACTCTCAATATTATTTCGACTCAATTTAAACCAACCACATGATAATAAGCCTTTTTGAAAAATATCATAACGATAGGGAGGATGTGTTTCCAAATAATCTTTAGAAAATTTTACCTGTAAAGAAACAGATTTTTTATTGGATGAGTCAGAGATCAGTAAATCTACTCCTGAATCTTTGGAAGGAATCCAAACATGAGTATTTTTAAATTTGTATTCAATGTATGAACCAACGAGATATTCCCCTTCATGTATGGTAAATAATGGTTTCATTTATTCCTCCTGTGTTGATTTATTCTTTCACATAACAGTATATTATGAAATTATTTCGCAACACCTTCAATAATATTGATGTTTTGATCATCATTAGAACCAAAATTAACAATCCAAGCCGTTTTTGGATTTGCATTTTCTGCTGGATTTTCCCCCTCATCCCAATCCAGACCTATAGCCGCATGATGCCAAATAAGAGACTTTAAGTAACTAACGAAACTCTTCGCTTCAATAAGAGAAGAACTGTACTTATTTCTATGCTTTTCAACATGTTCCAAGTAGTCTTCTCCGAATGGATTAGGTACATGCATAAACCCACCACAGATCTTATATATCTCAATAAGCTTTGAATGTGTGGCAGCAACATCCGAGGCTCTATCAAAATGGTATGAGTTTTCATCTACTTTATCGGGCGTTGATATCGGAATAGGCATAAAATGTGGGCTAATATTCTTAAGTTTCTTAAGTATAACTCTAGCATTCCAGTCCTTTTCATACTTACCGTGATCTCTCTCATTGGCCTCGCCTTCAACTTTCCTAAATTCTGCATACCTCTTTTTGTCACACAACACAGCGGAAAATGAAATAAGCTCGACTATTTTCCTGATTTGAAGAAAAACAAACTCTGAATCTAAAGACATGAGTAAAGTTGTATTTCCATCAGTATTAATTATGTTGTCTATTGCTTGAAATCTAATTTTTATTTCAAGCATCATTGATCGATATATTTCCTTTTCTGAGGTACTCATCCTCTTTCATCCTTTAATTCATAACGCAGAATTGATCGATGGGAGACATGAAGCGTGTTTTCTAGCCCATAAACCAATTTGCACTCCTTAATCTGTGACCCTCCGAAAAAGGGGCCCGCTGTCTCGCATTCGATCCAATGACTTGTTGTGCAATTTTCTTTCATTTATTAAGATTATCCTTAAGCTGATCTATTGTTAGCCAAGGCCTATATCTGTGAATAATGCTGTGACAATTGGAGCATACAGGAGCAAGATCTTCTATTCTAGCAATGACGTCCGAGGTGAGTTTTGCTAATGGAAGAAGGTGATGAGCCTCGATGTAGCCTTTGCCAACCTCGCCATATTTCTTTGAAAATGAAAAAGAGCAAATTGTGCAAGGAATATCCCCAGAGTTTTCGCGTGCCCACTTTTCTTTCGCCAATAGAACAAGATTACGATTTCTTTCTTTAATCAAATGTATTCTTAATTTTTCTCTGCCCTCCATGAATTCTATATCATTTGGATCAATGCCAAACTCTTCAGACAATAAAATATCTTGCTCTGTTGCTTTATGTAAGGCATTATTAATTATTGTCTCATCCTTCTTACTGAGCTTGTGCTTCCATATAATATCTTGAAGTTCTGATGAATCATGAACTAGCCATTTTTCTAATAAGGTGTCAAAGTGTGCAGCATTTTTAATATCAGGTTTAAGCTGCCGGATAAATTTATCAATTACTGCTTGATAAGTGATATCACGTCGAGCAGCTACCGAATGACCCGCCGCAATTCTCATATTGTGAACTGAGGAGTATCCCTTGCGATTCCGGAAGATATCTTTTACTTCTTCGATGACTTCGATTATCTGCTCAATTTTTGCGCTCATTTTATTCTATTTTATTGTGCACAACAGTATATTGTACAGCAACAGATATTATTTGATATTCAACCTTCTGTATAGCACAATAATTCCTGTTTCTTTATAGTATTAATGACCTTTAGTGAAGTTAAAGACATCTATATTTTTTATTTGTATTTTAGTGTAAGGAAAAATTCGGTCACTAAAGGAATCCTATCAGAATAAGTGCAAAGTCAAGAATAAATATTCAATAAATTAAGGGCAAATAAAAACATTGCTGGCCGGCAGAACAAACAGGGATGGGGTCAGACTTGAATATTGACATTTGGCTGTTTACAAGTCAATAAACCAGAAAATAATTTGCCAGTATAGTTGAAATGTCAATATTCAAGTCTGACCCCTTACTCCGAAACGCTGGCTTACATTCGGGAACAATGCACGGATTGTTCCCGTTTTCTTTTATAAATATTGACTCATATCGGCGGTTTAAATTAATGTAAGATTGTGAAAATTGAGCATTATTCATTCGGCAGGATAACGGTCAGCGGAAAGACCTATACCTCTGATGTGATCATATATCCAGGCCGTGTGGATCCCTCATGGTGGAGAAAAGAAGGGCATCTCCTTCAGACATCCGACCTTGATGACATAATTGCTGAAAAACCCTCTGTATTAATAGTCGGTACAGGCGCATACGGCGCAATGAAAGTCCCGGAAAAGACACTGAAATACGTGAAGTCTGAAGAGATTGAAGTTCATTGTCTCGATACAATAAAAGCCGTTGAACTGTTCAACAGTCTCTTCTCTGAAAGAGCCGCTGTTGCCGCACTTCATCTTACATGTTAAAAGGCAAAAGGGGGTTGTCTGAAACCGAAGAATTATTTTTTATTGACAATTGTTCGTAAACATGGTAATTTTCATCATAGTTTCGGGAGTTTTTGTAACTGCAGGCCGCAAAGACTTTAAGCTTTGCGGCTTTTTTTAAACATTCCAAGCCTGAGACTCAAAGTTAACATGGGAGGTAGAAGATGGCTGAAGGAACAGTAAAGTGGTTTAATGAATCAAAGGGGTATGGTTTCATAACAAACGATGACGGCAGCAGTGATGTTTTTGTCCACCATTCCGCTATTGAGGGGGCTGGATTCAAAACGCTTGCCGAGGGCGACAAAGTCAGCTTTGAGGTTGAGAAGGGCGACAAGGGCCCCAAGGCAGTAAATGTTGTCAAGCTTTAACTAATATAAACAATATATAAAAAAGCCGGGTTTTGTATTTTATGCATTATCATAAAAACAGGATCCGGCTTTTATTTCGCCCATCCTATTGTAAATGAAGTCCTTTCCGTGATTTTCCCCTTTACTATACGAAAGCCCTGCATTTATACTGTAGTCAATTAAGCATGCGAATTATTTCAGCCCACTTTTAAAGGAGGTCTTTATGTTGCTCTCGAACATCGAAAACATTCCGGGCAAGACCATTGTTGAACATTTCGGTCTGGTCTCCGGAAGTACTGTCCGCGCTAAGCATGTAGGCAAAGATATTATGGCGGGGTTCAAGAATATTGTCGGCGGCGAGCTAAAGGGCTATACCGAGCTTCTGCATGAATCACGCAGTCAGTCAACTGAACGCATGGTTGCGCAGGCCCGTGAATTAGGCGCAAACGCCATTGTAAACATCAGGTTCGCAACATCGGCAGTTGCGCAGGGCGCATCTGAACTGTATGTGTACGGCACAGCCATCAGGGTTGAATAGAGCCCGGGGAGAATATAATGGAAGAACTGATCATGTTTCTTGCCCTTATTGTCCTGGGCTATACTGCAGGAACAATAGCGGAGCGAAATCATTATAAATCCATCAGGATAAGAGAACGTGAGTATCTCAGACTCCCTGCCGTGACCATCAGGAATGCCATTCCGGCAGACGCAAAGATCGAAAAGGCCCGTCTTGTATCAGGCAATGTAGTTATATCGATTGACTACTTCAAGAGATTTCTGGCCGGACTGAGAAATCTTTTCGGCGGTGAAGTAGTATCTTACGAAACACTTATAGACAGGGCAAGGCGTGAGGCTGTTCTGCGGATGAAGGAACAGGCAAAGGGATCAAACATTATTCTTAATCTGCGCATCGAGACCTCCGCGATAGGCCAGAGCGCTAATAGCCGCCGGTCAATTGGAAGCATCGAGGCAATTGCTTATGGGACCGCCGTAACATTCAAGAAAGTAGAGTGAGATACAGGGCCAAGGAATTAAAAAACAACGTTAATGTCTCCCGCACATCGCCTCTCAAAGAGCTATTTATTCTCCTGGGCGGAGTTTTCGGAATAATTATAGCTGTCTATATAGCACTCGGTTTTGCCGTTGATCTCATCGTCCCTAAACTGCCGCCTTCGATAGAAGAGAGTCTGGGAAAGCTCTTCTCCGGGATATATGAAAATACTGAACAGACTCCCGCAGGCGAGCGGCTTCAGATGATACTCGATAAGCTATCAGATAAAGACATTGACGGCGGTCCGTACTATAAAGTCCATCTGGTACTGAGTCCCGAGATCAATGCCATGGCACTGCCTGGCGGCAACATCGTAATGTACTCCGGCATTATTAAGGAATTTGAGTCGGAAAATGAACTTGCATTTGTGCTTGCTCATGAGTTAGGCCATTTTGATAACAGAGACCATCTGCGCGGACTGGGAAGGGGGCTGGTTTTATTCACGATATCCGCGACGCTGCTTGGGGCAGACAGCACAGCTACCAACTTCATTATGAATTCAATGACAAATATCGAGATGAAATTCTCTCAGCGCCAGGAAAAGGCTGCTGACATATCAGCGCTTGAGCTATTGAACAGAAAATACGGTCATGTTGCCGGAGCAACCGACTTTTTTGAGAAGATGTCAAAAAAAGACAAAAAAGGCCGTATCTTATATTATTTCGCCACCCATCCTTATCCCGAAGACCGCATCAATGCCCTGAAAAAAGAGATAAAGGAAAAGGGTTATCAGGTCAAAAAAAAGATCCCGCTGGACCTGGAAATACTGAATAAAGGCGCATCATGAGCAGAAAACTCAATTATAAGCTGATCAGGAGCAGGAGAAGAAAAAAGACCGTATCTCTCTGTATTCAAAGGGACGGTACAATAACTATCCATGTCCCGCTTACTATGCCCGAAAAAAAAATCGATGAGTACTTTGCCGGAAAAAAATACTGGATAAAAAGGAAACTGTCTGAAAATAAATTTAAACTCTACAGGCCCAAACAGTTTATACAAGGAGAAGAGTTCCTGTATCTGGGTAAGCGCTACCGGCTGAACATGCCGAAACCGAAAAAGGGTAAACATCTGCTGGAGCTTACCAATAACGGGTTTATGCTTAATGAAAACCATAAAGACAGCGCTAAAAAACTCTTTATCGGCTGGTACAGGAAAAAATCCCATAAGGTGATATCTGACCGCGTTGAATTCCACAGCCGGCGGCTCGATCTTTTCCCCAAAGCTGTAAGAATCACTAACGCTGAGTACCGCTGGGGTTCCTGCTCACATAACAACAGGTTGTCATTTACATGGAGGCTTGTCATGGCGCCTCTTAATGTCATAGATTATATTGTTGTTCACGAACTTCTGCACATCAGGATTAAAAACCATTCCGGAAATTTCTGGAGCTTCTTTGAGTCTGTAATGCCGCGTTATCAGGACCACAGGCAATGGCTGGATGAAAACGGATACTGCTTAATACTCTGACAGAGGTTGAAGTGCCGTCCATAATCAGTTATATTAATAAAGCAACTCAAATCACCGGAGGTAATTTTCTATGGGATCATGCGATAGCTGTGGAAGCGGTGCAGGGCCTTTTGCGGAAGGCAGGGAACTGGTCGAGTTCGTATACAATGCCCACGACGGTTCCGTAAGAAACCAGCCGCTTCCAAACGGCGGCCTTGAAACAAAATGTCAGGGATGTGGAGAACCGTTTACTTTAAAAACATTTGTGGGTCAATGCCCCAAATGCGGAGGTGTGCATGCCGTATCACCGCCGCGGTGCGACGACCCTGCAAATATTCAGTTCGCGGGCGCTGATTACAAACTGCCTGATTGATGACGGAAATGTTTTTTCGTTAAAATCCATCTCATTATTTTTCCGGGCAGGGTCTCGCGTGTGCTCAGCGCTCCGTAGGGACATACTTCTATACAGCAGTAACATCTGATGCATTTATCATAGTCAAACAGGATTCGCTTTTTCTTTTTATTATGAGAGATCGCAGACGCCGGGCAGTATTCCCAGCACTCCCCGCACAGTTTGCAGGAGTTATTATCAGTTTCAGGCCTCTGCACAAGATGCCTGCGCATAAACCCGTGCAAAGGTTCAGGCCCGAAAACCAGGGGAGTGATCTCCGGGAGTTTAACATCAATTGACGGGATATCATCACCCTTAATCTCGGGAGGCCCCTTATCCAGCCCCATCTCCACAGCTATTCTGTTGGTAAAGACCCTTTGCGGCAATATCCCCAGTATCCGGCAGACCGCAATGTCCAAAGATACAGGATCGCTGCTGCCAATCAGGATCCCGAGCTCTTTCGGTGTTCCGCTTTTACCGGGCCCCTGGCCCTCCATTGCCAGAATCCCGTCAATCACAGTAAGACATGGTTTCAAAACACTGCTTATCTGCACGAGCAGTCTCGCAAACAGATCCCTGTCTACACCCGCCCTGAAATGCCATTCAGGCTTTCTCAGGCCCACTACGCACCCGAACAGATTTTTAACGCCAAGAGTAAGAAGCATCTGGGAATGGGTCTTTAGTTTAGGCAGATTAATGATAACGTCAGCTTCGACAGCATCTCTTGCGATCTCAATTTTCTTAAACGGTTCCCCAATATCTACGGGCACCGAAGCGCTGAACTCCTTCATTTCAGCATCCAGTCCCTCCAGTGCGCCGGTGAAACCGCCGTCCTCAAGTATCTTTTCAAATTGCCCGGTGGCAGGGCTGTCAGAGACCTGGGGCAAACCTCCTTTTTGAAGAACATACTCTACCGCGGCCCTGACTACCAGAGGATGGGTGATCATGGCTCTGTCAGGCGAAGCAGAACCCAGCAGGTTCGGTTTAATAACCACACGGCTGTTTTTTGCGATTACAGAACCGCCTATTGCGTCCATTATCTCAAAGAAAGCCGGTTTCAGTTTTTCATAATCATAAGCCGACCTTTTCAGGACAACCGTGGGCATTAATTCACCTTCCCATATCTGTCTTCCATCCTGATCCTGAGAACAACCAGTATTACGATACCAGCGATAAACAGTATCCCTCCAGCCAGCGCCCATGCGGCTCCGGGCTCCCTGCTGACCTGAAGAAGCACCGAGTTATAAGGAGATGTCCTGAGGTCTTTAACATTTACATTCAGTCCTGACATCAGAGAAGGGCTGTTAGGCCTTATTACATCCTTTTGTATCACTTCGCCGCCCGAAAAATACTCTATATCCACTGACCAGTCGGAGACATATCCTTTGGAATCAACATGAATAAGTATTTTGCCGATATGCAGGGAAATACCGCCCACTATCTCCAGTTCAGACCCTTCCCTTACGCCTCTCGTGCCCATGGAAGCTCCGGCTGCACTTAACAGGTGTGCAAGAAGGATCAGAAGAAATCCAATATGAATTATCTGCGGAGAGATCAGCAAAAGCCACTGCGTCACTTTCCTCTTTTTTATTATTGACTCTACACTGCAAAACAGGGTGTTAACTGTAAGCACAGCGAGAAGAACGAGTACGCCCCATAGCCACCATGTCACGCTCAGGTCCTGTTTCTGCAGCCAGTCAAACATCGGCACAGAATGTATCTGCTGAAACTCAGGACTGGCAGGCATGATCAGCGCTCCAACAAACATAAAAATAATAAGCAGGCAGATCAGCCATATAGCTGTCCTGAGAGACAGAAAAAAACCTGTTAATCGCTTTAACCAGATCATAATCAAAAACTATGAGAACTTTTCATTAAGAGGCTTACTCCCAGATAGGTAAACATAACCACAGCAAAACCGGCAATGCTTAAATAAGCAAGAGGCTTACCCGTCCACCACTGTCTTAATCGCGCGTGCAGATAGAGGCCGTAAAAGGACCAGAGAATGCTTGTCCATAGTTCCTTGGGAGTCCATAGCCAATAAGTGCCCCACGCAAGATATGCCCAGATACCTCCGAAGATCATGGACATTGAGAACAGGCAGTAGCCCATAAGCACCGCCCGGTACTGCAGTCCCTCAAGCCTGCTGTCCTTCTTCCTGATGTACAGATAACCGAGTATTGCCGCTATACCGAAAAGCGCGTATGAAAGGAACGCCAAAACGACATGAACTTCAAACCAGAAAGTCTTTAATACCGGGGGCAGCGGCATATTATACGCCTTTGCACTCAGTGCGCCCGCGGTAAACACAGCGGCTGTTATTGCCGTCGCGTTATGGAACGGAAGGTGTTCTTTCAGAACGAGCCTGAACACAACAAAAAAAGCAACGATAGATGCGGAGAGAAATACCAGAGTGTCATGCGGCCCTACAAGAGGAATCCTTCCAAGTTCAAATCCCCTTGAAATAATATATATGACCTGAAGAGCGAGCCCGGCGTAGACAAGCGGTCTTTTTGCCAGCGCGAAAATATACGCGGCAAAAGAGAACATTAGTATCAGCATCTGGATATCTTTCATAATTCTTTATGGCCGGGGGCTGAACAGGTATAGTTTAAGATTGCAGCATCTCCATTAGTTGATCGTATGAGATCGTCTTGACTCCAAGGTCTTTTGCTTTTTGCAGTTTTGAACCGGCATCACTGCCTGCAACAAGATAACGAGTTTTTTTGGTTACGGAACCCGACACGCGTCCCCCGTTCTTTTCAATAAGTTCCCGTACTTCGCCTCTTGGTTTGGAAAGAGTGCCTGTTATCACAAAGGTCATGCCGTCAAAACGCAGTTCTCCCCTGTTTTTCCCTTCATAATCAGGGTTGGATATTTGCAGGCCAAGTAACTGCAGGGTTTCGATATTGCGGGCGTCACTGAAAAACCTTGATATTGAAACTGCTGTCTTTTTCCCCAACTGCTTTATCCCCTCGATCCTTTCAGTCCCGACTTCATAAAGATCCTCCAGCTTCTCAAAGTTGCGGGCAAGGAGTTTTGAGGCATATTCACCGACATGCACTATTCCAAGTGAATACAGGAACCTTGCAAGAGTTGTTTCTTTACTTTTCTCAATGGCATCTATCAGGTTCCGGGCTGATTTTTCAGCGAACCTCGGCAGTCCGAGCAGGTCTTCCTCTGTCAATTTATAAATATCGGTAAAGTGGCTTACAAGGCCCTTTGAATAAAGAAGTTCAGCGTTCTTCTCTCCAAGGCCTTCAATGTCCATGGCAGCCCTTGAAGCAAAATGCTTTATTCTCTCCTGTACCTGCGCAGGACAGTTCAACCCGACGCACCGATAAGTGATTCCGCCCTCATCCAGTTCCACGGAAGAACCGCAGACAGGACATTTCTCAGGCAGGGGGAATTTACCTGAACCGCCCTTTTTCTTAACAGCGACAACATGCGGTATTACATCGCCCGCTCTTTCAACTATGACCGTATCTCCGATACGGATGTCCTTCCTTTCAATTTCGTCCCAGTTGTGAAGCGTTGACCGCGATACGGTCACACCGCCGATCTTTACCGGTTCCAGAAGGGCAAGGGGTGTTATCGTGCCCAGTCTCCCGACACTAAGCTGAATGTCCAGTATTTTTGTTACCCCCTGTTGCGCAGCAAACTTATATGCCGTTGCCCAGCGCGGTTCCCTTGTTTTAACTCCAAGTCTGTCCTGGAGTCTGAACTCATTCACCTTAATGACAGCGCCGTCCGTCTCAAACGCAAAGCCCTCTCTTTTATTTTCGATCTCGTCAATAACCCTGATTGCCTCTTCAATTCCTATGACAGGCCTTAAGATAGACGGCACCGGGAATCTTGCTTTTTCCAGCCATTCAATAAACTCGATCTGCGTTTCAAAAGCGGCTCCCTTTAGAAATCCAAGACCGTAGCATGAAAGATGAAGCTTTCTCGATGCCGTTACAGACGGATCGAGCTGCCTTATTGACCCGGCAGCGGCGTTTCTCGGATTGGCAAATGCAGGCTCATCCTCCTTCAGCCTCTCTTTATTGAGTTTTTCAAATTCATCCTTGTTTATATAGACCTCTCCGCGGATATCTATCTCCCCCGGCACGTCCACACCCTCTATCCTTAAAGGCACGGCGTTAATTGTCCTGACATTGGAGGTAACATCTTCACCCTCATGGCCGTCGCCTCTTGTTGATGCCCTGTATAAAAGCCCCTTACTGTAAGAAAGCTCAATGGCAAGGCCGTCATATTTCGGCTCAACCGTGTATTCCACATCCACTTCTGATCCGAGGAACCTCTTCACTCTCCCGTCAAACTCTCTGACTTCGTCTCTGGAAAAAGCATTATCAAGCGAAAGCATGGTTTCCCTGTGTCTTATTTTGACAAACTTATCCAGAGGCGGGGCGCCGACCCTCCGCGTAGGCGAATCAGGCAAAATAAAATCGTGCTGCGCTTCAAGGTCCTTCAGCCGCCTGAAGAGCCGGTCATACTCTGCATCTGAAATAACAGGTGAATCCAGAACATGGTATTGATAGCAATGATAGTTCAGGTCCTTAACAAGTGTCTCGATCTCATTCTTTACCGGTTCAGGAATCTTTTTCATTTTCCTCCACAAATTCAACCAGAAGCCTGAGTGCCGCCAGTGATGCCTGTTCCTTGTTTGCCATTCTGTCTCCAGCGAGTTTCAGCTCCCTGACAGTGTTCTTCCCCTTCCCGCTTACTGCAATAAAGACCCTCCCCTGTTCCTTATCTTCTATAACTTCAGGACCCAGATTGCCGGTTGTTGCCAGAGAGTAATCTGTTTTAGCAAGAGTACGGGCATTATCAGCCATCTCCAGGGCGGTCTGCCTGCTCACCATTCCACAGAGCGCTAATGTATCAGCAGAAATTTTCAGGATATCTTTTTTGGTCTGACCCGAATATGCAATAATGCCGGCCTTAAAAAAAATACTCGCTCCGGCTACGGCAGTAATGTAATGGCTTATTAATCCGCCCGTGCATGATTCAGCAACTGAAAGAGTCAAATGCCGTTCTTTGAAAATCTCATGCACTTTTTCCGATATTATCAGTTCTTCATCGTTCATTTTTTTATGCTCCGGGAATACCGAATTATAATCAATCTGCCACTTTTTTTTCATGAACTGCTTAGTCCTGTTTCGCCGTATGTTTGCTTTTTTCTCATAATTTGCTTTAGTCTAAAAATATACGCATGTAATCTTCATGTTCAGTAAATTAATTAAGGGGGACTCATAATGATTGCTATTACGGCTGTGGCCGTTGAAAAGGCCAAACAGATACTATCTCAGGAAGGAAAGTCTGAATGGGGGCTAAGGATCTATATTGCAGGCAGCAGCTGCTGCGGCCCGTCGTTTGGAATGGACCTGAGCGAGAAACCTGCTGAAGGTGACAAGGTCATTGAAAATAACGGACTTAAGGTCTTCATTGATAAAGATGCCACGGATAAACTAAAAGGAATGAAGCTTGATTTCACGGACGACGGCTCAAGACAGGGATTTGTTGTCACCGGGGGCCAGCAACCTACATGCAGTGCCGATAAGGGGAGCTGTGGATAGATAGAAAAAAGGGCGGATCAGTCCGCCTGTACTCGTGCCAGCAGAACTACCGAAAACTGAAAATCTGCGTGCTCCTCTGATTTCACCTTCATATAAAAATCACACGTATGGCAATTTCTGTGTTTCTGCGCATACGTTCCCTGTATTTCTCCGCCGCACATACTGCCGGCTACAACCCAGCATGACCTTCCTGCGTTTTTCCCTCCATGTACTCCGTCAAGTTTTTCATACGAACAAGCAGGGCATACGCCGCAGTCATGCGTATTTCGTCCACCGTACTCTCTTCCACACTGTTTGACTTCCCAGCAGTTCTTTTTTCCTGTTTCAAACATTATTTTTTAGTATAGCCAATATTATTTCTTTTTGTACAGCCGGAACTGGACGGTAATATATTCCGCTGTGAATTGACACAGATTTCAACACGGGATTTAAACATAATCTGAAATAATTAATCGCGGGACAGAAAAAGCATTTCTATATGATATACTTATGATTTACAGCCACTGCCGAGCCTGAAAAGAAATTCCTGATATTTTTTTGGTAAACCCACAACCTCGACCGCAATCCCTTTGTAATGATTGCCTTTCTTAACAATCCTTGCAATTCTGACCGGGACCTTTAATATCTCTTTACCTGATGAAATAAACACGTTCAGTCTTGATGACATGGGAAAGCACGGTTCTGTCTGTATCATAATACCTTTTTCGGAAATATTGGTTGCAGTGCCATAACGAAACGACTGGCAGCATGGAAAACTCAGCACTGCATTCGCCGGAATTCTTTTGGAAACCCTCTTTTCCATCTTGTTTCCTGTTCAGTTTACTAATCCTGTTATATTTATATCACGTAATTCCCTGGGTGTCCATTTTAATAAATTAATAAATACATAAAACTTTCTGATTGCCGGCATGTACCGCCAGCATTGCCATGCCGGAAGGTTTTTTCGTTATTTATCAGCGGGTTGGATTGAATAAGAGTTCCGGGATTATCAACAGATAACCGACGCAGTACATGGCAGCATCACAATGAGCCCGGCACCTGATCTGCCCAGCACAGTTACTTTGCAGACTGTGAATGATCTTTACTGGATTATTCCGCCGGTGTGTAAACCTGCCCGGGTTTCATAAGCCTGAACCTCTGGCCCCCTTCTTCATCTTTAACCTGCAGAAAGAAGTCACAGGTCATGCAGTTAAGCCTTTTTTGCGCAAATGTTCCCTGCTTTTCGCCGCCGCAGAATGTTCCAGCCACTGCCCAACAAATGCGTCCGGCGTTCTTTCCATCATTCAGGCCGTTACACGATGTATCTGTGGCAGCAGGACACAATCCAAATTCGGCTACCTTTGCGCCTCCCGGATTACGGCCGCACTCCTTCATTTCCCAGCAATTTGTCTTGACCATAACAACACCCCCAGGTTAATGATTATTACGATATTGCCTTAGAATGATATTTGCCCAATTTATAGTTATCACACTTTTAGGGGGTTGTCAATAGATGAATACCATCAATCATTCGGCTCTTCTTCCAATAATTCAACACCCGAAATACTCTCTGCGTCAACCTCATATCTGGGAGGCCTGGCCTCCTCAACCTTTATAATACTGTCTTCAAGTTCACAGCCGTTCAACCTCTCCATTGCTCTTTCAGCATCAGCCGGGTCAGACATCTCGACAAATCCGAAACCTCTATCATCAATAATATCAGCCTTTCTGACTTCACCATAATCGGAGAATATCTCTCTCAGTTTTTCACAGGTGATGGATTTATTCAGATTCCCGACAAAGAGTTTATTACTTTTCATTCCACTCCTTTAAGGCACACATGTCGATATTGTCGTCTCATTTTAAACCATGCGCAAACTGCAGTCAAACTCCCGCTGACAGCCGCATATCACACAATCTTAACAATATAGCGGCTGAATATACCTCCATTGACATAAAAAAAAGGAGGGCTAACACGCCCTCCTTATAAAAAATGTTATACACCGCTTACATATCCCGCTTCCTTCGAACATATACAGCCACAAGCACGCTGATCATCATTAAATGCATCATAAATACTGCTGCGGGATGCTTGACACTAAAGACAATCGGTGATATTGCAGTTCTTGCAGCGGTCCTTAATGTTTCATGTTTGGATATATAATCAGCGATCGGCGGTGAATATTTGTAATAAAGTTCAACAAACTTTCTTCCCGCGGTATTTGTAAGCAGGTATTTATCCCTGAATTCCCTTAATACCACTACATCATCAGCCATGTAACTGCCGTATGCTGCTGTTGCTATAAAACATCTGTCACCGTCCGCGTGCTGTTGAATGACTCCGTTTATATTCCATTCCGGACCACAGGCATCTCCCACCCCGTTGAGATCAGTGTCTTCCTGGAACGGAT
This sequence comes from uncultured Nitrospirales bacterium, assembly GCA_964574765.1. GTDB lineage: Bacteria > Nitrospirota > Thermodesulfovibrionia > UBA6902 > BMS3Bbin08 > CAZNPC01. Next base: position 1,545 of record CAZNPC010000042.1, on the reverse strand, counting down.
TATAAGCAGTAACGCAGTTATCACATACATCGCCTACGCCGTCACGGTCACTATCTTCCTGTCCCTCATTATAAGCAGATATGCAGTTGTCACAAACATCTCCGGTACCATCGCCGTCACCGTCTTCCTGTCCTTCATTAGCAGCAAACGCGCAATTATCACAGGCATCGCCAAGGCTGTCATTATCATTATTATCCTGACCGGGATTAAAAACAGGACAATTATCACATACATCTCCAACATCATCAACGTCACTATCCGCCTGGTCACGGTTTTCATCGAATGGACAATTGTCACATGCATCACCGATCTTGTCTCCGTCAGGATCTACGTCATAAGGGTCATCAAGGTCCTGCACAACGATTTCCGTAGCCAGACTTCCATAAGTATCATAACACCAGTTTGTTGAGCAAGGGTGTGGCGGCACTGTGGGAGGATCATACATCCAGGCCGCGCCTTCAATTCCTGTAACCGGATCCGGATGAGCCCACCTCCAAATCCATGTTCTGCCAATAGCGTGACTATATATTTCAACCCAGTAAGTACCCGGGTTAAGTGTAACAGGAACAGCAGGAGTTAATGAGAACTCATAATCACAAGTACTTGCGACGTTATTGGCAGTCCATCTTTGTCTGGACCATGGTCCGGATGCCACACACTCATCCCTGTCCTCCGGTGTCCTGCAGGACGGCACGCCATACGTAGACAGATCGTTTGGATCAGGCGGTACACCCGGCACAGGAAGTACAAGAGGTTCAGACGGCGCCGCGTATGTTGTGATAGCACCGCCGGAGTCATTATGAAAGATCACTGTAAAAGCATCCCCGTCTACAGGAGGGCTGCTTGCCCCCCAGTAACCGCCCCATAACTTGATCTCGGATATCACACCTGCAGAATTAAGAATGAAATTTTCTGCAATGCGTTGCTCTGGAAAACCCGCGGGACTGATATCAGACCATGAAGAAGCATATACATCAGTAGACGGCCATGAAGCTGCGCACCATGTATACCAGTAATAACATGGATACCCGTCGCCGGCCGGAGTCCTGGGCTGAGATAATATGGTGGTTTTGGCAGCAGAAGCAGGAGGTACATTTATAACAACTGACAGTACAAAAATAAGACATAGAAGTTTACTTGCCGCAATTATTGCGCTTTTCATAATAGAGCCTCTCAGTTTATATTTCATTACTATTTTTCTCCTTCCAATATTTTTGATTTATGTAGTTCAAATTTCACCTCAATAAGTAAACAATTACAACTTTCTACAGTCAAGTGTCATATAAATTATCACTTCATAGCATACTTATATCGCCTGGAAAAATCAACAATTCTTACTAATAAAAGCAACAGCGGCTAGATGTTACGGCAGGCAGGCTCGAATGCGCCTAAGGCGCACAAGCCCGTTAGGGCGACGCTTTACCCGCCCTCCAAAGGCGGATAAACCTCAGGCGGGCCGTGTTGTTTCAAGGAAAGTCGCAAAGAAAAAAATGGTGCCGAAGGCGGGACTCGAACCCGCACAGGTTGCCCCATACGCCCCTCAAG
>CAZNPC010000041.1:0-16713 GCA_964574765.1 uncultured Nitrospirales bacterium | reverse complement strand
CAAAAGCGCTTGCAAGGTACCAGTCCATGCTGTGTCTTTTAAAGCCTTCCATTGTGTTGTCTTTGTTGTAGCCTCTGGCCTCTGCGCAGGCCTCGCACGCGGTTACGTTGAGACCCTTGTCCATGAGTTCCTTTAAGGGCTTTTCAAGGGCTGAGTAATCTTTAAATGCCCTCTGGCCCTTGATTGACAGCATTGTTGCATTGCCTGAGACCCAGAAGTCGACTTTATGCCCTTTGTCAATAGCAGCGCCGGCAAGTTTGACGGCAAAGTCAAGAGTCATTGAACCGACAAGTGATGAAAAACAACCGATCGTAAGTTTTCCCATTATCTATATCCTCCTATAGCCAAGCTGTTTTTTCGTAATCATTGAACATCATGTCAATTATATCGCCATAACTTATCACTTTGACTTTACTGTCAACAGTCGAGCTGTTCAGCCCCCTTGTTTCAAGGTCGTCTGACAGGGCATAGAAGTCAGCGGATTTATCTAACAGTGCGGAAGCGTTCCCTTTCTCCTTTACGGATGCGTGATAAACACCATTTCCAACAAGTATTATGCCCAGTTTATCAGCCTGCAGCCGATCAAGAGTGTCAACGTTAAGTCTGAAATCACTAACAAAAACTGCCAGTTTCATAATTATACCTCCCGGAGTGGAATGATTAGAAGCAAGCAAATTTTATCCGCTGAATAAGGTGTTTGTCAAGGGATAAATGGCGTATAAACAATCCTTATATTCAGAATAGCTTATGAGTGATCATTCCCTGTTATCAAAGCTGCAAGGCCGGCGCCCAGAAAAGCGCCGAGAGAATCAGCGGCAAGATCAGCTAAGCTGGCATACCTGCCCGGCACATAGATCTGGTGTAGTTCATCGGTAATGCCGTAAGCCGCTGCAATAACAAATGACAAAAGGAAAACATTTCTTTTAACCATGCTTTTTATTGAACAGAAGATCAAAAAGGCCAGGATTGCAAACTCTGCTGTATGCAGAACCTTGTCAAAATTTCGGGGGAGTTCAGGCAGGCTGGACATCTCCATTGAGGAAAGATAAAAGATTATGCCCATATAAAGCAGTGTAATAAACCTGTAAATTATGCGAGTTTTTTTATGTCCCCTGTCTGCTGTTATCATTTGCGCTAAAGAGAGTTCAAGGCATTAAAGATATAATTAAGGCTCTACAGATTTTTTGCATGGGAAATTGCACGTAATATGCTTCACTGTTCGTCATTCCCCGATAAACCGGGACAAGCCGGCAGAGTCATAATTAATTTAAAATGTTAATTGTTAATTTTGAATTATGCAATGTCCTGAGTCTTTAGCCAAAGATATTTAGCCATTGAAGTACATGGTGGAGCAGTCCGCCGACAAGGAAAGAGAACGGAAAAACAAATGCCGTTATTATAAGGGCTGTCTTCAGTCCTCTCTCTTTTATTATTACAAAAAGGTTTGCTATGCAGGGAATAAACAGGGTAATTGTCGTCAGGCTGACTACGACCTGCTCTGTTGAAAGCATGCCCTGCTCCTGCAGTGCAAACAGGCCGGCGGCCCCGTAATCTCTTCTCAGGAATCCGATAATAAAGGATTCTGTAGCCTTGGCCGGCAGCCCAAGGAAACTTACTACCAGAGGGGATGCCGCTTTTTCAATAAACGGCAGGACCTTGAGCTTGTCTGCAGTGAAAAGCAGCAGCGTCCCCAGGATGAACAGAGGGACCGCTTCCTTAAGATACCACTCTATGCGCCCCATGGTCTTAATCAGGATATTTGAGAGTTTTGGAAGCCTCAGCGGAGGGATCTCCAGAATGAAATCAGAGTCCCGCCCCGGCAATATCTTTGCCGCCAGATAACCGACAAATATCATAACTCCCACAATAGTGCCGACCCAGATAAGGAAAGCTTCAAAGGGCTGTTTTCCAAACATGCCGAGAATTACTCCCAGTTGAGCGGAACACGGCACACCTAGAGCAAGAAGAATGGTCACAATCACCCTTTCTTTTCGTGTATCGAGTATTCGAGCCGTAAGCGTTGCCATGGTGTCGCACCCCAGTCCGAGAACCATCGGAAGGACAGCCTTTCCGTTCAGTCCGATGGCCCTGAACACCTTGTTCAGCATTGCGGCAAGCCGGGGGAGATAACCTGAGTCTTCCAGTATGGCAAAGGCAATGAAGAAAGTCGCGGTTATGGGAAGGATGATGGCAAGTGCGTATGTTATCGCCACAGTTATGATCCCGTATTCTCCGATCAGCAGATCCTGAATAAAAGCCACAGGTATCAGGGCTGTTATGATATTCGACGCGATAGGGTTTAAATATTCGCCGAAAATGACGTCTTCAATAAAATCGACAAGTATTCCGGCGCCGAATACTCCTACAAATTCATACAACCCGAATAAAACAAGGAAGAGGAAAGGAAAGCCCAAAACAGGATGTGTCGTGAGTTTTTCCAGCACAGGGATTAATCCCTTATGGCTTACCGGAGTTTTTATCAATGTTTTTTCAGCAATATCATCGACGATCTTCAGGCGCTGCCGGCTGATTATGTAATTCAGGGGATGAGGATACTTCTCAGCTATGCTGTCTCTATATTTTTCCGCCTGTTTCAACTGGTCATCGCTCAGGTTCTGAAGGAGCCAGTTTTTTAATGTCTTGTCACCGGAGAGAATCATTATGGCTATCGAACGTTTTGAAATATTAGAATCCGGGATCAGGCATTCGATTTTGGCGATATACTCTTCGAGCTTCCGGTCATAAGAAAATCTGTAATTTGACACGGATGCTGATTGAACGGTTTTTCTGAGAGTCTCTATTCCTTTTTTCTGCACAGCGATGGTCGAGACGATCTCAATGCCGAGAATCTCTCGGAGAACGTCTTCTCTGATCTCAATTCCTCTGCTTAAGGACTCGTCTCTCATGTTGAGATCAAGAAGCATGGGGAGTCCCATCTCAATAAGCTGAAGGGTCAGCAGCAGCGATCTTTTCATGTTCTTCGCGTCCGCGACCTGTATGACTGTATCTGTTTTATCTTCAAGCAGGATGTCCCGGGTGACTTTTTCGTCTTCACTCATTGGAACAAGACTGTTGACCCCGGGAGTATCAATAACCAGATATCTTTTTTTACTAATAGTCGTGTTGCCCATTGTGACTTCAACAGTTGTGCCCGGATAGTTGGATACTGCAGCGTAACGGCCGGTAAGCAGTGAGAAGAGCGCGCTTTTACCGACATTAGGATTGCCGACAAGTGTTATTCGCGGCATTTCCCCCGCATTTTTTATTTTTTTGTGATGTTCGTGCATGATATTGCTATAGCCTTAAGGCGAGCTTCCGGGACTGCCGGACGTGCAATTTCTGCAGTGTCCGTAGAGTTCCATTTTGTGCGCGACAGTTTTAAAACCGATATCGCTTGCAATTCTCTCCTGCAATTTTTCTATCCGGGTGTTTTCAAATTCTGTTATTGCACCGCATTGTAAACAGATAAGGTGGTCGTGATGTTCTTCTGCGGTCAGCGGTTCATATCTTGTGAGATTATCAGCAAAAACCCTTTCAGCGGCAAGCCCTGATTTTGTAAGGAGTTTCAATGTCCTGTATACAGTTGTGAAGCCGATCTCTTTGTGTTTTCTGCTGATCTTTCTATACAGGTCTTCCACTGTTATGTGTCTGCTGGTTTTAAGAAATTCAGTCGCAATGATATCCCTCTGCCTGGTCGACTTGAAGCCCTTCTCTTTCAGGAAAGTTTTCAAGCGTTCTTTTTTCTCTGAAACGTTCGCTGTCTTAACCGGTTTATTCATTGGATGCCTACATTTTAGACAAATGTAACGACTGTTTTATTTATTACCTGCATTTTAAACATAATGGAGCGGATTGTCAAGGAAATTGAAATTCAATTTCAATATGATACAGAAGGGAGCCGGCTGGTATTTATACGGCGGCGGAGCCTGTTATACGGATTATTATTCGATTACAACTAATGAAAATACCCTGTTAAATATCCGTATGGATATTAACAGGGTATTGATTTTTTAATCAGCGGAAGCCTTATTGTTATTCAATGGTTATTGCTTCTGACGGGCATGTGTCGGCAGCTTCCTGACAGTCGCATGTATCGCACTTGTCTTCAGCAATTACATATGCTTTTTCGTCATCTCTGAGCTCAAAAACCTCAGGACATAGCTCGACACATGTGGCGCATCCTGTGCATTCATCAAAGTTAATGACTGGTTTTCCCATGAGGACCCTCCTTTTCAAAAATAGTGATCGCTATTGTAACATATTTTATTTCAAAGTTAACAGATAAGAGATATAAATAATCTTAATAGGCGGATTTATGCTGTTTTCTACCCAGAACTGTAAGACTGTTTCTTAAAAAGTACTACGGTGGATAAACAGGGCAACTGCCTCCTGATTCCCATAATCGACGAAAAATTACATTTTGATTAAGCCTTTCATTTAATAGGTTTAAATAAAATGCCTCGGCGTCTTTTGTTAAATGTGTCGCATGGGCATCAGTCGCCAGTTTATCCGCCTGCCTGAGGCATGTAAACCTGGTAGTGCTTGCCTGCCAGTTTGTTTGGCATGGTGGCGGGCATTCATCATCAGCCTCACAGTTCTGAAATTTGATAGATGAACATATTTTTATCTTCTCAACTTCCGTCAGCCCTCACGGCTAATTTTGCGTTAGCAAAATTGTGAGGGTCAATTTCTCACCCTCCTAAAAGACCGGCGGGCAAGCTTCTTAACCTCTCAATTTAATCAACAGGTGTGACGATTGCCATCACTACCATTTTCTCTCCCTTGTCTGCGGCAAATCCATGCGGAACCATCGGGTCGCAGAGGATTCCGGTTTTTTCATCAGCTTCAATATTTTCATCGCCGACTGTAATCGTGCCTTTGCCTTCAACAACATACATGAGCAGTCTCAGAGGCGCCTTGTGAGGTTCAAGTTTCTGTCCCGGCTCAAGGCACATCAGGGCAACTCTCATCTCAGGCTTGTCGGCAATCATTTCCCTTGATATTTTGTCAGGTTTGAATTTGATCAGTTTCTTTAAGTCAAGTATTTCCATCTTTCCCCCTTCTGAAGATCAACATCCATTATGGTTTGAAGTTATATGTAATATACACATTGTCAGGTTATAAAGTGTATGAGATAAATCATAATTCTATTGTTTAATTATGCATTCCGGACAGGCGGAAGAATTGCTGCCTTTGCATAGCCCTGATATTCCATGATGGCAGAGCGCAAAGTCATACTTCAGGGGGTCTTCGGGGTCAAACTTCTTAAGTGAGGATGTTATTTCCTGCGCGGTTTTCCAATCAGAAGAGGTTCTTTTTGTCAGTCCCAGGCATTTTGAGATCTTTGCTATATGCGTATCCAGAGGGATTATAAGCTTTGAAGCAGGCATGTTATCCCAGATACCAAGGTCTATGTCTTTTGTCCTTACCATCCATCTTAAAAAGAGGTTCATGCGTTTGCAGGCGCTTCCTTTTTTAGGGTGAGGGAAAAGCTGAATAAATCCCGGCGGTTTAATGTTTCTTCCATAAACAGGAGAAGTATCGATGCCAAGAATAAAATCAACAAAGCCGGACAGGGCCGGCCTTATGTTCTCATCCTCTTTGCTGTAAGAGTTATGAAACAGACTTTTAAAAGAGCCCCATTTTCTTATAGTCTTACCTGCTGTATGAACAAGGCAGAGGATATCTTTTTCTGTATTAAACCGGTATGTTATACCTTTAAAGTATTTTTTGTCCTTTTTCAGGTCAAGGTCTGCAAAAAAACCGGCAGGATGTTTGCCCCCTGGTTTCAGCATCTTTTCAATAACAGGTTTAAACAGGTCCACCCTGCCGTAGGCAAGACAGGCCGAGATAAAGCCCGCAACTTCGATGTCTTCAGGCCTTGAATACCTGCGGGGAAACTCAATAGGGTCGTATTTGACGCGCTGTTTGAAATCGAATTCTTTGTAGAACCGGTCAAGAGTTTTCTTTAGGCGAAGTTCAGACATGACGCGTGACCGGCTGCGCCGGTATTTTAATTAAGTGTATATTATGGGGAAAAATCAGGCAGGAATGTTTATGCAGCATCCTGCCCCTGAGAATTACAAATATTATTTACAGGATCTAAATGCTTTTGTTGATCATTTCTCTTAATTCTTTTCCGACCTTAAAGTAAGGTACTTTCTTGGGCGGTACGTCAACGGATTCACCTGTTTTTGGATTCCGTGCTTTTCTGGCTTTTCTGCTGCGGAGTTTAAAGTTTCCAAATCCGCGAATCTCGACTTTTCCACCGTTTGCAAGGGTCTCTTTGATGCTCATAAAAACAGTTTCAAGAATAACTTCAGTCTGTTTTTTTGTAAGGCCTTTGACTTTTTCCGCTATTTTCTCAATGAGCACTGATTTTGTCATAGATTTCTCCTTATTTTTCGTTCTGCAATGTTCAATTTTTATTTATCAATTTGCATTTTGGACATGCAATGTCCGTTAAGGCGTAAGTATATACTTAAGACTGATTGATTGAAATCTGTTCTTTATCAGTTCATTAGGAAGAGTCCCGCCGGACAAGAGGTCCCAGAAGCTTAGTTTGTCCTTTTTGGATATGACCTGGGGCTCTCCCTTGATCCCGCTCAGTTTACCTGCCAGCTTGATAGCATACTCCAGATTGCCCAATTCATCGACGAGACCCAGTTCTTTAGCTTTTCTGCCTGTAAATATGCGCCCGTCGGCAAGTTTTTTTATTTCTTTGTAATCCATATCTCTGCTTTCTGCCACAGCCTGGATAAACTGGTCGTGAACGTCATCCAGCAGGGCCTGAAGTATCTGTTTTTCCTCTCCCGTCATTGACCTGAATGCAGACGTAATGTCCTTGTGTTTTCCGCTCTTTATGATCTGCGATTTAACCCCGATCTTTTCCATCAGGCCTTCAAAGTTGGGAAGTTCCATGATCACTCCTATGGATCCGGTCAGAGTACCGGCGTTCGCCACTATGATGTCAGCAGGGCTGGAAATGTAATAGCCTCCTGAGGCTGCAACTGAGCCCATTGACACGACAACTTTCTTCTTTTCCTTTATTTTAATAATTTCGTCGAATATCTCCTGAGAAGCAGCCACCCCGCCTCCAGGGCTGTCTACCCTGATTACAACCGCTTTTACGGAAGAATCCCTGGAATATTTTTTCAGCTCTTTTATCACGTATCTGGAATCCAGTATCGCGCCTTCCACTCGAATGACGGCGACCTTTTCTCCGATCGAAACCCGGCCGTTACGCAATAGAGTCAGGACAAGACTGAGGAGTGCTATCAATACAATACTGATGAGTAAAAAAATCAGGATCTTCTTCATGATTTATAATTAGGCAGATGTTACCATGCTGAGACCTATCTTCCTTTCAGACGTGTCAACTTTTATTATTCTCGCTGTCAATTCCGTGCCGATTTTGAATGTTTCTTCAATTTTGCTGTTATCAATGTTTTCAATATCAGCGGAATGTATGAGTCCCTCTATGCCTTCTTCGATCTCAACAAAGAGGCCGAAGTTCGCTATTTTGACCACTTTGCCCCTGACATGGTCACCCAGCCTGTATTTGCTGGAGATATCTTCAATCCAGGGATCAGGTGTAAGGTCTTTAAGTCCGACGGCTATCCGCTCTTTTTCAACATCAATGTTCAGTATCACAACCTCAATTTCCTGTCCTTTTTTAAGTATGTCGATCGGCTGCTTTACGTTTTTTGACCATGACATATCAGATATATGGAGCAGAGCGTCTACACCTTCATCAAGGCTAATGAATGCCCCAAAATCAGTGAAGCTCTTTACTATACCGGCAATCTTCTGTCCAGCAGAGTATTTGTGCCTGAAAAGCTCCCACGGATTTGGTTTCAGCTGTTTAATGCTCAGAGACGCCCTTTTCTCAGCGCAGTTTACATTCAGAACAAGTGCTTCAACAGTGTCTCCTATTGAAAAATACTTGGAGGGATTCTTTATTTTTTCCAGCCAGTCAAGCTCTGTTATATGGATCAGACCCTCAAGCCCTTCCTCAAGTTCAATGAATATACCGTATTCAACAATGTTTATGATTTTTCCGGTTATTTTTTCCTTAGCCGGGTATTTTTCTTCCGCTTTCGTCCATGGATCAGGATTTTTCTGTTTGTAACCGAGAGTAACCCTTTGTGACTCCGGCTCGAACTTAAGAACAAGGACATCAATTTTGTCGCCTATGCTGAATAATTCGCCCGGGTGACTGATCCTTCCCCACGACATATCTGAAATATGGAGCAGGCCGTCGACTCCGCCGAGGTCAACAAATGCGCCGTAATCCGTTAAGTTCTTTACAACCCCTTCGATAATCTCGCCTCCCTGAAGATGGGCAAGGGTTTTTTCCCTGAGCTTCTCTCTTTGTTCTTCAAGTATGACACGCCTTGATACAATTACATTCGACCTCTTGCTGTTTAATTTAATTACCTTGAATTTGCAGACCTGTCCAAGGAGATGGTCAGTGTCCCTGGAGCTTTTCAGGTCAATCTGGGATCCCGGAAGAAACGCGTTGACATCAGCAATTTCCACGGTCATCCCGCCTTTCACTTTTTCAACTATTTTTCCCTCAACATCCAGGCTTTTTTCAAAAGCCTCTTCGAGTATTTCCCATGTTTTTATTCTCGCGGCCCTTTCTTTTGAAAGATGCACGAAATCATCGAAGTTCCTGGCATTTATTACATATACTTCTATGTCATCACCCTGTTTCAGGCTGTTTCTTTCGTCGGGAGAGAACTCAACAGCCGGGATAAAGCCTTCACATTTGGTGCCGATATCCACTATTATCCCATCCTGCCTTATCTGTACTATCCTGCCGTTAATGATCTCGCCTTCCTGCAGGCCCTTAAAAGAATCGGCGTAAAGTTTTTCCAGTTCTTCCTGTTGTGGTTCCATGACTTTATATTATATTACCTCTCGAGAGAAATTTCTCTAACTTTTTTTACTACGTCATCAATGATCCACTGTGGGGTGGAGGCCCCTCCGGTTATTCCGGTCTTCACGATCCCATTAAACCATCTGTTTTCGATCTCATCAGCAGTCTCTATATGATATACTCTATCACAAATACTTTGAGAAAGGACGGTTAGTTGGGTAGTATTGGCACTGTTCTTTCCGCCGACAACTATCATCAGGCCGACTGATTTTGCGAGTTTTTTTGTCTCATCCAGCCTTAATGAAGTTGAGTCACAGATGGTGTTATATACTTTTACCTCTTTTGCGGTATCAAGGATACTCGCGGCAACTCTTTTAAGGGCTTCAAACGACTGGGTCGTCTGAACTATTATCCCGACTTTGCCTTTAAGGGGCGGAACCGGTTCTTTGCTGCTTACCACTGAGACCCTATCTCCTGCAAATCCTATTAATGCCTGAACTTCAGGGTGTTTCCTGTTGCCTACTATAAGCACCTGATAGTTTTCCTGCTTAAGAGTTTGCACGTGCTGCTGAGCCTTTTTTACGAACGGACAGGTCGCATCAACGACTTTGTAGCCTCTACTGGAAATTTCTTCGTATGCCGAAGGCGATATGCCGTGAGTTCTGACAATAAGGGTTTTTATGTCCTGGCATTGTACATTTTCAATAGGAGCTATTCCGTCTTCTTTGAGTTTATCGATTACCTGTGGATTATGAATCAGGGGCCCGAAGCTGTACACTCCTCCTTCCGGATTTTTTGCCAGTTTAAAGGCGATGTCTATGGCCCGTTCAACCCCAAAACAAACCCCGGCCCTTTTAGCCACGATTATCTGCATAACGTTTCTTTATCTCTCCTATTGAACTCATGATCTTTCTGGTAATTTCTTCATTTGAACTGTTTTTATCTACATATAATGTAGAGGGAGAGAGGGGATTGTCAAATACTATTGAAATCCTGGCTCTCCTGGGCCATCTTGCTCCTACGGGAAGGGCCCTGTCGGAACCTGATATAAGCGCCGGCACTATAATCGCCTTGCTGAGGCCTGCGATCATGCCGACACCCCTCTTTCCTTTTTGCAGTTCACCTGTCTCGCTTCTCCTTCCCTCAGGGAATATTATCAGCAGTTCACCGTTTCTCAATCTTTTTACGGCTGATTTTATTGTGGATGTGCGTGTTTTCTCTCTGTCTACGGGGACAGCGAAATATTTTATAAACGAGCCGAGAAGAGGAATCGTGAAAAGTCCTTTTCTTGCCAGAAAAGTTGCTCTCCTCGGTATTACAGCACCAATAAGGGGAGGATCGAGATAGCTTGAGTGGTTCGATGCTATTATTACGCCCCCCGTCGGAGGAATATTCTCTATGCCTATGATTTCCAGGCCGCCATTTATCCGTAAAATAAATCTGATCAGCAAGGCTGAGAGCCGGTAGACCAGATTGCTGAAGCTTTTCCCCCACCCGGAATTATCTTTCTGAAGGTCACCTTTAAAAGGCAGGCTGGTCTGCGGGTCGCTGGAAGAGCTCAAGATGTTTTTAACGCCTCCATTATTTTATTGACGGCCTCTTCCGCGGATATATTACTTGTATCGATATAAACCATGCTGTCTGTCCTTGTGAGCGGGGAATTCTCTCTGTTAGAATCGCGCGCATCCCTTTCAATTATGCCTTTAAGAATGCTTTCCAGAGTAGTGCTGACGCCTTTTTCCTGTAATTCCTTATATCTTCGACCGGCCCTTTTTTCCGGGCCGGCGTCGAGATAAAATTTATTTTCAGCCTCAGGGAAGACAGCAGTTCCTATGTCTCTTCCCTCTATAACTACTTTGCCCCTGAGCCCGATCTCTCTCTGCATTGAAAAGAGGTGTTCTCTGACAGCCTGTCTGGCAGAAACCCTGGAGCTTAGTTCCCCTATTTCCGGACTCCTTATCTGTGATGTAACATCTGTGCCGTTGACACTGACCCGGTCGCCTTTGAAGGTTATGGTGATTTTTTCGAGCATTCCGGCAAGTTCTTCCTGGTCTTCCGGGTCTATCCCCCGGTCATCAACGTACCACGCGACAGCTCTGTAAAGTGCCCCGGTGTCCAGGTACTTATAACCCAGTTTTTCCGCGAGCCGCTTTGACACCGTACTCTTGCCTGCCCCTGAAGGGCCGTCTATGGTAATAACATCCCTCATTTTAAATTGACAATTGCTTTTTTATCCTCCAATAACATGCGTATCCTCTTCCAGAGCTTCGTGAATATCCCTGTGGAGTGCAGGGTATGTTACAGACATCCATGCCTGGCCAAAATGACGGGTAAGAAGGTTCAGGGCCTGCGGGTTGTCCGTATCAATAATAAATATTATTTTCAATGGTGATTTGCCGACAAGTTCATATCTTCTTATTTCTTTGCACATCTTTTGGAATGTCTTGTCTTTGCCTTTCTTGTACCAGGAATCCCTCTCTTTGTTGATCTCGGCAATGGAGATATTCTCTTTTGCGTCAAAGATTGATATGTAAAGCATAATTACCTCCGTTATTTGCTGCTGGTTATTTTTTTTGAACCTGCCGGTTTACCCGCCTTGTAGTGCGACGGGCAGGCAGGTAACGAATAACAATTAACTGTTAACAGTCTTCCTTCCTTCAATTATTTTTTCAACAACAGACGAATCAGCCAATGTGGAGGTATCGCCGATCTCGGCTTCCTTACCTTCTACGATCTTTCGCAATATCCTTCTCATTATTTTTCCGCTTCTTGTTTTCGGAAGCCCCTGGACAAGCTGAATGGCATCCGGTTTTGCAATGGGGCCGATGTCTTTTCTTACCTGCCCTGCCAGCTCTTTTTCCAGGTCATTGCTGATACTGGCTCCGCTGTTCAATATTACAAAAGCGTAAATGCCCTGTCCCTTGATATCGTGCGAAAATCCGACTACAGCCGCTTCGGCAACGGAAGAATGAGCAACAAGGGCACTCTCTATTTCCGCAGTTCCCAGCCTGTGGCCTGATACATTTATTACGTCGTCTATCCGGCCCAGAACCACATAGTCTCCATCTTTATCGACCTTTGCACCATCCCCGCAAAAATAATTACCTTTTGATTGAGAGAAGTAAGTCTCTTTGTAGCGTTCAGGATCGCCATATATCGTTCTTGCAATGCCCGGCCAGGCGCGCTTAAATACAAGAGTTCCTTCTTCTCCGGCTGAGGCTTCAGATCCTTCAGCATTTACTATCATCGGCTCGACTCCAAAAAAAGGCCTTCCCGCAGACCCCGGTTTCATGGCTGCCGCCCCCGGCAGAGACGAGATAAGTATTCCCCCTGTCTCAGTCTGCCACCATGTATCAACGATCGGGCATTTTTTCAGGCCTATGTTATTGTAATACCAGAGCCATGCCCCGGGATTAATGGGTTCTCCTACTGAACCTAGAAGTCTCAGACTGCTGAGGTCGTGTTTTTGTGTCCACTCGTCGCCTTCTTTTGCAAGTGCCCTTACTACTGTAGGCGCGGTATAAAAAAGGTTCACTCCGTACTTTTCCACTATCTCCCAGTATCTGTCCGGTTTAGGATAGGTAGGTACACTTTCAAACATAATGCTTGTTGCTCCATTGCTGAGAGGGCCGTACACAATATATGAATGCCCTGTTATCCACCCTATATCCGCGGTACACCAGAAGGTGTCCTCCTCGTGATAGTCAAAGATATACTTAAATGTGACTGCCGCGTGGAGAAGATATCCCGCAGTTGTATGAAGCAGCCCTTTTGGTTTACCTGTGCTGCCGCTGGTATAAAGAATAAAAAGCGGATCTTCGGAATCCATCTCTGCCGGTTTGCATGTCGAGGAAATATCTTCTTTTTTCAGTTCGTCTTCGGCAAACAGGTCTCTTCCTTCTTTCATGTCAATATTAATGCCTGTCCTTCTGACGACAAGGCACTGCTGTATGCTCGGTGTGTCCTCCATGGCAATATCAGCATTCTTTTTGATCGGGATTACTTTCCCGGCCCTGAACGATCCGTCAGATGTAACCAGGATCTTACCTTCGCAGTCGTTGATTCTGCCCTGAAGCGCGGACGCGCTGAAGCCTCCGAACACTACACTATGGATAGCTCCGATCCTGCTGCAGGCCAGCATGCCGATGGCCAGCTCAGGTATCATGGGAAGGTAAAAGACGACTCTGTCGCCCTTTTTTATTCCCAGTTTCTTCAGAAGGTTTGCAAACCTGCATACAACGCGGTGAAGTTCCTGGTACGTATATATTTTGTTCTCTCCGTTCTCCCCCTCCCATATCAGAGCCGCCTTGTTTTTTCTATGGGTTTTCAGGTGCCGGTCAAGGCAGTTATAGGAAACATTAAGTTTACCTCCTGTAAACCATTTGACCTCAGGCTTGTAAAAATCACTTTCCGTTACCTTGTTCCATTTTTTAAACCATGAGAGGTTCTCCTCTGCCATATCAGCCCAGAATCCATCGGGATCATCAAGAGATTTTCTGTAAAGCTTCTCATATTCAGCCAGGCTTTTGACATGAGCGTGTTTTGAGAATTCTTTTGAAGGCGGAAAAGTCTTCTGTTTTTCAGATGAAACGGTTTTTGTTTTCTTAGTCATGTTAGGTCCTCTTTCAGGCATCTGAAATTAGTTAGTAGTTTAAGGTTTCTTAAAATATAGCACTGAATAGTGAACTATTCAATTGACTTCTCAAGCTCCCTGATAAATTCCGGGAAAGATGTATTAATGCATTCCGTGTTTTTAACCGTTGTCTTGCCCCTGGCCAAAAGCCCTGCCACGAGCATAGCCATTGCTATCCTGTGATCGCTATGACTTTCTGCCTCTGCTGTGGCTTTAAGGCTCTTTGTGCCTTCAATAATAATGCCGTCTTCAAGTTCTTCTGTCTTTACGCCCATTTTCCCCAGCTCTTTGCTCATTGCGGCTATTCTGTCGGATTCCTTGACCCGTAATTCCTTTGCCCCGGTTATTTTTGTCGTGCCGCCGGCTGCACCAGCAGCAACACAGAGAATGGGGAATTCATCTATAGCACCAAGAATCCTGTTGCTTCCTACACTAATGCCTTGAAGCTTCGAATGTTTAACAAATATGTCTGCAACAGGCTCGCCTGATATCTCACTCACATTAAGCAGTTCTATATTTTTTTTATTTTCCATCATATCCTGCAGAATACCGATAAGCCCGATCCTCGTAGGATTTATTCCCACGTTCTTAATTAATATCTCAGAGCCGGGGATCAGTAGTCCTGCTACAATAAAAAAGGCAGCTGATGAAAAATCAGCAGGTATGGTTATATCCATAGGTTTGAGCTTGGCAATCCCTCTAACGCTGACTTTCTGTGCAATTTCCTTAATTTCTACGCCTGCGGCCCTAAGCATTCTTTCAGTGTGGTCTCTTGATTTTCCCGGTTCAAATACAGACGTAGTGCCGTCGCAATAAAGGCCGGCAAACAGGATGGCTGACTTGACCTGTGCACTGGCTATGGGCAGCGTAAGGTCTTCAGCTTTCAGATTTCCGCCTATGATAGTAAGAGGTGGATATTCCCCTTTTTCCGGAAGTATTTCAGCGCCCATTTTTGAGAGCGGATCAATGATTCTCTGCATGGGTCTGCGCTGTAATGACGAATCACCTGTGAGTTTGACTTCAAAAGGCTGCCCCGCGAGTACACCGCTTAAAAGTCTCATTGTTGTGCCGGAGTTTCCGCAGTCTATGGAATTCTCCGGCTCTGAAAGCCCGTTCAGGCCCTTGCCGTTGACAATGATCTCACTGCCTTTGTCTTCTATCTCAATGCCCATTTGCCTGAAGGCCTGAAGGGTTTTTAACGGGTCTTCTGCGCGAAGGAAATTCCTGATAAGGCTTTTGCCTTTGGCAAGTGAAGAAATGATTATCGCCCTGTGGGATATGGACTTGTCAGGCGGAGTTATGATCTCGCCCTTTAGCGGGCCGCCCGGTTCGACATTAATCTGACTCAAGGATCTTCCTGCCATTTCTTGCCTTCTGGAATTCCTTCCAAAGATTGTCCCAGTCGGATTTTTTTATCATGCTTTCCACTTGCGCAACAGAAGAGGTGAAAAGTTCAAGAGATTTCAGCATATTCTCTTTGTTGTAAGCGCATATGTCACGCCAGAGGTCCGGCGGACTCAGCGCTATTCTTGTCATGTCTTTCAGGCCCTTGCCTCCCTGAGGCAGGATGTCCTTATCCTTATGCAGGTCAATTATGGTGTTAATAAGAACATAAGCCACCACGTGCGGGAGATGACTTACTGCGGCAAAGATTGCGTCGTGTTCATCAGGGTCCATCGTAATTATCACTGATCCAAACGATTTCCAGACAGCAGTGACTTTCTCCAGGGCATCTTTGTTCGTATCAGGACTTGGCGTAATAATGTATCTCGCTCCGTTAAAAAGATCTGCAGATGCCGCGTCAGCGCCGGAACATTCTTTGCCGGCGATAGGGTGACCCCCGACGAAACTCACACCTTCGGGCATAAACGGCTCCAGTTTACTTATAACTTCTGCTTTGACACTGCCTACATCAGTCACTATTGCTCCCTTTTTCAATTGGCCCCTGATGTCTTCCGCTATGCGTGGAAATTGTCCCACAGGAGATGCAAGAAGGATCAGGTCAGCATCCTTTACTCCTTCGGCAGGATTACTGCCGAATTCATCAATTATCCCTGAGCGTTTTGCCCTGGCGAGATTGTCCTGATTTCTGCCGGTCCCGGATATGGTCCCTTTAAATCCCGCTTTTCTGAGCGACAGGGCAAAAGAACCCCCGATAAGACCAACTCCGATAATAGATACTTTCTTAAAGTTAAATTTCATAATTTCTAAGTTTTCAGGTGTTTCTTTTAAGTTTTAGTCTAATCTAATAATTGACAATCGACAATTGTTTATTTACATTTCCCTTCCAACTGCTTTAGCTACTGCTTTTAATTCTTTCATAAGGGTTTTGAATTTTGCCGGCTTTAACGACTGTTCACCGTCTGACATGGCCTCTTCAGGTTTTGAGTGAACTTCGATCATCAGGCCGTCAGCCCCGGCAGCGATCGCTGCCTTTGACATTGGTGCTACAAGGTCCCATTTGCCGGCTCCGTGACTGGGATCAACAACAACCGGAAGATGTGTGAGGTTTTTCAGCACTGGAATGGCATTAAGATCAAGAGTATTCCTCGTCGCTGTCTCAAATGTCCTTATGCCTCTTTCACAGAGTATTACCTTGCTGTTGCCCTGTGCCATTATATATTCGGCGGCCATCAGCAGTTCCTTTATTGTTGCCGAAAGGCCTCTTTTTAAGAAAACGGGTTTGTTGTGGGAGCCGACTTCCTGCAGGAGCCTGAAATTCTGCATGTTTCTGGCTCCTATCTGAACTATATCAGCGTATTTCAATACCGCATCAATATCTCTCGGGTCCATGATTTCCGTTACGACCGGCAGGCCTGTTTTCTTCCTCGCCTCGGCCAGGATCTTAAGACCCTCTTCTCTGAGGCCCTGAAAACTGTAAGGTGACGTTCTGGGCTTAAAGGCCCCGCCCCTTATAAAGGTCGCTCCCGCTTTCTTGACATCCTCAGCGATTTTTACAAGTACGGATCTGCTTTCAATGGCGCATGGTCCGGCAAAGACATGGATCCTTTTTCCGCCGATGGTGTGTTTGCCGATCCTGATATGGGTGTCACGGGATTTGAAATCCCTGCTGGCAAGTTTAAAAGGCTTGAGAATACGGTGGATCTTTTCAACGCCCGGCATTACCTGAAAAGCGCCGGTTTCATCCTCAGTGATCTTTGATGTGTCTCCGATCACACCTATAATGGTTCTTTCA
>CAZNPC010000040.1:3324-16770 GCA_964574765.1 uncultured Nitrospirales bacterium | reverse complement strand
CCGGTTATCGTCTGACTCAGGATAAGGATTTCCTCCCGCATCAGTATTACCTTGAGTTTAAACTCTAAGGATTTTAAGAGCTTTCGCCATCATGCAGGCAGTACGCTGCATCCTTGCAACTTTCCGCGCAATTTATCATACTAAGAAAATGAGACCCATAAAACTTTTCGTTCTGTTCTCCCTGCTATTTTTATCATATAACGATGTGTGCGCGTTTGAAGCTGAAGTTGTGCCCCGGGAGATCGCTCCAGGCGATGCATTTATGGTAAAGGTCAGCGGCCTGTTTAACGCCGATGATCCGGAGGCGGTTCTTGATAACAGGGCTTTGTATTTCAGCAGCTGCGGCAGGGGCTGTTTTGTCGCGGTCAGCGCGGTAGGCATGGATACAAAGGCCGGAAAATATGATATTCGTCTGTCGACCGGAGAACTCAGTGCCACATTGGATCTTATTGTCAGAGATGCCGATTTTCCCACGATAAATCTGACACTGCCTGATAATAAGGTCTTCCTCGGTCCGGAAGACCTCAAGAGAGCGCAGAAGGAAGCTGAAAAACTGAAGACAATATGGAAAAAGAGATCAGAAAGTCATTGGGACGCGAATTTTATACTTCCTATTGAAAATGAGACCTCCACAGCGTTCGGCACAAAACGGATAATGAACGAGAAAAAGACCAGTATTCATAAAGGAGTTGATTTCAGAGGCAAAAGAGGAGAGCCTGTTAAGGCATTTAATAATGGAAAAGTAATAATAGCCGAGGAACTTTTCTTCGGGGGTAACACACTTATTCTTGATCACGGCCAGGGGATATTCAGCATTTATATGCATTTATCAGAGATCAGTGTCAGGCCTGAAGAGATGGTTTCGAGAGGTGATGTCATAGGGTCAGTCGGTTCATCAGGCAGGGCAACGGGCCCCCATCTTCATTTTGGCGTAAAAGTCCGGAATATCAATTCTAATCCTATGTCTTTCATGAAATTTGATCTGCGATCTGTAACAAATGGAAAGGGAAAGGACTGACGAAATTATTGGTATAAGCCGGTGTGCCAGGTGCGGGCACAGGCTTAATGGTGAAATAGAGTGTCCTTTCTGCTCTGTATTCCCGGATCGGCCTGTCAAAAAAGCAGTGCCGAAATGGGTATTTATAACTGCCTGCTTTCTGAGCTCTCCTCTTAGTCTATACTCAATAGTCAAAACAAAACGGCTCAACGCGATTGAGAAAATAGCCGCATTCACTGGATGTTTTCTCTGGTTCTGGTTTTTCAGCTTGTGGTTCTGAGACGGGCATGTTTGAGTTTTTGAATCTGAAAAAAAGATTGCAATTCCCGGTGTTCCTGATAATATTAAAAGTATGTTTAATATATTCATATAGGAGGATGCATGCAGATAACGAATGACCTTGAAAAACTCGCAAAGCTTGTCCGGTATTATTCTATTCTATCAAGCACTGAGGCAGGTTCCGGACATCCGACATCTTCATTGTCTGCCGCAGACCTGATGACATGCCTTTTTTTTGGAGGGTTCTTCAGATATGACCTGGAAGATCCGGCGCATCCCAACAATGACCGGCTGGTTTTTTCAAAGGGGCACGCTTCACCGCTTTATTATGCTTTATGGGCGGCAGCCGGGAGTATTACAGATGAGGAATTGAAAACGTTCAGAAAATTCGGCAGCAGGCTTGAAGGGCATCCGACAAAGGCGTTTGAACATGTAGAAGCTGCCACTGGATCTCTGGGGCAGGGACTTTCGATCGGGGTGGGTATTGCCATGAACGCGAAATACCTTGATAAACTGCCATACAGGACATTCGTACTTCTTGGCGACAGTGAAATGGCAGAGGGATCACAGTGGGAAGCCATACAGATCGCGTCACATTATAAGCTGGACAATCTGGTTGGGATAATGGATGTGAATCGTCTTGGACAGCGCGGAGAGACAATGTATGGTCATGACACAGACGCCTATAAGAAGCGTGTTTCCTCCTTTGACTGGGAAGCGATTGTAATTGATGGTCATTCACTTAAGGACATCCTTTCTGCTTTTGAGGCGGCTCTTCAGGTAAAAGGCAGGCCTTGCATGATCATAGCGAAAACATTGAAGGGGAAGGGCGTATCGTTTATTGAAGATCAGGACGGCTGGCACGGGAAAGCATTAAAAAAAGAAGATTTTCAGAGGGCAGTTGAAGAGTGGGGAGGAATTGACGCAAAAGTAAGGGGTCAATTGCTGAAACCGGATGACATGAGACCTGAACGCATGAGGCCGGAAGAAGTGGAAGCTCCGGCATACATAAAAGATGAGCTGACGGCCACAAGAAAGGCCTATGGCAATGCACTTAAAAGGATATATCCTGCGTATCCCGATATTGTGGTGCTTGACGCTGAAGTCAGTAACTCAACTTATTCGGAGATATTTAAGAAAGAATATCCGGAAAGGTTTTTTGAAATGTTCATTGCTGAACAGAATATGGCCGGCGCTGCGGTCGGGCTATCCAACAGAGGGAAGATACCCTTTGTTTCTACGTTTGCAGCGTTCTTTTCGCGGGCTTATGACCAGATAAGAATGAGCCGGTACTCTGACGCGAATATTAAATTTTGCGGTTCTCACGCGGGTGTGTCAATTGGAGAGGACGGAGCGTCTCAGATGGGACTTGAAGATATTGCCATGTTCAGGGCGATCCTGAACAGTGTAGTCTTCTACCCTTCAGACGCGGTGTCGACTGAGAAACTGGTTGAGCAGGCTGCGAAACACAGAGGAATCGTGTATATACGCATGACAAGGCAGGCTGTGCCTGTTATCTACTCAAAGGATGAAGAATTCATAATAGGCGGTTGTAAGGTGTTGACAGTCAGCGAAAATGATGTTATTACCGTTGTCGGAGCTGGAATAACTTTACATGAGGCTCTCCAGGCTTATGAGGAATTAAAAAAAGAAGGCATTTTCATAAGAGTTGTAGATCTTTACTGCATAAAACCGATCGATGCAAAGACCCTTCATGATGCCGTTGTAAACACAAGGGCGGTCATTACTGTTGAAGATCATTTTGAAGAGGGGGGGCTGGGTGAAGCTGTAAAAAGTGTGTTTGCTGAAAAACCGGTGCCTGTCTACTCACTGTCTGTCAAAAAAATGCCAAAGAGCGGAAAACCCGGGGAACTGCTTGACTATGAAGAGATATCCAAAGGAGCGCTCATATCGAAGATCAGAGATTTGACATGATCTCTTTAGTTGAAAACTTCGCTGCCAGTGCCTGAAAATATTGACTTTCCGCCTGAATATGATAGACTTTTTATTATTGGATCGAATCCATTTTTTATCAACATCTCTGTCTGACTGGTTCATTAAATCAACCTTGCCGGACATTGGAATCGCCTGGGGCGATTTTCCTGCTGGCAAGGCTCTTTATGATACTTGCATGAAAGGGTGAATTATTCCGATGTTCACTGGCAGAGAAGATTTATTACAGGCCCTGGTTGAAGCCTATGTAATGGAGAAAGGTACATGGGAGTTTTATACCCAGGCATCGGAAAAAACAAATATCCCGGAAGCAAAAAATGCGTTTCAAAAATTATGCGACTGGGAAGAAAGGCATATGGATTATATCTGCTTCCTTTATGAAGCAGTGATGGACAACAGGGAAATGAAAAGTTTTGAAAATTTCAAGAACACCACAACGGCTGATGTGACAGAAGCTGGAATACCGGTTGCTGGTCTTGAGAGCAAGGTTGAGAGATATACTATCAAGGACCAGATGGGAGCGCTTACACTGGCTATGGAAATAGAAGGAAAGGCATATAACTTTTATCGCGGGCTTCATAAGGATGCCGCGGACAGTAATGCCAGGATTGTATTTAAGGAAATGATGGAGCAGGAAGTCAGGCATGTTGAATATCTGAAAAAGTTCAGGGTGGAACTTATCGAATCATACTAAGGATATAATTTCAGTACCGGGGAGGCAGCATAATGAATGCGGTTGAGATAGCTATCAGCATGGAAGCGGACGCGATCAAGTTTTATAAAGAAGCTGCTGACAGAACGAGCAACCCGGTTGGCAAGAAGATGTTCCTGGCTATCTCTGACGATGAGAAGAGGCACCTTGGAATGCTTTCCAAGATAATAAAGGGGCTGGACATAAAAGGCAAAGACGTCAGCCCGATGAAGAACGTCAAGTCTATCTTTGAGACAATGAAAGAAGACATGATGAAAAAGGTTGAGACAACTGTGGATGAGCTCGAAGCGTTTAAGATTGCGATGCAGATGGAAAAGGAAGGCATTGAGTTTTATAAAAAGGCAGCCACGGTAACAAGTACGGAAAAAGAGGCTGAGTTATTTAAAAGGCTTATTCAGGAAGAGCAGCAGCATTATGATATTTTCGCCAATACATATTTTTATCTTTATGATTCAGGCAGCTGGTTTATGTGGGAAGAGCACAGCATTGTTGACGGAGGTACGCCGACGGCATAAGAAGATAGACGATGGATGATGGACGATGGATGATGGACGAAGAAACCAATAAAAGGGGAGGTAAGGTATGGGAAATAGCAAAGTAAAGAAGTCAGCTGTCAAGGCCAAAACCGCAAAAAAAACCAATACCAAAAAAAATGACGCACCGCCGGGATTAAAAAAACAATACCTTAAGACCGGTTCTCTCTGCAGGGTGACCTTCAGACTGCCCGGTATGGCCGCGCCCGGAGCCCTCAATGTTTCGCTTGTCGGGGACTTTAATAACTGGAACTCTTCTGAAACTACTCTGAAGAAACTGAAAAGCGGGGACTTTACTTTAACTCTGCAGCTTCCGAAGGACAGAGAGTACAGGTTCAGATATTTGATTGATTCCAGCCGCTGGGAGAATGACTGGTGCGCTGACAGGTATGACCCCAATGATTATGGATGTGATGATTCTGTAGTGGTTATCTGACATTGATCGCGCTGCAAAATACGGTATGCGGGTCCGTAAAGGGACAAGTGTGCCCGCACTTATTCCGTAATACCTGTGAGGTGAATAATATGGAAAAATATTCCGTGTATGAGGTCGTTGAACAGGCGATTCAAACTGAGAAACTCGGCTCTGAATTCTACACTGAAATGGCTCGAAGATTTCAATCTAACAGGGAACTGACGAAACTTTTTGAAACCTTGTCTGTCAAAGAGCAGATGCACGAAAAGACCTTTCAGGAACTGAAATCCGGCATGGAGGACAATAAACCGGATTACGGAGAAGAAGCATCACAGTATCTCAGGGCTGTTGTTGAATCGGAATTTTTTTTAGGCAGGGGTAAGTCACTTCCTGCTCTTGAGAGTGTGAGGACCGCGATAGAAGCTGTTTTTTTTGCTATAGGTTTTGAAAAGGAAACCCTGCTTTATTATCATACGATGAGTGAAGCTGTAAAAGAAAAAGATGTAATGGATAAGATCATAAATGAAGAGAGAAGCCACATAGTATGGCTAAATAAATTAAAAATAAAATTAATAGTAAACAGCCAATAACTTAAAGTATAACTTTAATATGGATTACACAATAGGGATTGGCGGTGAAGCAGGCCAGGGGATCCAGACAGTAGGCGGGACACTCGCACAGTTCTTTTCAAGGGCGGGATATCATGTCTTTTCACATCAGGACTATGAATCTCGGGTAAGGGGCGGCCACAATTTCTACCAGGTACGGGTTTCGGACCGGGTTATCACGGCCTCAAGAGACGTGATTGACGTTCTGGTGGCCCTCGACAGAGACAGCATACTGCTTCATGAGAAAGAGCTTTCAAATAACGGTCAGGTCATATATGACTCATCCACCCTGAAACAAAAACACGAAAAGCCGCATTTCCTTGACATCCCTTTTGTAAACCTGGCAATTGAACATGGAAACGGCAAAATAATGGCCAATGCCGTTGCAATCGGCTCTATTCTGGGCCTGCTGAGAGCTGAGCCGGATATCCTTTTTGAAATTATAAAACATACATTCAGCAGAAAAGGTGATGAAGTCGTCAATGGCAATATCAATGCGGCAAAAGCCGGCTATGATTTTGCGGGAACGCACTGCAAAGAATGCAGGTTTTCTCTGAAGGGCCGGAGTGACAGACACTTTATGCTTATTAACGGTGCTGAGGCTGTCGGGCTTTCAGCGATAAGCTCGGGTTGTAAGTTCTATTCAGCGTATCCAATGACGCCCTCAACAGGCATTATGAACTATATTGCAGGGAAGGAAAAAGAATACGGCATTGTTGTTGAGCAGGCTGAAGACGAAATCGCTGCAATTAACATGGCGCTAGGCGCTTCTTTTGCAGGCGTCAGGGCGATGACAGGGACATCAGGGGGAGGATTTGCATTGATGGTTGAAGGTCTTTCCCTTTCTGCCGCGACAGAGACCCCTGTTGTGATCGCCCTTGCGCAAAGACCGGGACCCGCTACAGGACTTCCTACAAGGACGGAACAGGCTGACCTGCAGTTCGCGCTGTACTCGGCACACGGAGAATTTCCAAGGGTCATTTTCGCCCCGGGAACTCCGGAACAGGCATTTTATCTGACTAACAGGGCTTTTGATATTGCTGAGAAATATCAGGTTCCGGTAATCGTTATGACCGACCAGTACCTTGGTGATTCACAATGGACATATGAGGGATTTGATACTGAAAGGATCAAATACAATGATTACAGGCTAAGGGGAGATGCATTTAAAAACCTGCCTGAATATAAACGGCATGCTTTTACCGAAACAGGCGTTTCCCCTCTTGGTATCCCCGGTGACTCGAGACACCTCGTGGTGACTGACAGTGACGAACATGATGAGGAAGGCCATCTTATTGAAGACGCGGCCACCAGGGTCAAAATGGTTGATAAAAGGCTTTTTAAAAAAATGCGGCATATCAGAGATGAAATAAATCCCCCTCTGCTGTATGGGGACGGTGAGCCGGAAATAGTACTGGTCTGCTGGGGGTCTTCATATGGTGTTGTGAAAGAAGCCGTTGATGTCCTGTCAGATAACAGCAAAATAGCGATGCTTCACTTCAGTGAACTTTATCCGTTTCCAGCGCCTGAAAAGTTTGATTATCCGGGACTGATAGAAAGGGCAAAGCTTTCGGTATGTATTGAAGGCAATGCAACCGGCCAGCTTGCACGGCTGATCAGGGCGGAGACCGGTTATGAGTTCAGGGCGGGTATAAATAAATATGACGGCAGGCCGTTTACTGCGGATAATCTGTTACAGGAGCTTAATGAGCACATTAAAGGACTATAGGGGAAAGCATCCGGCATGGTGTCCGGGCTGTGGAAATTTCGGTATACTGACAGCGTTTAAAAACGCAATGGTAGATCTCGGCATTGAACCGCATGAGCTTACTGTAGTATCCGGGATAGGGCAGTCAGGCAAATTCCCTCACTATATCAGGTGCAATACATTTAACGGCCTTCACGGAAGAACCCTTCCGGTTGCCACGGGAATCAGGCTTGCAAACCATGAAATGCGTGTGCTGGCTTTTGCAGGAGACGGCGACTGTTATGGGGAGGGGGGGAATCATTTTATTCACGCGATCAGGAGAAACGTCAATGTAAAACTCTTTGTCCATGACAACCAGGTATACGGGCTGACAAAAGGCCAGGCTTCACCGACAACTATGGAAGGAGTGAAGACAAAGAACCAGCCTTTTGGAGTGTTTTCCGAACAATTGAATCCCGTGGCGCTCGCGGTTGCACTTGACTGCAGTTTCGTGGCCAGGGGATTTTCAGGAGATACCGGTCACTTAAGGGATCTGATGAAAGAGGCAGTTAATCACAAAGGATTTACTCTGGTCGACATCCTGCAGCCGTGCGTTATTTTCAATAAGGTAAATACTCATGAATGGTATAAGGACAGGGTATACCATATAGAGCCTGATCATGATTCAGCGGACAGGGTCAGCGCGTTCCAAAAATCGCTTGAGTGTGGTGACAGGATCCCTATAGGCGTCATTTATAAAAATGACCGCCCTATACTGGAGGAGAGAATACCCATGATCAGGGGAGAGTCTCTGGTAAGGCAGGCTTTTGACACTTCGAAAATTATAGATACGCTTAAGGAATTCTATTGATTTGGACTTAAAACTATGATCGAGGCGTTTATTGAAGAAGTGCCGGAGTCACTTCAGGTTGACTATTGATGCGCAAAACGGCATGCGACAGCAATATATAGCTTGAGTAAGCCAATCTATTATGTTTATAATTTGATTCTGTTTAATCAATATATTTAAAAGCAGCAGGTGAGGGGAATAGCCATGAACTATAAGAGAGCTTTTATTATTATGTTGTGTCTGACTGTCTTCGCAGGTTGTTCGACAATTACTCATAAGAGAAAACAGTACACAAGGAATTATTCCATAAATGTTGAAAAACGGACGGCAGTCATGTCCTCAATGGTAATCTATGAACACATCAAGTATATCAAGGCGTCGCGTCCAACCGGGGACATGCAGTCAACAGACCACTGGCAGGCAATTGAATATCCATCTGACGACTCATTTAAAGAGGAGCTGATCTACAGGGGCCGTTCAGGTAATATTATTCGACTCTCTTACAGAGAGTTCAGGAGAGATGTCACAAGGCCTGATTTCAGTCAGGAGCTGACCTATGATCTTTCCGGTTCTGATATTATCATTTTTAAGCGCTACAGGATCAGGGTTCTGGACGCCAATAATGAATATATCAGGTTTATTGTACTTAAAGATTAATTATGGATTCCTTTTCAGGTAAAACACCACTTAAAATGCTTCATTTTTATCGTTGCACTTCTATTGATATCCCGGAAGTCTGGGGATATGCCTTTTGATGATAAACGCCAAAAGGCTATTGATGAAAAGATAGAGCGTCAGATAGTGAACTCTCCGTTATTTTGATTAAGGGAAACTATTAATCACTTTGATCAACTCTCTCTAAAGCCTCCCTCACAATCCCCCCAACAGTCTTTTCCTTTAATTCTCCGTCTTCATAGAAAGTGAAAGTATCCTTGTCATCTACAAGTTTTTCAAGTTCTTCCCTGACTCCGGATGCCCCAATTTCACCAAGTGCCCAGGCGGCGTAGCCTCTGACTGAGGGGACACTGTTTTTTAGATGGGGAATGGCTGCAATTACAGCGGGAACAGCCATGTCAGTATTTCTTTTTCCTATTCGTCCTACGGCCCTGAAAACTCCTGCTGTGAGGGGAGGTTCGTCATGGAAAGAGACAATGACAGGCGCGATATCCGCGCACAATTCAGGACTGTTTCTGACTATTTCTCCGAGAGTCTCAGGAGCGCTCCAGCCGATGCCGCCGGACTCGTCCCTTATCATCCATAACAAACGGTTAACTATATTTCTAACAAGTTCAGGATCAGTATCTGAAACTTTTCCTGTTACAATACCGATAGCCTCCATAGCGCGCCAGGTGAGAGGGTCACTCTTATCATAAGAGAGTGAGATCAGAGTGGTCAGTATTTTTTTTGATTTAGGGGAGAAGCTTATCAGCTGGTCATATCTTTTGTCATTCAGAAGTTTTCTAACATCATTTTTCATATAGATGTGTTGTTATGGAGTCTGTTATAAATAAGATATTTCAATCCCCGGTATTTCTTTTTTGATAACGGCATCTACACATTTATCATCACAATCAGTTCCCTCACCCCCGCAGTAAATAAATACTTTATTGTCTTTTACCGCTGATATTTCCATATAACACTTATGTGCTTCAAGAACAGGGGTCAGCCTGTCAAGGATTTCTTGTACGTGTTCTTTGGTTATTTTCATAAGGCGATCATCCCTGCCGGAATCTGTATTCTGTGCTAATCAGTGTTACTAACAGCGATTTCTTTTGTTGCTTCCCAGAGGCCGTGAATATTACAGCGTTCAATAACACGCAGTGTTCCTGTCTTGTGGGCTCCCTTTCCATGCCTGACAAGAGTGACAGTGACTTCCGGGCGCGTGAAAACAGGCGTCAGTTCAATACGCGTATAAAAGTTCTGTCCGAAATAGACGTCTATCCATTGTATATGATGGGCTTCTTCTGAAACATGAGGCATCTCTCCGACTTTAATAGTGACCTTAAATGGTTCACCAGCCTTAACTTCATCAGGTGCATCAATATCAGGTATATGCTTTTTCTCCATATCACTCAGATTTCCTGCGTCTTTTGGTAAGTTGATACCGCAAAAAAGTCCTTTTTCTGCCATTTCATACCTCCCTGGTTAACAGTTAACCATAATAAAGTGCTTTATTTAATAGCAACTAACTACCGGTAAATTAAGAGTAATTAGCATGATACTCCTTTGTCTTTCTGGCGAAGTCCCTGCCAAACTCGTAACACATATCATTATCTTCAGGCGACGGCTTATATTTCACCTGTATACCAGGCTCAACGATCTCCAGTTTCATCTTTTTGAATTCTTCATAAGCACCCTTTACAGCTCCTCCGCCCCAGCCATAGCTTCCAAACGCGCCGACAATCCTGTTTTTAGGCCTCAAGCCCCCAAGGTGCGAGAGGATTTCAGCTATAGACGGGTACATAATATTATTAAGGGTAGGGCTTCCTATAAGGCATCCTCTTGACCTCCAGAATTCCTTGATAGCCACGCTCATTGGGGTTGAACGCAGTTTAATGACTTTGCAGTCAACTCCCTCGTCTTTTATTCCTTTTGCCAAAGGCAGTGTCATGAGTTCAGTGCTGTGCCACATTGTATCGTAGATAATTGCGATGCTCAGATCAGCCTTGCCGTCTGCCATATCAAGGTATCTCTGAATAATACCGCCGGGGTCCCCGCGCCATATTATACCGTGGTCCGGAGCGATCATATCAATGTCCAGTCCGAGCTTATGTATCTCTGCTATCTTGGATTTTATCAGAGTACCAAATGGCATGAGGATGTTTGCATAATAATCAAGGACAGCATCGCTGAGTTCAGCATGAGACGCGCACTTTGTGAACTCATCATCAAACCTCGAAGCTGTGGCAATATGCTGTCCAAAGGCGTCCTGCGATATAAGCAGTTTTACTTCTTTTATATAAGTCATCATTGAATCAGGCCAGTGAAGCATGGGTGTTTCGAGAAAAAGAAGGCTGTACTTGCCTGTGGTTAGTGTATCGCCGGTCTTTACGATTTTGAATTTCCATCCTGATGTATCAAAGTGTCTGTCAAGGCCTTTTTTGCCCTTGTCTGTTATATATATAGTAGCGTCAGGGATAAGAGACATAACCTTATCGATACCACTGGCATGGTCAGGCTCAATATGGTTTATTACCAGGTTCACGATCTTTGACGGGTCTGTGACAGCTCTGATATTGTCTATGGTAACCTGTGCAAAATTATGCTTAACCGTGTCCACCAGAGTGATCTGCTTGTCCAGAATAAGATAATTATTATATGTTGTTCCTTTCGGCGTTACATATCCGTGAAAGTCCCTTACTGCCCAGTCAACAGCTCCTACCCAATAGATATCAGGCTTGATCTCGGTAGCCTTCAAATTAAATGCCCCCTTTTATAAATAAAGAGTTAATAGTTACAAGTTAAGAGTGAAAAGTAAATTAAATTTAAAACAAATAATTTACCGCTCATTTCTTATTAAACCATAATATGAATTGCTGAAAAGTGCAATGATGTAAATCATAATGAACGGATCATCGCAAAATCAGCAATTATCATTTAGCAGTTATCAGTGCACATTTTCATTGATCATTGTTAATTTTCAACTTTTCATTTTAGTCCTCGTCGGGTGTTATAATATATTATCATGGACAGGGGCAGGGTGCATGTGCTGATCACGGGACGCGTACAGGGGGTCTTCTTCCGGGCCAGTACGAGAGATATGGCCGACGGTCTGGGCCTGAAGGGTTATGTTAGAAATCTTCCTGACGGAAGTGTTGAGGCTGTTTTTGAAGGCCTCAGAGAACAGCTTGAAAAAGCCGTAGATTGGTGCAGAAAGGGTCCTCCGGGAGCTGTTGTTACACATGTTGATGAGAAATGGCTTGATTGCCCGGCGGAGTTTGACAGTTTCAGTATGAGATACGATTCTTGATTCAAACCACTGCAAAAATTAAACATTTCCGAAATCTCATATTCAATAAAGTAAATATTTGTCTGACAAATATGGTAAAATTTTAAGATGGCTGTAACAGAGAATAACATTAATGTTTCTATTTCAGAAACAGCTTTTTGCAGGCCAGGAGAAAGAAAGAGGACATGATTGTATGATGCAGCCGGTTGACGCATATCAGGGTTCGTTGAGTGATTATTCTCTATCTGATGTACTCATAAGCCTTCAAAGGAACACCAAAACCGGTGTTGTTGAAGTAAAAAGTGGAAATACCATAAAGAAGGTCTATGTAAATAAGGGAGATATTGTATTTGCGGCATCAAACGACAAAGATGACCGTCTTGGAGTTGTTTTACTTAAGGAAGGAAGAATATCCCTTGAGCAGTATGTACAGGCGTCAGGCATTCTGGAAAAGACAGGCAAGCGTCTTGGAAAGATTCTTGTTGAAATAAACGCTTTAACCGCAAAAGATCTATTCGAAGTAGTCTGCCACCAAATTGAAGAGATCACTCTAAGTTTATTTACAATGGGGGACGGCGAGTTCGAATTTATTGAGGATCCGATCATTACAGGCGAAGTTATTACGTTAAAAATAAGTACAGCGAACATAATTTACAGGGGCATCAAAAGAATCGACAATTTTATGCATATCGCCAAAATGTGCCCGTCGATTGATTCAGTGATTAGCCTTTCTTCTGACCCGCTTAACATATTTCAGGATGTAAATCTGGAAGATTCTGATAAAACCATTCTTTCTTTTATAAATGGGAGGGATCCTTTAAAAACTATTCTTAAGAGGTCCGATCTGACTGATTTTGAAACACTGAGAACCATTTATACTCTTCTCAGCATAGGATTGATCAAGCCTAAAGAGGAGGATGATACACCTGTTGAGATCTCTGCAGTAGATCTGTTAGCGAAACCGGCTGAACCTGTTACTCCTGAATTCACAGACGAAGTGACATGGATATTCGAAAAATGCGATGCCTATGGATATTACGAAATATTAGGAGTTAATAAAGATACTTCTTCTGAAGAGATAAGCAAGGCATATTATGACGTTTCCAGAAAATATCACCCTGACAGACACTATTCCCAGCCATGTGAAGATTTGAAGGAGAAACTTACAAAAATATTTGCTTATATTCATAGAGCACATGACACTCTGTCAGACCCTGAGAAAAGAGCAGATTATGACAGTATGCTTGCGGAAGAATTAACAACAACAGAGACGCCTGGTGAGGAGATAGGTGAAATATTACCGGTAGCTAATGGGGTGTCAGAAACAGAAAAGGTCGAAGAAAAAGTAACTGAACAGACAGAGGAAGAAGAGGCTGTGCCTGAGGAAAAAGTTGAAGTAAAGGCTGAAGAGGAAGAAGAGGCTGTGCCTGAGGAAGAAGTTGAAGTAAAGGCTGAAGAGGAAG
>CAZNPC010000040.1:0-3224 GCA_964574765.1 uncultured Nitrospirales bacterium | reverse complement strand
AGAAGAGGCTGTGCCTGAGGAAGAAGTTGAAGTAAAGGCTGAAGAGGAAGAAGAGGCTGTGCCTGAGGAAGAAGAGGCTGTGCCTGAGGAAGAAGTTGAAGTAAAGGCTGAAGAGGAAGAAGAGATCAGCACAATAGAAGAGGATGAGGAGCCCGCGCCGATTGAGGAAGAAGTAACAGTCCATGCCGGCCGGGTTGATGAAATTAAGCCGATAGAAGAGGATGAAATTGAGCTGGTCAGCGCGGATGATAAGACTAAACCCATTGAAGAAGATGAAATTATACTCGATGACGTGGATGATAAAAATAAGCCGATAGAAGAGGATGAAATTGATCTGGTCAGCGCGGATGATAAGACTAAACCCATTGAGGAAGACGAAATTATATTCGCTGACGGGGAAGATGAGATTAAACCGGTTGAAGGAGATGTATCTATTAAGACTGAAGGTGAAGTTGATTACGTTCCGGATTTTACAATCCCAACTGTTGAAAAGGCAGTTTCTGAGCCAAAAGAGGAGTATGTTGAGCCTGAGGCCGCGGTTTTGGAAACTGCGGGAGTGTCGCAGGCTGAAGGAGCAGAAGAAACGATATCAGGAGACAGTATCACTTTACAAAAGAGAAGTTTTAGAAAAGTGCTGACTGTTGTTTCTGTTATTGTGGCAGTCATAGCTTCAGTTCTTGTTATCATGTTTTTCAATATTGAAGACGAAATCGAAGGGTATCCGGATAAGACCGGATCTGTAATTTCGACTGCTAAATCACAGTCCGGCACATTGGAATCAGGGCATTTTCCTTCTTTTCGTGATGATGTAATGCGAAAGTTCGCAGAGTCTGTTGCTGCAGGCAATGCATTAGGAGCCGGCAGTCTGGAGTCAGGACATTTTCCATCTTTTCGTGATGATGCAGTACTCAAGCTGTTGAATGACAGGCCTGATTAGCAGTTTTAATCTGAAGTAATTCAGCAGGTTATCGGATAACTGGCCATGATGGCTTGTATGTTACTCTTAATTTTACGTAATCCCTCAGCGATAGGAGAATACTTGTTAACAGGAGTATCGCACTGCCGGGTCAAATTCACGGCTTGATATAAAAAAAGGCAATGATATATATTATCTGTAGTAAAATATTCTGATTCGGACATTTCTTTTATTAAGCACTGACAATGCGAATTGATAAAATAGACCTGATAGGTTTTAAATCGTTTTCTGATAAAACCGCCTTCAATTTCCATCCGGGTGTCACCGCTGTTGTTGGCCCTAATGGCTGCGGGAAAAGTAATATTGTTGATGCCTTTAAGTGGGTTCTTGGCGAGCAGAGTGCCAAGAGTCTTAGAGGGGACCGCATGGAGGATGTCATCTTTTCGGGTTCCGCGTCAAAGAAATCCAAAGGCATGGCAGAGGTTACACTGCTTATATCCGGTGTAAGCAACGGAAGCTCGTCTGATACCGGAGAAATTTTAGTTACCAGGCGTCTTTACAGATCAGGTGAGAGCGAATATCTTATGAACAAAGTGCCTTGCAGACTTAAGGATATACGCAATGTTTTTCTTGATACGGGGCTGGAGCTGAAGACATATTCTATATTGGAACAGGGCAGGATAGATGCTATTCTCAATTCCAAACCTCAGGACAGAAGATTTTTAATCGAAGAAGTGGCCGGTGTTATGAAATATAACGTCCGGAAGGCAGAGGCAATTAGCAAACTGGAGTCTTCCAAGTCAAATCTTCAGCGTCTTCAGGACATCGTTTCCGAGGTAAAAAGACAGATCAATTCCATAGACAGGCATGCCAGGCGCGCACAGAAGTATAAGCGGCTGTTTGATGAAGTGCGGGGCCTTGAGGTGAAAATTGCCATAAGGGATATATCACAGCTCGGAAATGAACTGGCAGATATTTCATCTTCTGATGAGAAGCTTAAATCCAGGGAAACAGAACTCTCGACGAATATCCACTCTTCAGATGCACTACTGGAGGAAAAGAAGCTTTTGTTAGTAAATGAGGAAAAGTCCCATGATGAACTCCAGAACAGGCTTAATACCGCTGAAAGAGAGTTTATTGAAGAAGAAGGCAGGATATCACTGCTTAAAAGTGACTGCGAAAACCTTAAGGGGAGACTCCAGAGACTGTTTACCAGAGATAATGAACTTACCGGGGCAAAGGAAAGCATGAGTTCACAGGTTGAGGAACTCAAAAAGAAGATCGATGAAATCAATCTTGAGCTTTCGGGTGTAGAGGCTGCGCTGAATTCTAAAAACGAAGAGTTTTCAGCGCTGGAGAAAGAGATCGTTGAGATGGAACAGGGTCTTGAGGACGGGAGAAGAAAGATATTTGACAAGGCTGAAGAGGTCAGCGGCCTGAAGAATGAGATAAACGGTTTTTCATTAGTAATCGAAACTATCAGCAAAAAAGAGCAGAAATGCCTTGAGGATATCAATTCTGTTAAAAAAGCAATTTCCGGGCTTTCCGATTCCATATCCGAAACTTCTAACGTATTCACCGCATCGGATGCCGGCCTGCAGGACAAGTACAGGGGTAAACAGACACTGACTGATGACTTGAGCAGAAAAAAAGAGGCTTTGACCCTGAAAGAGGAAGGACTTTATAAGGACAGGGAAGAAATGGCTGCGATGAATTCAAGGGCCGAATCTTTGAGAGAACTAGATAACAGCGGAAAAAGCTCGGTTAAGGATTCTGTGAAGATTCTATGCCAGGTAGCTGATATTTTCGAGGCCCTTCCAGAACATGAAACAGCTATTGAGTCTGTGCTGGGTGACAGACTGAGTGCCTCTGTGGTTGATGATGATATGGAGATCAAGAAAGCATTAGGCCTCATAAAACAGCATAAGATCAAT
Organism: uncultured Nitrospirales bacterium; assembly: GCA_964574765.1. GTDB lineage: Bacteria > Nitrospirota > Thermodesulfovibrionia > UBA6902 > BMS3Bbin08 > CAZNPC01. The sequence continues at coordinate 374 of CAZNPC010000040.1, read as the reverse complement.
AGAAGCGGATTTATTCCTGTGAACATTGCCTTAGCCGCCTCCGGATCGGCGTCTGCGGAGTTTTCCGGTAGTGATGTCATAGGCAGAGCGGTCGATCTTGTAAAGGTCCGTAAGGGTTATGAGAAGATCGCCGCGGCATTGTTAAATGATGTGATATTGGTTAATGATCTGAATACGGCATTTGATCTGTGGCTAAAATCGCTTCCTGCGGCATCTCCGGCCCATAGCTTTCCGTATTTTGCAACACTTGACGGAGAAGTTCTTGAACCGTCCGGAATTGTTTTTGGAGGAACGGAAAAAGGGGTGTTGAAGATCAAGCGCGAGTTAAGAGAGTTGGAGCAAAACATGGAGAAAAGGAAGTCTGATATAGCGTC
>CAZNPC010000039.1:0-16857 GCA_964574765.1 uncultured Nitrospirales bacterium | reverse complement strand
TATCCGGTTGTAATCCTTGGTAATTTCGATGCTGAATATTTATCGCTTCCCAAAGAACTGCTTGTGACAGTCATGAAAAACCATCAAAAATTTTTCTCTGTTGAAGACAAAAACGGGGACCTTTTGCCCCATTTTGTTTTAATTAGCAATTCATCACCCGAAAACAACGATATGGTTAAAAAGGGTGCAGAGCGCGTATTCAGGGCGAGGCTTGAGGATGCCAGGTTCTACTTTGACGAGGACAGGAAAAGACCATTATGGGACTGTATTGAAAAGTTAAAACATGTTACTTTTCAGGAAAAACTCGGCAGTGTTTATGAAAAATTAGATCGTGTCGCATTCATCTGTTCTTTTCTTGCAGAGGAATTGAAACTGCCTGATAAAGAAAAAATTCTCAGGGCGGTAATGCTCTCAAAAGCTGATCTGGTAACGGGCATAGTCAGGGAATTTCCTGAATTACAGGGATATATCGGCATGATTTACGCCGAAAACTCGGGTGAGGATAGCGACATAGCAACAGCTATTAATGAGCACTATAAACCAAGGTTTTCATCTGATGAGCTTCCGTCAAATAAAATAGGCGCCATTATATCTCTTGCTGACAAGATAGACAATATCGCCTCATTCTTTGTTGTAGATATGATCCCTTCCGGTTCAGAAGATCCTTTTGCTCTCAGAAGACAGGCTATTGGAATAATTAATATACTTGTGAACAGGGACTATCCTTTTTCTCTGGATGCACTGATAAACAAGGCGCTTCAGGGGCTTGAAAGCTATCTCCCTGCCAGAAAAACCCTGAGCACCGACATATTGAGCTTTTTTTATCAAAGGATGGAAGCAATATTTTCAAGTGAGGGGTTCAGTCATGACGTCATTAGCGCTGTACTGTCAATCAAGGAAACTGCGCCGGATCAGCCTGACCGCCAGGCATTGCCAGATGCGGGAAAGCAGACAATAAAAAACATTAAGAACAGGCTTGAAATCCTTTCTCAAATGAAAAAATCTCCTGATTTCACGGAATTTCTGCTTGCTGCAAAAAGGGTATGTAATATTCTTAACGGCGTCAGGCATACTGAGGTCAGGAGAAACCTGCTGACCGATGATTCTGAAAAAGTGCTGTTTGATACTGCCGGGGCGGTAAAGAGTAAACTGATAAAGTCGGAATACAGGTCGCTGTTTGATCTGAAAGACCCGATAAATACCTTTTTTAACACTGTTATGGTAATGGATAAAAAACCGGAGATAAGAGAAAACCGGCTGGCACTGCTATTGTCCGTCAAAAATATTTTTGATCAGCTCGGTGATTTTTCTAAAGTCATTGAATAGACTGTGTCCCGGATAAAACCCCCAAAAGCAGAACATCCTTTCTGTTCCTCGATTATAGTATTGAAGTCATAAAAAAGTGGACCCCCTGTTCGCTGAATTTGTCTTATATAGTTATAAAATTTTGTTCTTGGATTTATTCACCTGGTTTGTGTAAAATATTTATCTTGGAATTTGAATCATCATTTTACTTATCCCTTGTTTTTTTTAAATATTAAATCTAAACCTGGAGGATTATAATGGCAAAAAAATATGTATATTCATTTGGCAATGGTAAGGCAGACGGAAATGCAAAAATGAAAAATCTCCTTGGCGGTAAGGGAGCAAATCTTGCTGAAATGGCGGGACATAAAAAGCTGCGGCTGCCCGTCCCCCCTGGATATACGATTACAACTGAAGTCTGTACAGAATTCTATAAAAACAACCGCAGATATCCAAAAGAACTGAAAAAACAGGTTGACGCTGCAACGATAAAAGTTGAAAAAATTATGGGCAAGAAATTCGGTGATCCGGATGATCCCCTCCTTTTGTCAGTGCGTTCCGGCGCACGCAGTTCAATGCCGGGTATGATGGAAACAGTACTAAACTGCGGACTCACATCAAAAACCATTCCCGGACTTATCAAAAAGACCAATAACCCCCGCTTTGTATATGATGCATACCGCCGTTTGATGATGATGTATTCAGACGTTGTTATGGAAAAAGCTGCAGGTATTGAGCCTAAGACTGACCATGACGGGATCCGCTATAAACTTGAACACGCCCTTGAAGGAATTAAAAAGAAAAAAAGATATAAAAATGATACTGACCTTACAGTTGATGATCTTAAAAAGCTCTGTGATCAGTTTAAAAAAATCATTAAAGCAACTTTAAAGAAATCTTTCCCTGATACTCCCGAGGCACAGCTTTGGGGCGGAATCGGAGCTGTTTTTCAGTCATGGATGGGCAAGCGTGCCGTGTCATACAGAAGGATAGAAGGCCTTCCCGCCCACTGGGGAACAGCTGTTAACGTTCAAACTATGGTTTTCGGAAATACCGGGAATAACTCTGCAACAGGCGTTGCCTTCACCCGTAATCCGGCAACAGGAGAAAACATGTTCTTTGGAGAGTGGCTGCCCAATGCACAGGGTGAAGATGTTGTAGCCGGACTCAGGACACCGAACCCTGTGAACAAGGCAGGAAAGACAGCTGACACTAAACACCTTCATTCACTTGAAGAAAGCATGCCCAGGCTCTACAAACAGCTCTATGGATATCAGAAGAGGCTTGAGACACATTATACTGATATGCAGGATATAGAGTTTACAATTGAAGAAGGTCGTCTCTGGATGCTCCAGACAAGAGTTGGAAAACGTAACGGTCAGTCTGCTATACGCATGGCTGTTGAGATGGCAAAACAGAGACTCATTTCAAAAGAAACTGCCATTCTCCGTGTCAAACCGGACCAGATTGACGAGCTTCTGCATCCCAGCGTGGACCCCGCAGCCGAGAAAAAAGCCGTACTTCTTGCAAAAGGACTGCCGGCAGGACCGGGCGGAGCAAAAGGAAGGATCGTGCTTACTGCAGATGATGCTGAAGCATGGGCAAAAAAAGGCGAAACAGTTATTTTAGTAAGGAATGAGACCTCACCTGAAGACGTTCACGGAATGCATGCTGCCGAAGCCATACTTACTGCAAAAGGCGGTATGACAAGCCATGCGGCTCTTGTTGCCAGGGGATGGGGTAAATGCTGTATAGTCGGGTGTTCAGACCTTAACATAAACCTGAAGAATAAAACGATCAGTGTAAACGGAAAAGCATTAAAACAGGGTGACTGGATAACGCTTAACGGAACAAAGGGGACGTTTTATCAGGGTCAGCTCAGTCTTCTGCCTGCTAATCCTGATCATAATAAATGGTATAAGGAACTCATGACATGGGCTGATCAGGTAAGGACTCTGAAGGTAAGGACAAATGCAGAGTCTTACGAAGATTCAAAAACAGCCTTAAAGTTCGGTGCTGAGGGAATCGGTCTTTGCAGGACAGAGCATATGTTTTTCGGTCCGGACAGAATAAAGGCTGTAAGACAGATGATACTTTCTGAAACCCTTGAAGGCAGACAAAAAGCCCTTGCTAAACTGCTGCCCTTCCAGAAAAAGGACTTCCTCGGCATTTTCAGGGCTATGAAGGGTCTTCCTGTTACAGTCAGGCTACTTGATCCGCCACTGCACGAATTTCTGCCCCATACAGTCAAAGATTTGAAAAGCCTTGCCAGGAGTATGAAAGTTCCATTTGACCAGCTTGATGCAAAGAACAAATCACTTCATGAATTCAACCCTATGCTCGGTCACCGCGGATGCCGTCTCGGTGTTACATACCCTGAAATCTACGCAATGCAGGCGCAGGCGATCATGGAGGCTGCCAGCCAGCTGACAAAGAAAAAGATAAAGGTTATCCCCGAAATTATGATCCCTCTTGTAGCTCATGTTAAAGAACTTAAGGCAATGAAAGAGGTAGTTATCAGAACTGCGAAAGAAGTGCAAAAAAAGACCGGGGTTAGAGTTCCCTACACAGTAGGAACCATGATAGAACTTCCACGTGCGTGTGTAACATCCGATGAAATAGCGGGCATAGCTGATTTCTACTCATTCGGCACAAACGACCTTACACAGACTGTATACGGTCTTTCAAGGGATGATGCCGGAAGGTTCCTGCCATTCTATATTGAAGAGGGAATACTCAATGAAGACCCGTTTATCTCTATTGATATCAGCGGAGTCGGTTCTTTCATGAAGATCGCAGTTGATAAAGGCAGGAAGGTCAAAAAGAACCTGAAGCTTGGTATTTGCGGTGAGCATGGCGGTGAGCCGAAGTCAGTTGAGTTCTGCCATAAAATAGGACTCGATTATGTCAGCTGTTCCCCATTCAGAGTGCCGATAGCACGCTTTGCCGCAGCTCAGGCAGTTCTGAAAAATCAAAAGAGTTACAAAAAAAGGAAGCAATAGGGAGTTAAAGTGACTTATTAAACAACATACTGCAACGCTTTATATCCAAGTGTTTATTTTGTAGCAGCTTCTAAGTTAACCCCAATCCTTATAAGTAAAGAAATCTTCATCTGAATCCCCTAAAGGAACTTTGCCCATTTTCCCTAATGTATAGCCTGAGAAATATATGCTTCCTTTCGGGTCTGTCCAGGCACAACAGCAGGGAGAAATTAAAGACTGGTTGAATCTTTATGCCTACGGCGCAGCCGTTACAATTACAGCAGATGTCGGCATGGAGAAACTATTTGCATTATAGACAGAGCTTGCTACAGCAGAGAGTGTATCAGTGTCCATATCACCAGCAGTAAGGGCTGTGTCCAATGTAATAGCTGCCGTAGAAGCGCCTGCAGTATGAGCCACACCTGAAATCGAAGCGGCTCCTCCAATGCTTGCATCAATATAATTAAAATCACTTATCTGTAAATCACCTGTTAAGCCGGGGTTTGCATAGGCGCTTTTTGAGAACTCAACCAGAAGCTGATCAGAACCAATAGTGCCTTCGACTTTTGTGATTACAAAATCTGCTGTTATTTGAACAGGCCATGGCCCTGCTGAGACAGCTCCGGATACAGGAGTGCCGTTATAATTCGGCGGGACTCCGGCTCCTGAATCGTACCATGACCATACAGAAGCCGGTCTTACTGCGAGCAGATCCGTGTTCAGATCTGATTCAGTCAAAGGCTGGCTCATTGTAATGATCGCTGTTGTCTCACCGGCTGTATGTGTGACGCTGAATGTTCTGCCTGCATTATTGGCGTTCTTATCCAGGAGCCAGAAATCTTCGGGCACTACGGATCCGCTAAGGTCATCATTGGTAAATATTCCGGGATTACCAGCCCAGTAAGCGCTGGATCTGAATGTGATCCTAAGATCAGCACTGCCGATGTCACCAAAAACCGTCAGTAGCTCAGGGGTAAAGTCAGGGGCTGTGTAATAGTCATCCCAGCTTGTATGCGGCTCAGGATCATCAGGCAGGGCATCAGCAGTAAGCTGAAGCTGTGTCCCGCTGCTAAGGGTATCATTAATACGGTGTGGTGAATCTACAGAACCGTGACAGCTTGCGGCAGTGCCGCAGCTCTGGCCCTCATGATTAAAGCCGGATGAATTGTGACACGCATTACAGTTGCCTGTCCAGTCGCTCGCGTCAGTGCAGTTTTCACCGTATGTGCGGGAAACATCCGGAATGTTTGTGCCGGTTCCGCAATCACCGTCAGCATTAACATTAAAGCGCTCCCGCACAAAACCACCACGGTCTGCTCCATGCGCCTCGTGGCAGTCAGTGCAAGCCATGACAAAATTAACACCGGCGCTCTTGTCAGCTGTATCATACGGCCATCTCATAAAGTGACCTGCTCCTCTTCCGCTTGAGACATAATTCATCTTAAACAGCGGATCAGGGTTTTCAGCATCGCCCCACAGGCCGCCCTCTGCCCATGTCCAGTAATCATCACCGGGAATGCCCGGGGTATTATTATCATGTAAATAATAGTCATCTCCCTGTGCAGGCATATTGGAGGGGGACAGGCCGTGCTTCTCAGCTGTCCAGTCAATAGCGCCCTGAGTATCGCCTCCCATATCCTGCGCATGACAGTCCTGACAGAATGTTGAATAATCAGGAAGCAGGCTTCCGGTAAATTCAGATGAATAGCCGCTGCCCGATCTGGGAGCCCTGTAAACAGCAGACTGATCAGAAGTCATACTGGTTGAACCGAGAGGATAACCGCGTGCTATATTATAAAACCACCCGCCAGTTCCGCTTCCTGAAGAAGCGTAATCATTCATCTTTTCTCCGGACTCATCGCCCCATACTCCGAGATTACCTGAAGGATTGGACGGTGAGCTTACCCTTGTAACAGGACTTATATTACCCTGATCCGCATCCTGAAATCTGCCTGTCACTATATGAACGTTGTGGCAGGTAGTGCACCCTAGTGCGTAGTTCTTTCCGCCTAATGTAAATGCAGAACCAAGATCGTGTTTATTTGGCTGACTGAATGCTTCCTGAATATCATCCGAGGCTAAAATGCCGTATCTGTCACTGTTATCCCAGTCGTTCTCAGCGCCCCCGCTCAGGCTGACAGTGACTGTAGTGGTAGTATTGTCTGTGATTGTACCGGAACTGCCGTCAGTGATATTTCTTATTGTCTTTCCGATGAGGCTGTCTGCAACCCAGTTCTTGTCTTCATCAGTCAGTATGGCCTGGTTATCACCAAAAGACGGCGGATCATATTGAATACCCTCAATACTCCATACTGAGATCGAATTATTCACAACACCCCCCTCAGTATGGCATTGATAACATAGTGCCTCCTTGTCCGCTTTAGTCATAGCTATAAACGGCCCTGATGCGCCGTGCACCTCATGACACTCTGTACAGAGCAAACCGCTGTGAGCTGAATTTTCATAATCAACAGAGTTTGTATAAAAATGGGGCTGTGCAGCAGCAGCCCACCCCTCTGACAGATCATAAGAATGACATGTTTTGCAGATTGTATTATTCTGATCATTGTCAAAAAAACCGTCTGTGCGAAGTCTTTTGTTTGAACTTCCAAAATGGAGTGAAGTTATGTCATGACAGAAACTGCACGGGGTAACAGGTGGATAATCCGGGGGAATGGGTATCATAATACCGCCGAATTCATCAAGAGGCGGAGTGCCGTGACAATCGCCGCATGTCTGAAATTCGCCCGCAGGGTTACCCGCTGCTGAAGTATCCTGCCACGCAAGTCTCGGATAATTGCCTGTTTCAAGTCCATGCCCTGTCCTGTAAAATCCGTAATTCGTATTATCACCCATTGTATTGTATGAGGAGCTGCCGCTTCCGTCCTTTGCTGTATTACCCGGCGTAGCATCATGACAACTGCCGCAGAAGCTCTCCTCTCCCTCTGTGATGCTCCAGCTTCCCGATGTGCCGGTTGAAGAACCCGGAACGCTCCAGTAGCTCTTGGCCAATGATACACCATTATTTGAATGGCAGTTATCGCAGACATCTGTAGCGGCAAGGTCTTCACAGGCAGTATCAGCCAGATTGCGGAATTCAGGAGGACTGCATGTGCCGTGACAGGCTAGACACAACAGTTTTGGACCGCTGTCATCTGCCAGATGGGTCGGATGAGACCCGCCAATGCCCCAGGCGCCCTTAAAGCCCTCATAATGCTTGTGACAGTCTATACAGTAAGTCCCTGATGCATAGCCAACGCTTGAGTGGAGCTGGTCGATTGCAGTTCCGTCATTGTTGAAATGTGTGGTTTGAGTATGACAAACCTCACATATTCCATCATATATCACATCACCGTCAGCAAAAGATTTAGCTCCTGTGCTCCTGAAGAATTTTACCGGCTTAATCCCTGTGTTCGGGGTTATTATCTCAAACATTTTTCCAGGTTGTATCTGAGTGCTAAAAAGACTGGTAACAATTATGGTGTTGTGGGTATTTCGGGAGATGTTGTATCTGAATTCAGGTTTTGAAACATCCGGTAAAAGTACTAAACCCGCATACTGATCAGTTGTCCAGTTTGCGCCCTGCTCAACCAGAGAAGAATATTCCTGTATATCGGTAGATACGCCTGTATATATTACCATCATAATATCATCAAGGTTTATATCTTCTCTTAAAAGATTACCGTAAACCACAGCGTAAGGGTCTCCATCACTTATAAAGGCTAAATCCATGTCCTTTTCAACAGTTATTGTGGTAGCGGTATTGCCTGTTATCTCATAATTATAAGTCTGGTTATTAATGTTTGGAATGAGCACCATCCCTGTGAGGTTCTGGCTAATGCCGGCACCGCTGTCTGTCAGAGTCGTGGCAGTTATACCGCCGGGATTGTCCGAATTTCCCGAAAAAAGGTAGCTTTCGCTTCCGTAAACCCTGAACTGCCTCTGCTGATGAGGGTCGTGGCAGACCCTGCACTCCATTGTCCAGTCACCATAGTCAGTGTCAGTTTTGACGCTTGAGTGCGTCCTTGCCAGAGGGGCAGCGCCTGGGCCTCCAATGTGACAGCTCCTGCACAGGGTATTATATTGGGTATCGTCAATGTCCTGAGGTATCAGATTGAGTAAAGTATAAAGATTGAAATAATGACAATACTCACATCTGCTGTAATGGGGATAATCACGCTCAACAGCGGAAGAGTCTGCAGGCATAAACACCATTAGAGCAATAAATGCTAAAAGCAATATTTTTTTTATTCTGAATTTCATCACTGTTTTAAATTAGAAATTTCAAATTCAATAAAAAGAATTGGCCTTGTTTTACATGTAAAAACAGATTACACAAAAATACTTATTATATAAGAAGCAATTTTAGTGCCACATAATTTTAGATTTTAGAGACAGAAAAAATTAATTTTTAGAGGTGTTTCAGCATTAACTGATTATAAAATATTCACAGGTAGTTTCTATATATGCTTTATATGACTGAACGTGCGTGTTTTTACGCAAGTAAAATGGAAGAGTAAATAACAGTTACCGGCAGTCCGTGTTTAATAGCGTGGTGTCTACGGTACGTACTCATCAGCACCCATATCATCAGCGCTTCCAGCAGGCCTGATGTCACCGTCAATGTCCTCAGCAGGGGCATAAACAGCATTAGCCTGGTCAATTGCTGGCGAACTGGACTTGAGATGATAATCACCTGTGCCTGTAAACTGAGGGTCCTGCGCAGGATCAATGTTGCTGCCAGTTGTAAATGTGCCGCCGTCAATATAACCTGCGCCTGTGGTCACATCTGAATCAGTCAGTGTGCCGGCATTTTCTACAGCGCAATCCTTGAATATATTGTGACCTGAGCCGGTTGCGGTATTATTCCAGAAGATAGTGTTTCTGATTGTGTTATTTGTACTGCCGCAGATGCGCAAAGCCCCGCCATCGCCTGAAACAGCCTGGTTTCCGGCAAAAGTAGTGTTGATAAATGAAGACGAGCCTGAACTTACGTTTACGCCTCCGCCGTCAGCAGCCTGGTTGCCAGCGATAATACAGTTCTCAAATGTCGGGTTTGCGCCTGTAATATACAGTGCGCCGCCCTTGTCTGCTGAAGAACTGTTTCCTGTTAAGGTGCATTTGTAAAAATCAGCATTGCCGTTGATTATATAAAGTCCGCCGCCTGAGCCTGTGGACGTGTTGTCCTTCACAGTTGTGCCGGTAATGGCAGTGCCGCTTGAGGTCCAGCTGAACAATACCCCTCCCCCGGTATTTGAAGCTGTGTTATTACGGATGATGGAATCTGTGATAGTGTGTGTACCGTTATTAAAAAATATACCGGCACCGTTCAGGGCAGAATTGGAATATATTTCACAGTTTGAAATAGTTATTCCCGATGAGTCGTGAGTAGAATAAATACCTCCTCCATTGCCTGAGGCATTACTGTTGCTGTGAATTTTGCAGTTTTGCACTGTAGGTGTTGAACCGTTTAGAGAAACACCGCGGGTTCCGCCTGTAATTGTGAATCCATCTATCACAGAACCGGAGTTGTCCCACTGGAAATCCACTACATCTCCTGAACCGTTGATTGTGGCGGTGTCACGTCCGCATACTGACTGAACAGTGGTAGAATCGTCATTAATACCGTCTAAAGCGATAGATTCATTATAAGTGCCTTCATATACAAGAACAGTATGAGCGCCGTTAACAGCATCTATTGCAGACTGAATAGAGTTATACCAGTCTGGCCCGCTGTCACCTGTGCCGGTACGCACACCTCTTGTATCTGAGTTGCTTCTGACAGTAACATTCTTCTCAATAGCTGCCGGATCACCGATAGCATCATCGGTTCCGTTAGTGGCATAGAATCTGTATTTAATGGTTCCCGCGGTATTCAGAGCCACAGTTGCAGTGTAAATCTCACCGTTTGTATAATCACCGTCGCCGCCCTGTATGGTCATGGCAAGCTTTTCACCTGGGTCTTCATAATTATCATTATCACCATTAACATCAACCCAGACCTCGATAGTTGAGGGCGCTGTATTCCCCGGATCAGTATACTGGACCTTGAACTCAAAATCCGCAGTCATAAAACCTGTGCCCGGTTTTACACCGTCAATACGGCAGTTATCAGAGACCCAGTCCATGAACGGCGGTGTGCCGGCTGTTACGAGCACTGTTACAGTATTATCGGCTACAGGGCCGCCTGTTGCATTATCTGTACCGTCCGATGCCCTGAATGTGTAGTTAAGAACACCGCCTGTAGCTGCAACATAGCTCAGTGTCATTGTTTTGGTATAATTCTCACCATTTGAATAGTTGCCGTCACCTCCGTCTACAGTCATATCCTGCTTTTCACCGGGATCGTCATAATCTATATCACCATTAGTATCCACCCATACCTGAACCGGGGTAGAGGGCCCTTCATTATCCGTGTCAGTATACATTACCCTGAATGTAAAACTGCTTCCGTCTCCCCCGGTATCAGGGTTGACGCCGTCAGTCACAAAATATTGTTCACCAGTCCATGAAAGTGCCGGTGCATTATTTGTAACTGTGAAAGCGCTGTTACTTGTGGGAGCGCCTGCAGCGCTGTTAGTCCCGTCAGAAGCTGAAAAACGATAATCAATGCTATTGTCATTTCCCTTATTTATCGTCAGGCTTCTGGTATACAGTTTACCGTCTGTATACTGGGTATCTGCGCTGTCTGCCCCGGTCATTGCGTAATACTCGCCCGGTTCATCTGTTTCATTGTCATTTTCATCGACCCATACTTCGATTGTGGCCGGAGCATCGTTATTTGAATCCGTATACTCTACCCGGAACTCAAAAACAGTTCCGCCGGGTCCGGTGTCAGGGTTTACGCCATCGGATACATAACCGATTTCCCCTGTCCAGTCAAGAGTCGGAGACTGGTCAATGTTCTGGAAAGGAGTCCTGTACTCAGGCAATGTATTATCATTGTCATGACAGTGCTCGCACAAATTCCCGGCGGTCAATCCCCTCCAGACCGTGCCTGTGCTGGCGGATAGAGGCAGATTTTCTGGTGTTGGCGGATCTGTATTGGTTATATCATAACTGACAAGGGCATCATTGTTATACCATATCATCAATCCCGGTTCCTGACCGGTAAGCTTGCCGTCTCTCACCATTGCCAGTCTTGTTGAACCGTGCACATTGTGACAGGACACACATGTAATTCTGCTGTTACTGCCTCCGCTCCAGTCAGAAGCATAGTAAGTATCAAAGAGGTTTAAGTGGTACTCATGACGGTTTACACTATTGGTTACAAGATTGGTGTTCATATTCCCGGAATCAGTAAACGGGCCCTCAACATGACAGCTTATGCATAACCTGTAATTAGCCGCCGCGTTAGCAGTTGTGCTTGGCCAGGGTATCAGCATGGGCTCGTTTCCGCCCACCTGTTTAAGTCTGTAACCCAGACGATAAAAACCGGGGTCAAGAGTACTGCTGTCGCCGTCATCAAACGTCCTGGCACTTCCATCGATATGACTTGCGGTTGAGTCATGGCAGTCAAGACAGGTCTTATCTGCTCCGGCAGTAACTCCTCCGCTTGCCGGATAGCTCTGACCGGAAGGCAGGCCGTGACCGGTTTTATAAAAACCCCACCCGGTTCCATATGTATATGCCCCGTTTTCATCACCTGTTACATTGGGAGCGTTTACACTCTGTATCTGAGACGGCAATTCATCATGACAGGTTGCGCACCATTTCTCTTTGCCGGCTGTTAATGCGCCGTCAGTCTCATAAACACCGTTTACCCAGTTGTTCTTAGCTCCTGTAACAGAATCATTGACACCGTCATACGTTCCATTCGGACTATGGCATGTATCACAGACAGTTGTTGCTGAAAGAATATTCCCGTCTGAAAAGAGCGGGTAATTGTTTATATCGTGACAGCCGGAACACTCTATGTTAGGGCCTCTCAAATCATCACTGTCATTCTCTGTATGAGTTGAATGGGCTAAAAATGTTCCTGCACCGCCTGTAACCCCTCCATAGCCAGGATCATGACCGTGGCACTCCTCACATCCCGTGTCGTCCCCTGCCCCATGGCCAAAACCCTCCACATGCATGTGGCAGTTTATGCAGTTTGTGCCTCCTGCGCCTCCCTGACCGCTCATTCCGCCTACAGTTGAGTGCAACTGGTCAGGGGCATTACCGTCATTCCTGAAATGGTTTGTCTGCGTATGACATACTTCGCATATTCCGTCATATGTAGAGTCTCCGTCTGAAAATGAGTTGGCGCCGGTGTTATTAAAAAATCTTACGGTCATATTCCCGGATTTGGGAGTTGTTATCTGATATACTCTTGGAGCCTGTATGTCACTGCTCATTGCGGTTGAAGCAGTTATGGTGTTATGGGTGTTTGAAGCGATCGTATATTTTAATAAGGGCACTGATGCATCAGGCACAATCTCATAACCTGCATACTGGTCAGTTGTCCAGTCTGCCTGATCATCAAACAGAGTAAAGGAATCAGGCAGGCTTGTAGACACTGAGGTGTGTACAGATATAATTATTTCCGAAATATCTATTGTCTCTTTTAAGAGGTTTCCGTATACAACAGCATAGGGATCACCGTCTCCGGCCAGATCCATATCCATTCCTACAGTTATTGACGTTGCGGTATTGACTGTAATCTCGTAATTGCTGGTCTGATCTCCTGTGTCCGGGATAAGGATCATGCCCGTCAGATCACGGTCAAAGTTAGCTCCGCTGTCAGTAAGAGTTCTAAGGTCACCGCTGATACCTCCGGGATTATCCGAGTTGCCGGAAAAAAGATAGCTTCCGGCAGGATATTGACTCGGGTATGTACGCATCTGTCTCTGCTGGTGAGGGTCATGACAGACCCGGCACTCCATTGTCCAGTTACCGTAGGTGGTGCCCAGCTTAGCGCTGGAATGTGTTCTTGCAAGAGGGGCAAAACCCGGGCCTCCGATATGACAGCTGTTACAAAGGTTGTTGTAATCTGTTTCATCCGGGTTCTGGGGTACCATATCAAGCAGAGAATAAAGATTAATATAATGACAGTATGCGCATCTGTAGTAATGAGGGAAATCACGCTCTGCAGAAAAAGCAGCAGTTGAAAACAGCACAATTGCTGTTATAAATATCAGTACTGATACAAAAGATTTTATGGTTTTCACTCTCATTGTCGCCTTAAATATTAATTTTACTAAATAAATTAACGACTTTACAATGCAAATAAAACCTCATTAAAATCCTTAATATATAAGTAGCAATTTTAGTGCCATGATTTTCTGGGGGAAAGAGGGGGAAAACCGGTTTTAACTGGTAATCTTATGATAAGTAAGAATATATAATTTAGCAGACTGCTAGATATAACCCATTAATGAGGCTTTTCAAGCTGTTTCTGAAAGAGGAGAAAATGTAAAAAAAACATAATTCAGTGAGGCTGTTCATCAACACCAGTATAGTCTGCGTAAGGCTTCCATGTTACCCGGTCTATCTGCCCATCAAAGTTCTGATCGGCATTTGTACTGTTAGAGCCAATATAAGAATTTCTGCCTATAAGTCTTATGAAATCTCCGGGTAATGCTCCCCAATACAGAATACGGGGTCAGGCTTGTCTATTGACTTTTGAATAATTACTCTAGTGTTTATACTGAAGTTTCAGCTTCTCAAGCAATTTCTTGACATCCTCAGGCATTGAAGTCCCCTTCATCGTTTCCGCGAGGTAGGAGCTTGTTGAAATGATATGGATAACCTTTATCATGAACTCCCGCTTCTTGGGTGTCATGGAGTCAAGTGTTTCGAGCTTGTGCATGTAATAGTCTCTGGACGCCTTCCCAAGTTCATCAGTTACTTCCTTAATGGTCATATTCTCAGGTTTCACTATAGGCTCGACAAGGTTATATTTGCTGTAGTCTTTAGTCACAACATAGTCCTTAAGATCAGGATAAATCTCTGAATAAGGCCATGGCGCTATGGCAAGAAAAAAGGCAAGGTCAGGGTTATAGAACTTGGCAAGCTCCACAGTTTCTCTCATGCTCTCAACCGTGTCACCCGGCATGCCAAGGACAAAAGAAGTCTCGGTTACAATATCCTGTTCATTGATCAGGTCAAGCGCACGCTTTGATTCCTCAACTTTTATATTCTTCTTGAACGTGTCAAGCACTTCTTGTGAGGTTGACTCCACTCCCAGATATATATGGTCGACAAGCGCATCCCTGTACTTCCACATGATATCTTCGTCACGAATTATATCATTAACACGTGTCTCAAGAAGGAGCTTGGTTCCGACCTTTCTCTCAATGAGAAGATCGAGTATCTTCTCCCACCTTGATCGTGAAAGCGTGGGTGTTTCATCAGCAAGCATCACCACATTTACGCCGTAGGTGTCCCTGAGGTGTTCAAGTTCGGCAACAAAGTGCTCTGCGCTCCTGCCCCTCCATTTACGCTCCCAGAAGAGCTGTTGAGAGCAGAAACTGCACTGCTGGTTGCACCCTCTTGATGAGCTTACAATAGCAAGGACAGAATCCTCCATAGCCTTGTATTTGTATATGGACCAGTCTATAAGGTCCCATGCGGTCGGCAGAGTGTCAAGGTCATGGATGTACGGCCTCTGCGGGGTTGCAGAAACCTTGCCGTTATCCCTGTATGCAATCCCCTTGACCTGTGAAAGGTCACCTGAGGAAGAGATAACATCCATAAGCTCCACCATCGTCTTTTCACCCTCTCCTCTGACAACATAATCTACATGAGGATTTTCACCAAGTACATCTTCGTATAGAAATGTTGGATGGACATTACCTATGACAGTAATGAAATCAAGGTTTATATCTTTGACAAGCCTGAGAAGCTTAAGAGCCTCAACTATTTCTGCAGTAAATGCAGTTGTCGCGACAACATCAGGCTTCTCATCTCTAATCCGTTTTTCTATCTCATCATAGTCATGCCAGTAGCTCATGGCATCATAAATAACCGGGTCATATCCAGCTTGCTTAAGGCTTCCTGCTATATAAACAAAACCTACATTCAGCCAGACACCGGCGGATTCAACAACTCCCGAATGATAAGGCGGTGTAATTAAAAGTATTTTCTTTATCTTTTTCATTCTTAATATTTTAGCATGTAATCCATTGTAAATACCATTAGAGTTAGCAATTTTAAAATCAAAAACATGGGGTCAGGCTTGTTTATTGCCTTTTGCTCAGCACGCTTTCCAGTTTAATTATCTCTTTGCTTATATCGCTCCGCTCCTTTAAATACCTTGACACCACAGATGGATCTTTTTGCATATAAAAAGCTATTTCCTTTCCAGAATATCCATATAAGTGAGCTACAAAAGCAAATATTTTTTTACATAAAAAAATTGAACGCTGTTTGCTCTTGCCACGAACCTGCTTAAGAGAGATTCCATATGTAAGCTTAATGCCTTTTGCTATTTCACTCAATGAATATATTTTTTTTCTTTTCACTTTTTCAATCTCTACATCATATTTTTCCATTACCCTATCAATAAATTGTTCATTGCCAAGTATTCGCTGATCCATTGTATTGTAGATATCATTCCTCTTATCTGTCACCTGATCTTTAATAAATGTTCTGTAGAGCCTTCTTGCCCGTGTCTTTTTTCCTGAGAACATTCTTAACACCAGATCAATATCTACTAAATCTTTTTCGTGCGTCCTCTTTATATACATATGATGGCTACTCCACTTATATTCATCAGGCATATCAACTGTTTTCCCCCTTACAGGGTTTAAATGAATATACCTGACTAATGACAATAAATATGCATCTCGGTCGCATAGGATTGACTTATATCTACCCTGGAAAACATGCCCCACAGTATTGTATTTTTTGTTGAAATAAACTGTGTACCTCTGGTTTATCCCTTGCATGATCCTTGATAAGGGTGTTTTCTTTGACTCAACCAACAAGTGTACATGGTTACGCATCAATACATATGCATAGAGATAATAGGGATATTTCTTCTTGTACTCAGAGAGGATGTTTAGATACTTGATATAATCCTGCGTATCCTTAAATATCTTTTGCTTCTGGTTACCACGTGTTAGAACATGATAAAATGCTCCTTCAAATTCTATTCGTGGCTTTCTGGCCATACAATATGATATGTAGGGGTTAGATGACAAGTCAATAGACAAGCCTGACCCTGTTTTTAAAAGGTCATTGAGTATTGCCAGTAAGTTCCTGTTCCAAAGACGAGGATCAGCACTGTATGCTTTATAATGAGCATTTTCCTTCTCATCTTCTCAGCATCTGCACCGTACACATCTCCGATGTGCGCATAGGTAAATGTCCTGCCTGCTCCAGCGAGAAAAACCAGAGCTATACAACCAAGACCTATGTAAAAGAAGTTTTGCTTAAGTCCGTGCATATAAAGTTGTACCGGTTCATCAGCAATCCTGTCGAGCCAGTATATTGCTAATACTGTTGCTGCCCAGCAGCCTGCGGCAAAGTCGTGGATGAAACCGATAAAAATAGTTAGTGCTTTCTTCATTTTAAATGTTAATAGGCAGGCCTGAACTTCCCATTTAAAAATTCAAGCAAAAATTATTAAGCAGCCTCCTTTAGT
>CAZNPC010000038.1:0-16963 GCA_964574765.1 uncultured Nitrospirales bacterium | reverse complement strand
CCTTGTTTGTCGTGTAGAGGCAGGTCGCATTATGGATTTGCCTGCCCTGTACCCTGCCTGTCCCGTAGGGTATAAGCCCTTTACGGGGATTTAAACTGTTTTTGCTTGGATCGTCGATTACAGGGATCAGGAGGCAGTGGGCCAGCCTACCGGCAGGCAGGCGTAGGTAGAGGCAGGCTTGTCGAAAGAGGCCTAATTGACATGAAGCGGTGAATCCTGTTAGTATTTTTGAGTATCAAACTACAGGGTTTTAAGATTCCAGGACTCAAGGATTTATGTGAAGGGAAATAATTCTGACACCTGAATTTCTGGCGGCGGACAAGCTTGACCCCTCAACCACTTTGTTATTTAAGAAAGGAGATTTATATTAATGAAGGTTATTTTAAAGAGTGATGTGGAAAATCTCGGAATAATGGGCAGTATTGTTGATGTTGCCGCAGGTTACGGAAGAAATTATCTTATTCCCAAGGACCTTGCCGTGGAGGCAAACCCCAGGAATCTGAAGAAATTTGAACACGAAAAAGCACTGATACTTAAAAAGGCGGGAAAAGTAATGGGCCAGGTTAAGGAATTGGCATCCAGATTATCTGCTCTAAAATTGAATATAGAGGCTAAAGTTGGTGAAGACGATAAACTGTTTGGTTCTGTAACAAGCAAGGATATTGCTGAAGCAATCGCAAAACAAGGCCTTGAAGTTGATAAGCGCAAGATAGTACTTCCTGAAGAACTTATTAAGCGTCTGGGTACACATACTGTCCAGGTTAAACTCCACCCTGAAGTTACGGCAGATATTAGTTTAGAAGTAACGAAAATATAATTATGCAGGAGTTTGAACGACTCCAGGCGACTTTCCATGAAACAACTTAATACCGTCCTTGATCGTTTACCGCCCCAGAATATTGAAGCTGAGCAATCTGTTCTCGGCGCTGTTCTGCTGGAAAACGAGGCAATATCCTCTGTAATCGAACTGCTTGTGCCTAAAGATTTTTATAAAGATTCGCACAAAAAAATCTTTTCTGCCATGGTGGAACTCTACGAAAAGAGCGAACCTATTGATCTTATAACTCTCACAGAGCAGATGAGCAGGAAAGAACAGCTTGAAGAAGTAGGGGGTGCGTCCTATCTGAGTTCAATTGTTAATCAGGTTCCAACATCGGCAAATATCAAATACCATTCAAAGATAGTTAAAGAAAAAGCTATGTTAAGGAACCTTATTACAACCGCTACCGAGCTTGTGTCGATGAGCTACAACGAAGACACGGAAGTTAACGAGATCCTTGACAGAGCTGAGACAAAAGTATTCGCTCTGTCTGAAAAAATGATAAAAAGTTCTTTTGTCCATATTAAGGAAGTTGTTAAGGATACAATTGAGCTTGTGGACAGGATGTATGATAAGAAAGAACTTATAACAGGACTGCCCTCAGGGTTTAAGGACCTTGATGAGCTTACAACGGGTTTCCACCCGGGTGACCTGGTAGTTGTTGGGGCGAGGCCTGGAATGGGGAAGACGGCTTTTTGTCTTAATATCGCTACGCATGTAGGGCTGGAGGTCAAAGTGCCAGTGGCATTATTCAGTCTGGAGATGTCAAAAGAGCTGATAGTTTTGAGGATGATATGCGCCGAAGCAGAGGTGGATTCAAAAAGCGTCCGGTCAGGTTATCACACGAAAGAAGATTATAGAAAACTGGTTAATGCGGCAGGCAAGCTTGCGGAGGCTCCGATTTTTATAGATGACGCGTTCAACTCTGTGCTGGAGATAAGGGCAAAGGCCCGAAGGCTGAAGTCAGAGCATGGGCTGGGCCTGATAATAGTTGATTACCTTCAGCTAATGAGGGGGGAAGGCAGTTTTACAGCGAGGGAGCAGGTAATCTCCGATATATCAAGGTCGTTTAAGGCCCTGGCCAAAGATCTGTCTGTACCCATTATCGTGATAAGCCAGCTTAACAGAAGCTGCGAGCAGAGAGGTGACGATAAGCACCCCATTATCGCTGACCTGCGTGAATCCGGTGCTATAGAGCAGGACGCTGATACTATAATGTTCCTTTACAGGGGTGATTACTATAAAGCCAAGGATGCTGAGCCGGGTGTGACAGATCTGGACCTGGCAAAGCAGAGAAACGGCCCTACGCAGAGAATTCCGCTTACATTTATTGATAAATTAACAAAATTCAAAGATTACAGTGGTCAACGTGAGTACGTTGAAGAAGAGGCTTTTTAAGGCCCGCTGATTTATTTTCAATGAAACGAAAACCCGCTGTGGCAGGACAGTTCTATTCGGACTCCCCGTTAAAGCTCTCGGAAAATGTCCGCAGCTATATGGAAGTTTCTGTACCTCGGGAAAGGGCGGTAGGTGTTTTGTCTCCACACGCCGGGTTAATGTATTCCGGCCGCGTCGCGGGTGCTGTCTACAGCAGGCTTGAGTTTCCGCACACCTTTATACTAATCGGGCCTAACCATACAGGAATCGGCAAAGATGTTTCAATTATGGCCTCTGGAGAATGGGAGATCCCAACAGGCAGGCTGAAGGTGGACAGATCCATCGCAGAAAATATCCTTGAGAGATCCGAAGGCATTGAGGAGGATGCTTCAGCGCATAAAGTGGAACACTCACTCGAAGTCCAGCTTCCGTTTATTCTTCATTATTCATCCAGTGCTCAAATAGTCCCGATCGTTATGAAGTCTGATTCTCTGCAGGCCTGCAGAGAGGTTGGAGAAGCTGTGGCCGCCGCGGTAAAAGATGCAGACTATCCAGTAACAATTGTTGCCAGTTCTGATATGAGTCACTATGTGTCAGAGTCTGTTGCAAGAAGCAAAGATAAGGAAGCTATTGATAGAATTCTGGCTCTGGATCCCTCTGGTCTGTATAACACTGTAATTGAAATGAATATAAGTATGTGCGGTTTTGCGCCGGCTACAGCCATGCTGTACGCGTCGCTTATATTGCGGGCTCGGAAGGCTGAACTTGTCAAATATTCTACGTCAGGTGAGATCAGCGGCGACTATAGTCATGTTGTCGGATACGCGGGAATAATAATTATATAAAGCCGCTGTCCGGTCCTCACTATTTAAACCTTGAATGTCAATATTAATATTAGTTATAATAGTCGCCTATTGTCTTTAGCTGCGGAATGTCTCGTTTGGAGGGTAAATGAAAAAAAGTACGAAGTTATTAGTTCCTTTATTGAGCTTTGCGGTATTTATAACACTGGTTATGACAGACAGGCCTGTTTATTCAGAGACAGCTGTTAAGAAACCAAAGTCTGATAATTGCATAACATCCAAGTGTCATTCCAAGATAGACAAACATAAATATGTTCACGGGCCTATCGCCGCGGGCGCCTGTATTGTATGCCACGGAGAGGTCACGAAGCACAAGGATAGTCCGAAAAGAAACAAGTTCGGAGAGATCAAAGATGTTGCCAAAGCATGCTACTCATGTCACGAAAAGTTCAAGATCAGGAAATTTACCCACACCCCCGTTGAGGACGGAGAGTGCGCTTCGTGTCATAGTCCGCATGGTTCCGAGTTTAAGTTTCAACTGCTGAAGAAGGGCGGTGAAATATGTTTTGAGTGTCATGATAGTGAGCTTGTTGCAGGGAAGTTTGTTCATGGGCCGGCTGCTGTAGGAGGATGTGTTGCCTGCCATGAGGCTCATACGGCAGATTATGAAATGAACTTAAAAGCCACAGGGCCTGCTTTGTGCTTTACATGTCATACGGACAAGGCGGAGTCTTTTCAGAAGAGTACAGTTAAGCATAAACCGGTGACAGAAGACTGTATTAAGTGTCATAATCCTCATTCCGCTGAAAAGGAGTTCATGCTCAGCAGCGGCGCGCCTCAACTTTGTTTTGGATGCCACGACAAAATGTCTAAATGGGTCACTGAAGCGGCTGTCAAACATGGTGCCCTTTCAACTGACAAATCATGTCTTAACTGTCATGACGCGCATGTTTCAAATGTTGACAAGAATCTTTTGATGCCGCCCATGGACTTGTGTATGAGCTGTCATAACGAAGAAAAGAAAAAGGCTGATGGAAGGATCCTTCCGAACATGAAGAAATTATTTCAGGAAGCCAAAAATCATCACGGACCCATAAAGCAGAAGGACTGTTCAGGTTGTCATAATACACACGGCTCGGCGAATTTCAGAATATTGAGAGAAGCATATCCTTCGTCATTTTATATACCGTTCAAACTTTCGAGCTACGGCCTGTGTTTCAGCTGTCACGAAAAGTCGCTTGTTCTGGACCCTGAAACAACCAAATTGACGGAATTCCGGAACGGCAAGATAAACCTGCACTTTAAACATGTGAATAAACCTGAGAAGGGAAGGACATGCCGGTCATGTCATGAGACTCACGCCAGCAACTATCCCAAGCATATCAGAGAAGGTGTTCCGTTTGGATCGTGGGAATTGCCGATAAATTTCGAGAAAACAAATACAGGCGGGAATTGCACGCCCGGCTGTCACAAGAACAAAAAATATGACAGGAATAAAGAGGTGAAAAACTTATGATCGCGATATTATTGTCGTTTTTTCTCTTACTAACCCCTTATGCATATGCAGGAGCTGTAAGTATTCCGATGGGCGGGAAAGCTCCGAATTTTACGCTTGATACTGTTGACGGCAAGAAAGTATCGTTAAACGATTATAAGGGTAAAATTGTTGTGCTTGTATATTGGAGAACTGATCATAAACGTTCTCGCGAGGCCCTCAAGGATGATCAGAATATTCACGATGGATATAGCGGTAAGGGAGTACAGTTCCTTGGCATGGTCGCAGATACGGAAAACCATGATGATGTCCGTAAGACAGTGGAAGACCTGAAAGTTGTATTCCCGATCCTGACAGACGCCGGGCGTCAGGTGTACGGAGAATATGGAGTGCGTGTTTACCCTTCAACTGTTGTAATCAACGCGGAAGGCAATCTTGCCTATGACATCCCCGGTCATGCACTTACCTATAAAACAACTCTGGAATCATACATCAAATATCTCCTGAAAGAGGTGAATGATAAAGAGCTGGAAAGTCTGCTTAATCCTCATAAAGATGTGAAGGACGAGGCAACTCTTAACGCGGAAAGAAACTATAATCTTGCTCTGAAGTTTGCCGAGTCAGGACTTATAGACCAGTCAATTGACGCTGTTAAAAAATCAGTACAGTCCAAACCGGATATGGTGAAATCTTTAATTCTTCTCGGCTTTTTATATCTTGAGGATAGAGAGGCTGATCTTGCACTTGAGGAGTTTAATAAGGCATTGAAACTGGAACCTGCATCTCACGATGCCAAAACCGGTATGGGCGGAGCGCTGATATTAAAAGGTGACCCTGACGGCGCCATAGCAGTTCTTAACGAAGCGGTTACTGCGAATCCTTATCCTCAGAAAGCATATTATGAACTGGGCAGGGCATATGAGCTCAAGGGTGAAAAAGATATGTCCATAGAGATGTATAAGAAAGCGCTTGGTAAAATGCTAAAGAAGAAAATTCTTCCTTCGTCGTTGTCTAAATGATATTCAGGAAACTGTTTTATACGGCAGTTCTTGTACTGCTGTTTGTTTTTCCTGCTGATTCCAGTAAGAATGTCATAGCTCTGAACTATCCTGTGGACAGGACAGTTATGGACTTTGACCTTATGGGTGTTTCTATAAGTGTTGCGCAGGATTCAGCAGATGTGATAATAGTGGTAGTAAATGGTCAGGAGCAGCTGCGCATTATCCCGGACAGTAAGTTCGAGTGTTTTTCAGTACACCTGAAATATGGCGAAAACAGGATAGATATTAAAGCTGAAAAGGCAGGACACCAGGCGGGAAGTATTGGTTTCAGTGTTTTTCGCCGCTCAGATCTGGAAAGTGCGTATACAAAGCCTCCGGACGGATTTCAAAAGGACTTTTTTCACTCAAAAGACCGTGTGGTATGCTCGGAGTGCCACGAGCTCATGCCGAATGACGCTGATCGCAAACCGGTAAACCTTGTTACGTTCAATAAAGCAGTGTCATCAGGGGACAGGAAAGCGGTTGCCATGGCGTCAACCTGTTATTCCTGTCACGGCAAGATCACTTCATCATATCCTTATGTGCACGGACCTACTTCTGTTTGGAGCTGTCTCAGCTGTCATAGCTCTGAGAGTGACCCGAAATACGGAGTAGTGAAACCTGATACCAGTATCTGTTTTAACTGTCATGTAGAGCAGGGAAAAGACTGGAGAGCGAAGAAATATATACATGGTCCTGTCAATACCGGGAAATGCGCAATATGCCACAGCCCTCATGCTTCATATTATCCTTTTAATCTTTTTAAGCCTGTCTGGGATCTGTGCGTCACCTGTCACGAGAAAAACGCAAGCGGAAGGCATATCATTGCGGGCTATGTGTACGGGGACAGCCATCCGACTAAGGGTGTGCCTGATTCCATCAGAAAGGGGAAGGAACTCACATGCGCGAGCTGTCACAACCCTCACGCCTCTGATTCTCCAAGACTATGGGCTCTTAGCGCTGGCAGTGCATTTGCGCTGTGCCAGAAGTGTCATCAGAAGTAAGAAGTGAGAAGTAAGAAACAGGAAGTTAAGAAGGTAAGAGCCTGCCTGCTCGCCTCGATTCGGCGAAGCGGGCCGGCAGGCAGGGATAAGAAGTTGAGAAATGAGAACCTGATTTGTCTATCAGGTTCAGGAACAGGAAAACTGCTTCTTAAAAGGACTATGGTGAATAATCAGGGCAACTGCCTCCTGATTCCCATAATCGACGAAACATTACATTTTGCTTAAGCCTTTAAGTTTAGAGGTTTAAAAGAAACTCCTCAAAGTCTTCTTTTTAAATGTGTCGTATGGGAATCAGTCGACAACAGCCCTGTTTATTGATTTATTCAATGGTGAATAAACAGGCGAGACTGTAACTTCAGATATCTTTTTGTCTATGAGCTATCAGTCGTCAGTAGTCCGTAGATAGTAGCCAGTTGTTACCTCTTTTACTATTTTTTTCAGTGTATTCTGTGTATTCAGTGGTTGCTATGAGCTACGAGCCATGAGCTATTCGCTGCAAGCTGTTTGAACTAATTTTTGCATAATTGGTATAATCAACAAAAATTAATCCCCTTAGAAATTGCGAATTTCTGGACAAGGGGACTATCGGGAGAAGAAAATGTCAAAAATGGATTCAGTAGTGCCGACCCGGCTTGATCTCGGGTCAGAGTTTAAATTCAGGTGTCATAAAGATATCAAATGCTTTACAAAATGCTGCAGTAATATAGATATTCTTTTGACCCCTTATGATGTCGTGCGGCTGAAAAACAGACTTGGTTTATCGTCATCAGAATTTCTTACGAAATATACGTATACAAAGGTTGATGAACAGTCTTCGCATCCTCATGCGATGCTTAAAATGACGAGCGACAAGGACAGGAGATGTCCGTTCGTGACAGAAGAAGGATGTGAGGTCTATACTGACCGGCCTGCCAATTGCCGATACTATCCGATAGGGCAGGGGACTTTAAAGAAGGAAGGGAAAGACGGGCCTTACGAAGATGAGTTTTATTTTTTCGTTTCAGAGCCTCACTGTCTTGGTTATAAGGAGACAAAGAAGTGGACAATTGAATCATGGAGAGTTGATCAGGAAATGGACGTTTATGATGAGATGAACAGGGAGTGGAAGGCGTTACAGTTAAGAAAAAACCTGCCGGGACAGCCGGAACTTGATGACAGAAAAAAGACTCAGTTCTATCTTGCGAGCTATGACCTTGATGAGTTCAAGAGATTTATATTTGAAAGTAAGTTCCTTGATGTTTTTGATATAGACAGCGAGACCATCGGGAAGATCAGGGAAAGTGAGATAGAGCTCATTAAATTCGGGGTCAGGTATATCAAATATATAATGATGCTTGAGCAGGCCCTTAAGATTAAAGACGAAGTTTTGGAAGAGGGAAAAAAGAAAGCTCCTGGCAAGACTCAGTCTTAACTCTTATCAGGCTTAATTTCAATGGATTACAGAACCCGGATGATACGGAATATCGCAGTTTCTATTCTTATCTGCATTATATTACTGCCTTCAGCCGGCATAACGGCGTATAAATACCCGGGAGACGACCATACCGGCGGAAGTTTCGTATTCAGGGATCATGTGGAAAAACTTATCCGGAATCTGGAAAGTGAGAACTTTGATCTCCGTAGAAGGGCCATATGGGCATTAGGTGAAGTAAAAGACCCCCGGGGAGTAGGCCCTTTAATTGCTGTATTAGCGGACAGCAGCAAATCGATTAAGGTCAGCGCTATTTACGCTCTCGGACGAATAGGCGAACCGGCTGTTGAGTCCCTTATCGAGGCGCTGAGCGATGATGATAAGTCTGTCAGGTCGGGTGCGGCCAAGGTCTTCAGAAAGATTAAGGATCCTGCTGCCGTTGAAATTCTGATTGCAGCTCTTCAGAACGACGATTCATATGTCAGGCAGAACGCCGCAACAGCACTGGGAAGTATAGGAGATACACGTGCGGTGGAATCTCTGCTTGCAGTACTTAAAGACAATAGCGCGTATGTTCGAAAGAACTCAGCATGGGCGTTGGGACATATCGGTGACTCCAGCGCTATTGAGCCGCTGGCTGAGCTGCTTGAAGACAGAAATTCATCGGTAAGATTAAGCTCTGTGAGGGCTCTGCTGAAGATAAATCAGCAGGGAGTTATTGAGGCATTGATAGGCGCCGTGGAGGACAGCGATAAAAAGGTCAGGGAAACTGCGCTGGATGCACTTAAGGAGATTACCGGTCAGGACTTTGATGAAGACATAGAGAAGTGGCAGAATTGGCTGAAGCAGCAGAATAAAAAAACATAGATAAGGAAATTTTAGCTTTACAGACAGAATCCTCTCCGATTAACTTCACAAAACACCTTAAGAAAAAGCTGTAACCAATTGCATATTAAGACAAAAACAACTTGCAGCATCACCATTTACATTTAATTATGCAGGATTTGAACGGGTGCACACTCTGTTTTAGGGGTGTGCACTTTTTTTTGCGCTCAGGGGATCATTCCGAGAGTAGTCCTGCCGAAAAAAATAAAAGACTTATAAGAGCGATATTTGTTAAATTAATTTCAATGAAGAGCGGCAGTCCAATTACAAGATCAGCAGGCATAATTATAATAGGCAATGAGATACTCTCAGGCAAGGTTCAGGATGTGAATTCTCATTTTATCACTTCGGAGCTGAGAAAGCTTGGAGTTGATGTCAGACGCATATCCGTTATACCCGATGAAACAGATAGTATAGGATCAGAAGCGGAACAGTTCTCCAGAGATTTTGATTATGTTTTTACAACCGGCGGCGTCGGCCCCACACATGATGATGTTACGATGGAAGGAATAGCGCGCGGTTTTGGAGTAAGGCTTGTTCAGAGCGCAGAACTAATGAAGGTTTTGTCTTCAAGATATGAGGGCTCCCTTAACGAGTGGGTTTTGAAAATGGCTGAAGTGCCTGAGGGCTCTGAGATTATTGTAAATAAAGACACGAGATTCCCGGTTGTTTCATTTAAAAATATTTTTATCTTTCCTGGAATACCCGAGTATCTGAGAAACAAGTTCTCTCTGGTCACTGACAGGATTATTTCAACTCCTTTTTATATCAGGAGAATATTCCTAAATTCGGATGAATCCAAAATAGCTGAGATTTTGCACTCTGCGGAAAAGGAATGCGGAAATATCAGCATCGGTTCTTATCCTGTTAAAGGTAATCCGGAATACAGGGTTATTATCACAATTGACTCTAAGTCAGAGGAAGCCGTGGAAAAAGCGGCGAAAGCTGTTATAAGCGAACTCCCTGATGAAATCGTTTTCAGAGTAGAATAAAGGTAAGTGAGAATAGAAATGAGTGTGTGAAACAATCAGCATATAGTATTGTCGCTCATTCTCGTCGAATCGACTCCGAGGTTTTTATCCCAAAATGCCGGGATAAAAAAAACCGCTCAAATACTATACCCTGCTTGCAGCTTATTTGTTTTGTAGACAGTAGTATGAAAAGACATGGAATGCTGGTGAAACGTTTCTATCCGACTCCTTTGAAAGAAGACGCTGAGGAATTATCAATATAAACGTCGGATCTGAAAAGCAAAAACAGAATATTAATAATTTGTCGATTATAGAAGGAGTAAGGCAGCTTACCATGTCTTGTTTAATGGAAGATATTGGGACGGTGTTGTACAGTTAGCGGCCCTCTAGAGTATGGATGAACTATCAAAAGAATATGTAATATCCTTTTTCGATAAGCAGCTATCTATGTACGGAGACCGGCCTGAAGCGGTGAGGTGGACGCCGGGAGGACAGATTCTGCATTATGAATGTATGCTTGAGATCGCCGGAGATGTTGAAGGCATGAAAATTCTTGACTATGGCTGCGGAAAGGCGGACCTTTATAAATTTCTGAGAGACAGGAATATACCGGTACGGTACACGGGATGTGATATTAATGATAAACTGATTTCTTTGGCAAGGAGCAAATACCCGGAATGCGACCTGAGGGTTTTGGATATTGAAAAGGATCCACTAATTGAGGATTTCGATCTTGTTTTTTTATGCGGAGTGTTTAACCTGAAAGTTCAGGGCATTGATGATACGATTAAAAACACTCTGATAGAGCTGTTCAGGCACTGCAGAAAAGGGCTTGTTTTTAATGCCCTTTCAGCGCATAACCCCAGGAAGGACTTTGAACTTCACTATATCAACCCCCAGGACATGTTTGATTTTGCTGTTAAAAACCTGTCTCCTTTTGTTTCGTTTGGACATGACCGGATACCTTATGATTTCACGATGTTTGTACCTAGCAAAAGAACCGGTATACAAATAGAATGAAAAATAATAATTATCTCTGCACTCTTTCACGATGAGCGGGTATTTAATTGCTTTTTACAGTGAAGAAAAGGCTGGAGTTTTCTAATTGGTCTGTGCTTTTATTGTCCTTGCGAGTGCCATTCCTAGATACAGCAGTGCCTCAACGTCAAGGAAATCCGTGGCTGTTGAATCCAGAAGTACTTTGCAGTCTGGACTGAAATCTTCATCTCCTGACCAGAGCAGAACGAGGAATGGAATTTTCGGCAGGGGCCGGACAAGAAAACTGTAATCTGCAGAATATCCCGTTACCTTTTCAGCGCCCAGTGCAGTTAACGCCTGGATAAAGCTTTCTTCGTGACTGCCGAATAATCCTGCCAGGTACTTTTCACAGGCTTTGTTAAAGCTGTTAGCCCTGATCAATCCGTTCTTCAGCTCTCTGAAAGCTGTCCATTTGCCGGTTAGAATGCTGTGGCCGCTGTTTTTTATGTACATGAGAACAAGCAGTTTGTCCCATATTCCAAGCTCCTCCTGAAACCCGGAGCCGCTGACGGAGATTTCCCGGCCCATATACCTGAGCCTTAGAGAGTTTTTTTCGCTGACCGCGCCCAGGCCTTCTGCTGATTCGGACAGATCTGTTTGAGAAACCTCGTTGAACAGTTCAACAAGGCGTTTCTCTTTCCAGTCGGCAACAGAGGAGATCATACTGTCAATTTCCTTTCCTGCATGTTTATCCAGTTCAGGGCAATCAGCTGTTGAGCATTCCTGTTTAGACAGCTTTACGGCAAACGACATACAGGTCAGGGCGGGGCAATTTCCGCAATTACTGCGGGGAAGTTTTTTATAGATATCAAAAGGAGTCATAAACTAAAAAACTGTTCAAACAGTTCAAACGGTTCAAACAGTCAACGGTCTTTTATGGTTGTTACTATTAACTTTTAACTGTTAACACTTAACTGCATTTATAGCTGTTACTATTAACTGTCTTTATGCGCAAGGACAAGAGTTTTTACTGTTTCATCTCCAAGAGTTTTCTCTATCGAGTCGTCAAGTCTTTTCATAACATCGTCAACATCAGGAATGGAGTAAATCCTCCGCTCTATCGATAGCGCCTCTCTTACGGCTATCCTGACGGCATCAAGGAGTTCCTTCAGCTTTATTGTTTCAATGTCTCTTGAAGGAATGAACGCAGGCGGATCATCGGCTGTTTCAATGATAAGCTTGTTCTTTTCAAGCAGAGTTATTATATCCTGCACAGGCTCCATAGGCAGTCCAAGATGATCAACAATGGATTCAAGCGTCCATGGTTTTTTGTTGAAATAATAGTTTCCGCCGATCAGGAACATTACCGAGAAGACCAGTCTCTCCCTCAGCTTGTTGCTCACTCGGAAGACATCTTTTGTCGCCGTCAGAAACTGGGGATACTGCTGGTAAAAAGAGATCTGGGCTCCGACAAGAAGAATAAGCCAGCTTACATAGAGCCATATCATGAACATTATAAGTATGGCAAACCCTGAATATATTGCTGCATATTTTGTTGAAGACACAACAAAAGAAGCAAACGCCCAGCCGGCGGTTTCCCACATGACTCCGGCAATTATTCCCCCGGTGAGAGCAGAGGAAAATTTCACCTTAGTATTTGGAATAAGAATATAAATAAACGTAAAAGCGGCGCAAACCAGAAAATAGGGAAGAAACTTTGTGCCGAAGTAGAAAAACGGGCCAAACAATTCGATAGAAATTATATACTGAACAAAAGAACTGCTTTTGATGGATGCTGTCAGCCCAAGCGCGGCAAAAACAAAAACAGGGCCAATGATGATCACACTTATATAATCGCTGAACCTCCTCGCAAAGCTCCTGGATTTCTTGATCCTCCAGATATAATTAAAAGCCCTTTCGATCTTCTGTATGACGGAAACCACGGTGTATATCAGCAGGGCCAGTCCTATGAAGCCAAGCACCCCGATCTTCATGTTTTCAACAAAACCTATGATCTGAACTGTTATCTCCTGACCTTTTGCCCCTAGAGGAGAGAGAAACTTCAGCAGAAAAGGCTCAACAATTTCATTATGAACGCCAAATGCTTTTAGAACCGAAAAGCTGATCGCAAGCAAAGGGACAATTGACAGAAGAACAGTATAGACAAGGCCCATTGCCCTGAGGTTGAGCTGTCCCTCGGTAAATTCTCTGAATGCAACATAGAAGAGCCTGAGGGTCTTTATAAAAAAGGCTTTATATTTGCCAAGGGACCCGGTATCAATTTCCCAAAGGCCGTTAATAAGAAAATGTTTTATTTTTTGAATGATATCTGCCATATCCCGCGTCTCGTAATTCTATTTGAACAAAACGTGTTTGATCAGAATTTGTTGATCTCTATATGGGTGTTGGCCATTTTTTTATCAATATAGCGTCTGGCAACTCTCTTTAGATAATTTCTGGAGACAGGAAAAACCATAAGGAAGCCGATAACATCAGTAAAGAAACCCGGAGTTAGAAGCAGAGCACCGGCCGTCAGGATCATCATTCCATTAATGAGTTCCTCAGCAGGGAATATTCCTTCATTCATGTCCTGCTGGATCCTGTACATGACACCAAGACCCTCCATTCTAACCATGTACGCGCCGATTATGGCTGTTAATATGACAATAAACACCGTATTGAGTGTGCCGATTATAGAGCCTACCTTTATCAACAGGGACAGCTCTATAACAGGAATAAGTGTAAATAACAGAAATAATCTGAAGAACATTATTAATTATGGGTTATCCGCCAAAAAGTTGCAATACAGGGTTCGGAGGCCCGGCAGAGAAACGTTGGTACTGTTTTGGAAATTTCTTTAAGCAGGCCCGTACATGTCTTTTGACAGGAAGTCGGGCTTAAGGCGGATAAACTTGTTCTTGAGTATGGCTATATCCTTATTTTTCTGCAGTTTATCAAGAACTCTCGTAACAGTTTCGCGCGTCATGCCGGTCATTTCCGAGATGTTCTGATGGGTCAGTTTTAGATTTAATGTTATACCCTCATCAGATTTTTCGCCGTACTCACTGGATAGTATCAGGAACAGCATCTTTATTCTCTGAGACGCGTTATTGAAATTCAATAATTGAATTGATTCATAACAGTGCCGGAGCCTGGAGCACAATATTTCCAGAAGGCTCCAGCCCACTTCACTGCGGCTGGATACTATTTCGCGAAAATCCTGTTTTGATATAGTTGATATCATGGATGGTTCTATCGCTATTACAGAAGCAGGAGTTGTTTTGCCGTCTATAAGAGTCATCTCGCCAAAGAAATCGCCGGCCTGATGCATCGCGAAGAAAACTTCTTTGCCTTCTTCCGTTGTTCTGACGACTTTGACTTTCCCCGACCATATTATGTACATGTACAAATTGGTATCTTCAGCATGAAGAATTATTTCATTTTTCCTGAATTGCCTGTCGATCATCCTTGCGCTTATTTCCTGGATGTCCTTGTCTGATAATGAAGAGAAGAGAGGTATTTTTCTTAGTAACGCTGTCCTGTTTTCTTTTTTCATAATAATCCTCTATTTAGTTAAGATGTCTCTGAAGACCTGTTTTACTTCTTTTGCAAGTGCGTTATGAACAGCAGGAGGTCCGGCGATAATGTTGCCTGTTAAGAGATACTCCGATCCCCCGCCAAAATCACTGACAATACCGCCGGCCTGTTCAATGAGCAGACTTCCGGCAGCTATGTCCCATGGACTGAGGCCTATCTCAAAAAATCCATCGCACCTTCCAGCCGCGAGATGCGCAAGGTCCAGCGCCGCGGAACCTGCCCGCCTTATGTCGCTGACTTTATTGAAGATATTTTTGAAAAGTTCGAGATATTTATCAACAAGGTTTTTTTGTCTGAAAGGAAATCCGGTCGCGATAAGGCTTTCTGATAGCCCGATGATATGTGATACTTTAATCGGAGTGTCATTTAAAAAAGCCCCTTTGCCCTTTTCTGCATGATAGAGTTCATTCCTGCATGGGTCAAAGATAACGCCCAGAACCGTTTCCTGCCTATATTGTAATGCAATTGAGACTGAAAATACAGGATACCCGTGAATAAAGTTAGTTGTGCCGTCCAACGGGTCGATTATCCATCGGTATTCATCAGTCTCAGAATCTTTGACAGACTCTTCAGTCAGGAAGTGATGGTGAGGATAAATTTCCCTTATTGTCCCTAATATGATCTGCTCGGACTCTTTATCTATCCTTGTAACAAAGTCTGACGCCTGTTTAACACTGATATCTTTTTTCGATACATTGCCGAGATTATCAATAATGAATTCACCGGCAGACTTTGCAGCTTTCCGGGCTGTGGCAAGAAAGTTTTCAGCCATATTTATTTATAACATTTTTCTTTGTTTACTATCATGTTTTTATTATATCCCAGCCCGGGTTATTGACTTCATCCCGTGCTCTGTTATACTGAATATATTATGATCGTTCATAAACGAAAGAGAGTTAAGCCATGAAAATAGGGGGCAGGGGCTGGAACCCTTATTTGGCAGGCTCCTTAACGGGCCTGGTGATAATTCTGTCTGCATGGAATGCCGAAAGGTATTTCGGTGCATCTTCATGCTTCGTTCGCTCAGCCGCAATGATCGAACAGCTCTTCTCAGCCGGGAGAGTGGCCGGGATGGATTACTTTAAAAGGTTTGCCCCGGTAATAGACTGGCAGTGGATGTTTGTGATCGGTATTCTTATAGGATCGTTTGTTTCTTCGATCACCTCCGGCAGTTTTAAACTGCAGGCAGTTCCTGATATGTGGAAGGAGCGGTTTGGAGAAGGAAGGCTCAAAAGAGGACTGGCAGCGTTTTCAGGCGGGATAATACTTATGTTCGGAGCGCGATTAGCCGGCGGCTGCCCGAGCGGCTATGGACTTGGTGCCCTCGTACAAATGGCAGTGAGCGGACTCATTGTAATTGTCTGCTTTTTTATCGGCGGTATAATTGCAGCGCATATACTTTATAAAAGGGGCGGACGCGGATGAACGTACTTCTTAACGGAATGATAACCGGCATCATTTTCGGTTTTTTACTGCAAAAGGCGAGGGTCGTCAGATATGACAGGCAGGTCGGGGCCCTGCGGCTATTGGATATGACAATTGTTAAATTCATGTTTTCAACTATTCTGGTCGGTATGGTTGGAGTCTATATACTTCAGGATGCCGGATTAGTCAGGCCTATGATATTGCCGACCACAGTAGGTGCAAATATTATAGGCGGTCTTGTTTTTGGAATTGGATGGGCCTTGTTGGGCTATTGTCCCGGAACTTCACTTGGGGCACTTGGAGAGGGCAGGATTGATGCCCTGTGGGGTATACTTGGAATGCTTGCCGGTGCCGCTATATTTGCAGAGGTTTATCCTTTCATGAGCCGAACTATCTTATTGTGGGGCAATCAGGGAAGTCTGACTTTGCCTCAGGTGCTTGGCTTGAGCCCGTGGTTTGTGATACTTGCCTTTATTGCCGGCGGGGTAGGTATGTTCATGTGGTTTGAGAAGAAAGGCCTGTAATCTCTTTGATTCTAAAACAATAATATGAGGATACTGGTTCAGCGCGTTAAAAATGCCAGAGTGAGTATAGCCGGGAAAGATATTGCGGCAATCGGGTACGGCCTTCTGATATTTGTTGGAGTAGGCAAGGGTGATGAGCCCGGGGATATTGAGAAAGTCGCAAAAAAAATTCTGAATCTCCGCATCTTTGATGATGATGACGGAAAGATGAACTTAAACATCGGGCAGGTTAACGGACAGATAATGAGCGTCCCGCAGTTTACGTTATATGCTGATACACGGAAAGGCAACAGGCCCGGATTTGACCTGTCCGCAGAACCTTCATTGGCAGAAGAGTATTGGCAAAGGCTGAATGGCTTTTTGAAACATGGCGGTATTGATGTTAAGGAAGGCTCCTTCGGCGCGCATATGGAAGTAAGCCTGATTAACGACGGGCCGGTGACAATATGGCTTGATTCAAAAAAGAAAAGTGAGAAATGAGTGTGTGAAACAATCAGCATATAGTATTGTCGCTCATTCTCGTCGAATCGACTCCGAGGTTTTTATCCCGAAGTGCCGGGATAAAAAAAACCGCTCAAATACTATATCCTGCTTGCAGTTTTATATTTTGTAGGTGCTAGTGTAACAAGACAT
>CAZNPC010000037.1:0-17845 GCA_964574765.1 uncultured Nitrospirales bacterium | reverse complement strand
TGTTCCGCTATTATTCTTCCAAACTGCGGCGGCAGTAACCTGCCTTTTGCCATTACAACAGACAGCGGTTCCGGCGCGGGCAGGCAGGGGCCCTGGTATGAAGAATGTATCCGCAGGCAGGCGATCACGATATCGAGCGTGATGACTGCTTCAGACCAATTGAATTTCCCGGTACTAATTAGGATAACCGATCAGAATAATCCGATGTTCGACCGTACTCAGCCTGATGGTGACGACCTGTACTTCACAGAAAATGACGGCACCACAAGACTGGATCATGAGATAGAGTACTTCATGAACACAGGGACAAAGGAACTTGTCGCGTGGGTGAAGATACCGATACTGTCTTCCACTGCTGATACTGTAATTTACATGTATTACGGTGACAGCGACATAACCAGCCAGGAGAACCCGGCCGGGGTATGGAGCAATAATTATGGGATAGTCTATCACATGGATCCACAGGGTATTGATTCAACTTCTTATGGCAGGAACCGTGTTGCTGATATCGGAAGCCCGGCGCCGGACAATACTTTTCTTGGGTTAGGCATGGGTTTTGACGGTACCAGTGCATGGGACCAGACTAACATATCTTACTGGGAACAGGGCTGGGATATTCGCTCTCATGAAGTAGTGTTTAAGACTGGCAGTGATATCAGCACTGAACAATCTATCTTTGCAGAAGGCGGCGGAGCAAATGGCGTAATGCTGTATATTTATAACGGGAGCCTTTATGCGAGATGGTGGTCTATAAGCGAAGGTTGGTCGGGCGATTACCAGTCAACTTCAATTTCACCCAATACGATATATCACGTGATTATGTCTTTTTATTTCGATCCTACTCTTAATCCACTAATTACAAACGATGTTTACGAAATGTTTGTAAATGGCGTATCTGTCGGCGCAACTGTAACACCATATACAATGAGTCCTCACGGCGGTGACGGTGGAGTTGCTTATACAGGGCCTGCAGCAAAGAATTTTGATCACGTGAGCGAACAGGGTGATTTCTTCAATGGCTCAATATACGAATTCAGAGTCAGAGATGCGGTGACTGATATAAATTACGCGGCAGCTACTTATAACAACCAGAGAGAACCTCAGAGTTACCTAAGCCTGGGTGCAGAGGAGCTGATTGAATGTCTGGGCACATGGCTATTCAGACAGCAGATCACCATATCAGCCGCAATGGCTCCATCGGATCAGATGTATTTCCCGGCATTAATAAAAATTGCGGACCAGAACAACCCCTTATTTGATAAAGCCCGCATGAGCGGGGCAGACATACTGTTTACGACGTCAAACGGCATGACAAAGTTGGCGCATGAGTTGGAGTATTACAGAAACACAACGACAAAAGAGCTGGATGCATGGGTAAGGATACCTGTGCTGTTGTCCGCCAATGACACAATAATTTATATGTATTATGGCAATCCCGTCTCCGGTAATCAGGAAACAGTTGATCTTGTATGGGGGGATGCTGATTATGCCGGTATCTGGCATTTGAGCGAGTCCGCAGGCAATCATGCGGATTCAACAGGCAGCGTACAAGGTGTTCGTAACGGTAATACAGCTGTAGCTGGTCAGATAGGCAATGGACAGCTGTTTAATGGTTCGAGTGATTATATCAATCTGGGTAACAGCAGTCATATTTATCAATATGATAATGAGTTTGCTGTTTCCGCCTGGATAAAGAGGGCATCGACCGGTACTGCTCAAATGGTTGCGGCCAGGGACAACAGTGATAAAGGCTGGCGGATCATGTTCATGCCTACGGACCAGTTGCGTTTTATAATGGTGGGGGACTGCTGTCCAATCGGCCCTACATGGTTCATCTGGACAGAAACGGTTGGCATGATTACTGATACAGACTGGCATCATATCGCTGTTTATTATCCTGGCGACGGACTGCCGGACAGCATGGAAATATATATTGACGGCGCTCAGGCCCCGGTTACGCCTGTAGTCGGATCTACATTAGACCAGTACTATACGTTTGCAACAGAGCCTGATGCAGGTATTGGTGCAAATACTAGTAACACTGACAACTTCTTTGATGGAAGCATCGACGAAGTCCGAATAATGATAAATACTGTTCTTATGTCTGACTGGATGGGTGCGAACTATAACAACCAAAACAACCCCGCAGGGTTTTTAACCTTTGATGTTGAGGAATCTTATTAATGCCAAATATCAAGATATCGAACACACTAAGAAAGAGAATATCTTTTTTCCTTATTCTGATACTTATCATTATATTACAGAGCTGCAGTGGCGAACACTGGCCTTTTCCCAGCGCGTATGAATCGCAGTCTGGCAATGCCGCGGCCAATAAGGTGTGGTATTCCAGCATATGGCAATATAGACAGCAGATTGTAATATCAAGTGCCATAACAGCTTCAGACCAGTCCGATTTCCCGTTACTTATTAGAGTCTCAGACCAGAGCAATCCCTTGTTTGACAATGCCCGGCCGGACGGCGATGACATTTTTTTCACCCTTTTTGACGGCACAAGACTGGATCATGAGATAGAGTATTACAAAAATACTGCAACAAAGGAGCTGGATGCCTGGGTAAGGATACCTGATCTTTCGTCATCGATTGACACGGTTATTTATATGTATTACGGAAACAACAGTGCTGTAAACCAGGCGAACGCAGATGCAGTGTGGGACAGCAACTTCGAAATGGTCCTGCATTTAAACGAAAGCCCTTCTGATGGTGTTGCAGGCCATATGGATTCTACTGTAAATGGCAATAAAGGCACTCCAGAAAATTTCCAGAACGGAACAGGTACAACTGATGCTGTTGGCAAGATAGGCGGTGCTGATGATTTTGCAGGGGATGATGATTATATTGCTATTCAGAATTTAAACTATAATACTGCCGGCCAAATAAGCGAATTAACTGCCTGTGCGTGGTTTAGAACATCCTTTATTGGCAGCAGTTGGGTTGAAAACTGGGCCATTGTGGACTTTGACAGGTCCGATTATTTCAATTTCTTTGTTTATGGAGACACAGGAGAACTTGGATTTGCTACTGCACACCAGACAGCGGGGATTGTCGATATGCAGGGGAATACACAGGTCAATGACGGACAGTGGCATTTTGGCTGTGTTGTGTTTGATTCTTCGGAAGTTAATGATAAAAAAATATACTTTGATGGAGGATTGGACTTTCAGCAGGATGCTTACTCAACAAATGAGAATCTGGGGACAGGGAATATCAGATATGGTTTTATCGGAGATGGTTCAGAGGCAGATGTATTTGATGGGGCAAGAAACAATCAATATTATGAGGGCAGTATCGATGAAGTTCGCATCTCCAGTATCGCCCGTTCTCCAGAATGGATAATGGCTGTTTATGACAACCAGAGAGATCCTGAATTTTATTTAACTGTGGGCGCTGAAGAGACGGATGATTTTGCCCCGGCCGGCGAATGGCAATACAGGCAGAACATTGCAATATCAAGTTTGATGGCTCCGTCTGATCAGACGGATTTTCCTGTTCTGATAAGGATCACAGACCCGAACAACCCCGTATTTGCTAATGCTCAGCCTGACGGGGATGACATTCTTTTTACATTATCAGACATGCTAACGAAGCTTGAACATGAAATTGAGAGGTTTGATAATACCCCGGGCAGCGAGGATCTGGTTGCCTGGGTACGGGTGACGGCGCTTTCATCATTAACTGACACGATAATTTTTATGTATTACGGAAATGCGGGAGTATCCAGCCAGGAAAATATAAATGAGGTATGGGATGCTGATTATGCAGGTGTCTGGCATCTTAAGGAAGAACAGGCAGGGACAGGCAGTTTTGACCTCTATCAGGATTCAGTGAGTAATAGTAATGATGGTGGTGATGACTATGTTTCAGCGACAGGCAAAAGCGGGCAGATCAACAGTGGTCAACAATTTGATGGGGTGGATGATTATGTCAGCACTTCATCTATAGAACTTGCTAACAGCTCGTTTACAGTAGAAGCCTGGGTTAATCCAGACATAGGCCCTCCCGGACAGCAATGCTGGTTTGAGGCACATACAAGTTTTGCTGTAACAGGAGGAGAATCTATACATTTGAGGATTAATAGTAATGGAAGCATTAGATTTGGTTATTATTGGGATGACCTGGATACAGCTGCAGGAGTCGTTCAATTTGGAGCATGGAACCATATTGTTGTTTCTTACGATAATAATACTGATGAAAGCAGTATTTATTATAATGGTGTTCTAAACATAAGTGGAAATCAGGGGCCATTCATAGGGGCATCCCCAAGAATATCAATAGGTAAGTGGGATACACAGTATTTCAACGGAGCTATTGATGAAGTCCGTGTCTCCAATAGCTTGCGCTCCGCAGACTGGATCACAACTAACTATAATAATCAAAACAACC
Organism: uncultured Nitrospirales bacterium; assembly: GCA_964574765.1. Taxonomy (GTDB): domain Bacteria; phylum Nitrospirota; class Thermodesulfovibrionia; order UBA6902; family BMS3Bbin08; genus CAZNPC01. The sequence goes on along the minus strand of CAZNPC010000037.1, from coordinate 13,444 downwards.
CGGCTGGATTTCTGACTTTTAGTGTTGAGGAGATGTTGTAATGTATTATCAGATTGTGATAAAAAAACCGTTAAAAACAATTTTATCTGTCTGTCTGATCCTGGCTTTTGCCTTAATTTTAAATAGCTGTACCGGAGGCAATAAGTGGGCTGTTCCTCAGGCTTCATCTAATATGTCTCCGACAGCCGTGATCACAGGTCCTTTGGCAGGGAACATATCAGACGAAGGAACGAACGTAACGTTCACCGGTTCAGCGCAGGACCCGGAGGACGACGCATTGACCGGGGCCTCCCTGGTATGGACATCAGACAGGGACGGTCAGATAGGAACAGGCCTGACATTTAATATAGCAGCGCTTTCCCGCGGTGCGCATGTGATAACACTTACGGCAACTGACGCCAGCGGGGCAACAGGGTCTGCCTCAATTGCTGTAACAGTAAGGACACCGTGGCGTGATCTGCAGTGGGGTTATCGCCAGCAGATAGTAATAAGCGCGGCCATGGCACAGACAGACCAGGGGAACTTTCCTGCGCTGATAAAGATAACTAACCAGACAAACCCGTTGTTCGGCAATGCCCTGTCAAACGGGGATGACATATTATTCACAGACATGGACGGGGTAAACAAGTTAGACCACGAGATAGAGCATTTCCGGGACACAGGTTTAAAGGAGCTGTATGCCTGGGTAAGGATACCGAATCTTTCTTCCTCTTCTGACACGATAATATATATGTATTACGGAAACGGCGGTGCTGTTAACCAGGAGAATGCAGATATGGTGTGGGACAGCAATTATTTAGCTGTCTGGCATTTGGCAGAGGACCCGTCTGTTTCAACTGACTGTGACGGCGGTGCGGGGACAAAGGAAGTGTGCGATTCAACATCAAACGACTATGACGGTGATTCCTGCAGTATATGGAATTGCACTACAAAGATGAGCTCAGGAGACCAGGTGCCGGGGCAGATCGGGGGAAGTCTGGATTTTGATGGAGTGAATGATTGGATAGAATTAGGAACTTCTCTGGTCATAGATACTAATTTCACGATAGAGACATGGATCAACTTCAGAAATCTTGTACCCCCGGCCAAGCCGTCTATCATTGGTCACGCATGGGATTGGCATTTCCAACTCTTGGATTCCGGATTGGATTCTGGAAGATTATGGTTTAGAAGATGGAGAAGCTATGAGGGTAGAGCATCAACAACTGTACTTTCAACGGACAGGTGGTATCACGTTGTTGTTACACTTACCTCTGGCACAACTAATAATTTGAGGTTTTATATTGACGGTGTGCTTGATCCAATAGAAAGTATGGTAGCGCCAGTCAAACAATTTACTACCTGGAATCTCAGAATGGCCAGGGAACAGCAGCCTCCTGATATTGCCGACTATGACGGATTTCTGGACGAAATGCGTATGTCAGACACTGTTCGTTCGCCGGAATGGATCGGGGCTTCTTTCCTGAATCAAAATGATCCGGGCACAGGAAATCCACTTGATCCTGACGTATATACGACATTTGAGGTGGAAGAAGTTAATTGAGATGCAGAGACAAACGTATATGAAATCAGAAATGCTAACTAAAACTAAAATAAAAATAAGGAGGAGGTAGAGCAATGAAAGGTTTTTCAATAACAATTATTGTTTTTTTACTAATAGGTCTTATGGTGTTGATCGCGGCACCGGCAATATCACTGGCTGAAGGGCCGATGATCGAGCTTGATGTCCGCTCATGGTACACAGATCTTGAGTTTAACTCAAGGCGCTCAACAGCTACATCTGACGGCAGTGAGCTGGACTATAAAAAAGACCTGGATATCCATGATAAGACAATGCTCGACTGGAGATTGACATGGTACGCAAACTCTGATCACACCCTGAATCTTTCCTTTATTTCAACGAGTCTGGAAGGGAACGCGATTCTTACCAAGAACGTGACTCATGAAGGTGTTCTGTTCGCCCAGGGATCGTTTGTCCATACGGATATAGACCTGAGCCTTATGGAGCTTGCCTGGAAATGGTGGTTTTATAATGAAAAATATATCAAGGTCGGCACTCTTGTTGAAGTAAAGGGGATAATGCTCGATGTTGAACTGCTCAGATCCGCAGGCACTGTCAAAGGACAGGAAGAGCTTTATACAGTTATACCGCTTTTCGGTATTGCCGTAAGCTCATCACCGTTTGATTTCATAGAGTTGTTTGGTGAAGCTTCCGGCATTTATGTTGATCAGAAAAATGTCGGACACGCATATGATGCTGAAGCAGGGCTGAGAGTCTATCCATTTAAAAATGTGAGCCTCGGCGGAGGATACAGGATAATCAGAATAAATGCCGAAGATGCCCCTGATTACGCTGATTTTGAAATCAAGGGGCCTTTTATAAGCGCGGGGGTCAGGTTCTGATCCATTACGAACGTGAAAATTATAAAAAAACTGACTCAAATATCAGGTGCGGCTGTCCGATTAACTCTGGGCATTGGCGGGGCGGCGCTGATCCTGCTGGCAATTACTGACGGAGTGAAAAAGCGTACCTCTGGCAGATCAGCATCAAATGCACGCAGTGCGCGGCGTTAAGTATGCTTTCGTTGAACAAACCTGATCTTTTACTGTAACTGTGAGAGGAGCTCCCAGAAGAATTATCACGCTTGTTATTTGTATGTAACTTTTTTAAAGCTTTTACTCCCCCAGAACGCGTATATTGAATAAAGATATTTCCATGCCCTTTTCATAAAACTGTACCGGACAGGATCATAACCAAGATGTGAAACGATATTCTTCATTGAGACATCAGCCGGCGCGTGAATAATACAAGGTGAAGAGTCAGTGAATACATTCCTGAACCGGTCTTTTATCAAGGCCAGGTCGGTTTCACGCCTTATGCAGGTGAATATCTCACATCTGTAATCAATAAAAACCTTTCCCTTAAGATATAAGTATGTGAAAAAGGTCTGATCGTTTGTTGAATTCTTTATTGATGGATTTCCGAGCAGGTCAAGGGCGTAACCTGCCGTAGAGATCCAGGCCCCCGCGTTTAAATACTTATATCCGGTCGGTGTAGAAGGGTATATGCCGCTGCTATTGAAGATCTTTTCATATGCAGCGTTCCATACGGGACTTGCGTGCTTCCTCTCAGCCGCGCAAATGATCGGTTTATTAATATGTTCGAACTTACGTTCTATTTCTGCGGAATCAGAAACAATGAAAGTGTCAAAGCCATCCAGGATCAGCACCTTTTCATCTCGAGGCAATGACCTGAAGAAATCTTTAAGAAGCTTCAGTTTCCATCCGAAACCTCTCCATTTTTCTCCCCAGGCCAACACAGTAAGATCGACCCCGTTTCTTAAGCACGAACTGGAAAGGATCGGGAAATATCCCTGAGAGTGAGTTGCAACAGTTATGATCTCCACAATAGTTAAGAACCTCATAATATTATCAGATAGTTATATATGCTTTAGCAAGATTTATTTGTTCTGAAGGGACAGGATAAATTCTGAAGAGAGTTAATGCTGCATCAGACAAAAGATTGTCTTTGGGTAATAATTTAATAGAGGTGTGTTTCTACTGAGAACAGAAACGTACGTTGTGCCTGTTAAGGTTTTGAAGATACCTGTTTAACATGGACTTTGACAGACAGCCGTTTTCAATAAAGTATTCACCCAGGGGTTTCTGAACCAGTCGCTGGTAGTAAAGGATTGTGTTTACCTGAAACTGACTCAGGGCATGCATCCTTGCCGACGCCTCTCCAATAGGCTCGAAGATGTTTCTTTTTGATAATATCGTCCTGATCCCTGATTGTGTCAGGTAACGCCAGCGTTTCGCAATGTCACCGAAACGGGGCCGTTCTTTTCTCTGCAAAAACACCGCGAGTGTAAATGCTTCCCATGAAACAACATGTGAATAATAAAGGAACTCTCCGAAGAGGAGCTTGCGGCCCGGAACGGACCCGTCATAGAAATTCATTTTTCCGGAAGCAGTCTGCCGCTCCTTCTTTCGGTGCTTCTGCTCTGTTTTTCCCTGAGGCTTGTGTAAAGTTCTTTTAGTCCGGTGATATGAAACGGACTTTTTCTCCCTTTCCTTAAAGAACTTGCGGATTTGGTCATACGCCCATTTTGTTTCGATAAACAGACTCGTATTTATTTCCATAGAACGTTTATCTGATGGACAGTAGCGGTCCGGATGTGTAAGAAATGCCTTTTTTCTGAAAGCGCTTGCTGCACCGGCAGGCTGAATATAGTAGAGGAAATCGCGGTTAATGACAACTTCAGAGCCGAATAAGATCCTGCATGCTCTGTTTAATTCTTTGTCTAAAACAAAATCCATAAAGTTTCTCTTTAGTATATGGAATTTTGTTTTAGATGTAAAGATGTGTTGAAGCTCTCTGCGCTCTTAATAGAGATCTAGTCCAGCTCGTTTGCGTTGGTCATCTGATCATAGTACTGCGTAACCTTATTCTTTTTGTCGGATTCCATATGGGCCATTGCGGTTCGCGGGTGCTGGTTCAGGGCGCCGGTGACCATATAGGGTATATAGTACCCCCAATCTATTTTTTCCTGCCACGGAAGGATCTCGGACTCAATGGCTTCAATAAGCGGTCGCACTTTGAACTTGGGATTTTTCAGGAACGATATGAGAAGTTCAAGGCAGCAATTGCCTGCTCCCCGTCCAATGCCGTATAAACTGGCATCGAGATAATTAACTCCGGAAATAATCGCGGATATTGTATTGGCAAATGCGAGCTGTTGATTGTTATGACAGTGGATCCCGATAGTTTTTCCAGGAAGGCGTTCCATATATTTTTTCGCCAGCATTTCTATGTCCTCTGAGTAGAAAGCGCCGAAGCTGTCAACCAGATATATTATCGGCACTTTACTTTCAGACAGATCGTCAAGTGCCTCATTAAGTTCACGCAATCCCACTGTTGAGACAGCCATAAGGTTAATTGTTGTTTCGTATCCTTTGTCAATACAATGATTGACCAGCTCAATTGCTTTATCAACCTGGTGGGCATAGCACGCGACCCTTATCATGTCCAGTGAACTTTCAGATTTGGGCGGGATGTCATCATACTCTATCCTTCCAATATCTGCCATTGCGGAAAGTTTGATCTTTTTCTCATTATTGCCGATGATGCGCTTAATATCCGCTTCAGCGCAGAATTTCCACGGTCCAACTTCATCACGCGAAAAAGCCGACTCAGAGCTTAAATAACCTATCTCCATATAATCGATACCTGCCACAGTCAGAGCAGTATAGACTTTACTGACAAACGTGTCGTCAAACTGCCACTTGTTCATTAAACCGCCGTCGCGAACCGTGCAGTCTATTACTTTTATTTCCGGTCTGAACATTTTTTCTCCTTTTATAATCTTTGAGGCTTGATTTGGAATTAGTATTATAATTTATTTATTACAATCCGGGCAATGGGTAATGAATTTTTTGACATTTTGCGCGATCCCATCAAGGTCATGATCCATCAATGCCTTTTTACCGAACAGTGAAGAGCTTGCCCCTACCGCACTGGCCCCGGCAGCAAAATACTCCTTTATATTGTCAATGTTAACGCCGCCCACTGCTGCCAGCTGTATCTGTTCGTAAGGCCCGCGAAGTTCACGTATGTACCGTGGTCCGAATATGCCGCAAGGAAATATTTTTATCATGTCAGCACCGGCAGACCATGCGGTGTATACTTCGGTCGGAGTAAGAGCTCCGGCTACGATCGGGACAGAGTTTGCAACGGCGTATTTAATTACCTCAGTGTCTGCATTTGGCGTAACCAGAAACATTGCCCCGGAATCAACGGCTTTTTTTGCCTCCTCAATACTGCGTATGGTTCCCATGCCCAACAATTTCCCGGACGGAACTTCTGATATGCTTGAGGCTACGATATTCGAGGCATTTTCAGTGTTCATTGTCAGCTCTATCGCCTGCAGGCCTGAAGCGAACGAAGTGTCCATTACTTCTTTGAAAAAGGCGCCGTCAACGCCGCGTATGATTCCTATTATCGGGACATCTAATTTCATCTTACCTCCTGTTTAGCCGCAGTATATGAAAATATATATATTATCAAAAACTGCGAATATTGTTGGTTCCGACAGGGTCTGAGGCAATATTCTATTATATAAATGCCAGGTGTTATCATTAAACTATGAATAAATCGAAAAATATATTCGTCTCTGCGCTGATTGGCACGATCCTGACCGCGATCTGCTGTTTTACGCCTGTTCTTGTTATAGCGGCTGGTGCCATTGGCCTGAGTATGCTGATCCCATACCTTGACCTTGCACTTTTTCCGGCATTAGGTATACTTTTTATTATAACTGTGGTTTCATATATTAGATGGAAAAAGGCGGACAGGAAAAGATAAATTGAAAGGAGAACTTAATGACCGTTAAAAAAGTTGTTGTCTATGGCCAACCCGGCTGAATGTTCTGCTCTATATTGAAAGAGTTTCTTTCACAGAAAGACATTACATTTAATGAGTTCGATGTGACCAAAGATGAAAATGCCATGGCTGAACTCAAGAAGTTAGGCTATATGACCACTCCTGTTACGGTCATTGACGGCGAGGCAGTTGTAGGCTTTGACAGGTCAAGACTCGTGAGGTTATTGGGAATCCAAGCTGAATAGCATCTTTAGATATTTATTGCTTTGGGGCTGAGACGCCGATTTTTACAGTGATAGCGGGATGTACAGCAGGTTATATTTACGGTGAAGCCCTTCCAGGTTTTACGCCGGCGTTATTAAGCGGGGCAGCTGGTCTGTTTGTTTTTGCAGTGGTGTTCTATTTTCACAAGGAAGTTACCTGAAACCTTTCATGAAAGACTTCATTGATTATTTATGCCTCTTATCGTGCAGATCAAAATAATTAATTTATTCCAAGTCTGGATTCTATGATATATATGAATTATGAGCGGATAGATAAGGGGGGTGGATTGAATGCCGATCACGTATGATGTTTACAACGACGGGCATTTTATACATGCTGTAACCGGAGGCACTGTTACGGCTGAGGAATTCATTGACTATGAAATAGCTCATGCAACTGACAAGCGTGTCAGGCCTCCTGTGGCTGAACTGCTTGAGATCAGGCCGGGCGCGTGCGAAAACATTACAAAGGATGACTGCATAAGGGCGTTTAATAAAAGGAAGGATCTGGAGAATCCTTCCACTCCGCATCAGTGCGCAATTGTCGTTCCATACGGGGAAACCCGGTCATGGGATCTGGCGAAGTTCTACGAAGGAATGGTTGCCTTGCACTTGTCGGGAAGGGTTATTGTTTTTGGCGATATAAACACGGCCAAGATCTGGCTGGGAATTGAGTAACAGCACGTCGTTCTCCAACTGGTTCATCGTTTGCGGTATGATAGCGGCAGTAATCTTTAATCCGGATAAAAAATAGAAGCAGGTATTTTGCCGTATATGTGAAGGCGCTGATATTAACATATATTTAAATTCTAAAAAGGGGGACAGTCGAATGAAAATGAGAAGTATTGCAGTTATTTTGCTGGTTATGGTTTTTTGTTTTACAGGAGTACCTGTACTTTTGGCTAAAGAGAATGTGTATAAATACGACAGCGGAGATTCGATAGCGGTTGTTTTAAAAAGACATGAGGGAAAAACAGTCTATATAATGCTGGAAAATGGAGTAGAAATAAGCGGGGAAGTTTCAAAGTTGGGAGCTTATACTGTCCATATTTCCACATTGACAGGAATGGATTACTATGACGCTGTAATTGATCTGAATGAGATCGTTGGAGTGAAATATAGAGCCAGGGGCTTTAAGAAATAGCATATATATTTAGATGCTGTTTGTTTGCAGGGCGGCAGATGATTAATATCCTGCCGCCCTTATCTGTTAAGGAACAATGAAATGGGGGCAAAAAAACGACAGGAGATGATCATGATTTCAAAAGAATCAATGGATTTTATTAATAAACAGAAGAAATGGAACAAGTATAATCTATGGACCGGCCTTGTGATCTTACTGGTCGGGATCGTATTCTTGATCAAATATTTCGATGAAGGAACGCGGTTTGATCTGGCCACTTATGGATTTATTTGCGGTGCCGGCCTGGGTATGATCGCTGACGCGTGCAGGACCATAAGATGGCTGAGGGTCATGCGGGAGATCGAGAAGGTATAATCAATCCATGAATGTTCAACCCTCTGACATGCCTGAGATACCCCCGACGCGCGGTGATGACCTTCACAACATAGAGCATATGAATAAAGCTGATCTTGTGCTTTTCATGGCGGGCAATCAGTTTATGGTAATGGAAGACCTGCTTGAAGAGTTTCGGAAAACATGTCCCGAGGTCAGGGAGATCTTCTATGAAACACTTCCGCCGGGACTTGAGTTGAAGCAGATACTTGCCGGAGGGGCGCGCTTTAAAGACACAGTAATGGATGTCATGCCTGATATTTATACTGCAGTTTCTGAGGATGGAATGAAGCAGCTTTCAGAACCGGGGCTTATCAGCGATTATTTCATATATCTCCATAACAGGATCGTTCTGATGGTTTCTGAAGGAAACCCTTGCGGCATTAAAACAGTCAAAGACCTCGGACGTAAAGATATAAGGATCTCTCAGCCGGGAGATATGGAAGATATATCTTATTACATTACTGCCATGTATGAAAAAGCCGGCGGCAGTGAACTTGTAAAACGAATACTTGAACAAAAGAAAGCAGAAGGAACAACCATCTTTACAGTTGTTCACCACAGGGAAACGCCTTTAAGGATCAGGGACGGCATTGCTGACGCGGGTCCTGTCTGGGCGACCGAGGTCTTTAATGCGATAAAAGAAGGTCTCAGAGTAGAGGCAGTGGAACCGGGGAAAGAAATCGATCAGAGAGAAGAAGTGAATTACTTCATTGCCAGGCTCAATAAAGCCCCGAATTATGAGAACGCGGATAAATTCCTGCGCTTCATAAGGTCAGGCCCGGCGCAGGAGATTTATAAACAATATGGTTTTGTCCGGCATTTTTAATTCAGCGGTTACCTCCTTCCTGCTTTACTAAACAGATCTTCCTATACCCCATTACACAGCATTTCAAAAGCAGGTCCAATCTGATAAATAATTGACCATCACGGCTGATGAATGAACAGGTGCCGGAATTTTATTGTTTAGAATCAGCCGGTTTTAAAATGGCAGGGAAGTTGCTTTATATGAAGCAAAAGCAGAGAAAGGAGGTAAAATGTTAAACAGAATATACAAAGAAATCAAACAAGCCGGGAACAGGAAAACCTCTGAGCAGAGAGCAGAGAATTTTTTAAAAGAAATGCGTAGACAGTTTGATGCTTATACTGAGCGCATGGAGTTACACCGGAAGATCGAACGTAAAACCTTCAACTCTAATGTGACATTTCCTGTCAGACAGGGTAAGTAAGTTGAGCCGTATTGTTTGGACTTGCCTCTACCTACGGCAGATTTACATGCCGTCGGTATGCAGACGCCTCGGGCGGATTTATTGATTTGGGGCGAAAAGGCTAAATGTTAAAATATAAGTTTACCTGCCTATCAGTGTGGCAGGACCTGACCCCGTGACTATTTATACAAATTAGGGGCAAATTATATGGGAAAAGATAAAATAGATATTAAAATTAATGAAGATATAAAAAAATCCACTACAAAATGTGAAAAGAATTTTGCATGTTTATCAACTAAAGATTATAAACATTGCAAGGTTGTACGCTCAATTCAGGATAACGTTTTTTATATTGAATGTCTAACATGGAAACCTTGCAGTTACAGAGAGATTTTTGGTTCATCCTCATATACATGTAATTGTCCTATAAGGAAGGAAATCTATAAAAAATATAAAATTTAGAAATCCTATTATGCCTAAATTTTCATTAAGTGGGCTTATCACACAGATTAATATTATTAATTTAGGGCAAAAAAGGATAAATGTTAAAATACAAGACCTGACCCCATTGGTTTGATGCTGAATAGTGTGAATTGTGTACCTGTATCTCGTGATTTTCTCCTCTATTAAAGTCGTTAATCCAACCCATTAGAATTATTAATTTATCAAAGCTGAAGCGTTGTGATATAACAGTGGGGATATTCTGCAAATTTATTGAAATAAAAACGGACTAGAAAGGAGACACTATGCGTATCGAAATCAAAAGTTATAAGGTGGTTATATCAAACATTAAATGGGGATCATACGGTACAAATGCCTGGATAATGCTGTTTGATGCTGAGACTGCGGGCGCTTCGAATTATAGGGTACGGTTGAACTTCAGGTCTGCTCACGAAAACTACGATGTTACGGAGCAGGGCAATTTCATAACAGTTGGAATGAGTTACAACAGCTTTCCTGGGATTGTGGATATTCTTAGAAATGAAAAACCCATATTTGTATCCTGGTATCCTGATTCAAACTTTGCGTGCGTAGCTACAACTCTGGAGCCTATGGGTGAAGAGGAATCAGGGGATTAAGGGTTAAATGTAATAAAGCGTTTATTACGCAAAACAACAAGGGAGGGAACTATGTCCTGGGAACGTTATTCAATTGCGGATTATAAAATTTATAGTACAGCGCACAATACTCCGGGTTATCCAAATATTTACGGGTTTATCCGGCTTTATTGGAAAGAAAAACCTCGGGCTACCTTGTGGTTTTATCGGGACAGCGCGTCATCGATTGCTCCTAATGCCTCTTTCGAAAGCGGAGGGTATACGAATTATTACGGACGCTTCAGTCAGAGACAATTTGCTGATTCCGTCGACATGTTAAGAAATGAGAAACCGGTATTTTTCCACTGGAATGAGAGTTCCAAGGGTGTTTTCCTTGCAACGGGAGAAGAAGAGGTTGGTGAAGGGGAACTTGACGCTTAAGGATTGAATTTTCAGAAGCAGGTTTTGTGATATAACGGTAGGGGTTTGGTTTTTGTTTGAGAAAAAACGAGATATATCCAATGTCAAGTTTACCCGCCTTGTTGTGTGGTGGGGTTTGACCCCTTATCTGTTTTAAACAAATCCGAGTTTCTTCAGAGCATTTAAGTGATAATTTTGTTTTGTCCTCCATACGGAAGAGGTGAGAATATGGAAGTTGAACTTCCATATTTTTAGGCTTGTCCACCTCGTAGGTGGAAAAAGGGGGTCTTGCAACTGCTGTTTTGTGCTCTATGTTGTCATTTCTGTGCCTGTATATCTGCTTTTTCTCCTCTATTAAAGTCGTTAATCTGTCTTATTAATATTATTAATTTATCAAAGCTGAAGCGTTGTGATATAACGGTGGAAAGTATACAAGAAATGAGAGATGGAGTTTAAGAGATAATGGGTGCTGTCCTTTTTTATAAATTAAAAAGGAGGGAAGAATGAAAATAAGAATATTCGTGATATTTATTGTAGTGGGGATTGCTTTAACTGGTTGCACCAAGTTTAGAGTAAAAAACATAGACGGTCTAGAGCTTGCCTACGGAGACATTTATCTTGCTCATTCCGGAGCGCGTGAGCTTAAATCTTTACAAAATGTTCCTGAGAAACAAATGCACGAGGCAAGAAAAATGTATAATGAAGCACAATCCTCAGTCAACAGCTACCTGGACAAAACAATTACAGAAGCCGCAGGCAGTTTTAAAGTAGAAAAAACTGCCGACAGTTATTCCTCAACTTCATCTAACGAAAAAATCATTAAGTTCAGGAGAAAGGTAAGTGAAATTGGAGGATTCAGCATTATGTCTGTTGACTTGCTTCCAGAAATTATCCTATCTTTGCTGGGCAAAATAAAGGAATTACATGATAAGGAGCAGGAAGCTGCTTACCTAAGGTTTAAAAGTATGGTAGAAGAAAACAAAATGAAGAACTTTGAGGATCTCCCGGCCAGGAGGAGCAAATAATGAATGATCATAATGGCGGCAAGTCTTTATTTAGTTTCTCGGATCTAGTTCTTCTTGCGAAAGGCGTTATTGTATTGTGTGCATTCTTAGCGTTTGCAATAAGCATGAGACAAAAAGAATTTGATCGTTTCAGTGAAATAAAGTCATTATTTGAAAGGAGGACTCTATGAAGAAGATTATTTGCTTTACAATAACAATGGTAGGAATATTCGGGCTTTTCATTTTTTTGAATGTAAGTTTTGTATACGCAGAAAATAACAATGATGTTGATAAGTCTGATGTCACGTCAGATATTCCGGTCCGTATAATAGAAAACTCGTCATCGAAGGGCGAAATGGGCCAGAATAACAAAACGTCTTTCTCTCCAATTAGCAATGAGCGATCTGTTAATAGTGAAGCTGTTTCCGGTTCATCTGATGAAAATGATGATTTTTTAATGGACTGTTGCGAAGCTGGAACATGTTCTTGTAACTAGCCTCTCTCCCGAGGAGAAACGATTATGTGGAAATGGATTGGAAAAAATGAGAAACAGATCAAAATAGTCTTTACTCTCATTGCTGCCTTTTATATTATTTTTGAGTACCAAACCAAGCTACAACAAGATCGTATAGCCCACTCCATGAACTATGTACATAGGTACACAAGCGTGCCAGTTCTCGAAGTGAAGGAACGCCTTGATTCTTTTTGGCTTAGCGATCAAATACAAGGAGTCAGTCGGAAACTCATTTCCGAAGCTGATCCCTCAGTGAGATTCAAACAATATAGCACCGTTATTTCGCAACTGTTGAGAACCTCTGGTCGAGATCATGATGTTTATAGAATTCTTCAGTTCTATCGAAATGTCGGACTTTGTGTATCGGCGGGTCGGTGTGATTATAAAACCGTATGTGATTACTTCTTTACAGATATGCGGAGTTTTCAGTCAAACTATCGCCCACTCTTTGACGAATGGACTCAAACCCTGGGGGAAACCGCACCGGCAGAATTATCGCAGTTTATACAGCAAACCTGCAGCAGAAATGTTGCACAACACTGTAAGGACCATCCCTTATCCAACTATTGCAAAAAAAGGGGTCCGAAAGCGAATTAATAACCTGACACCAAAGGTGGGTAAACTTCCATAATTGGGTTCTTGCCCGCCAGTTCGTAAGGCGGGTTGTTGCTGCTTGCCCGCCAGTTCGTGCCTGCCTGCCAGTCTGTTTGGCATGGTGGAGGGTGGATTGTGATTTGTGTGCCTGCATATTGTCGGAGCTATGCGGAGATCCCGATACTTCGGGGCGATTTCCCCCTCTATTAAAGTCGTTAATCTGTCTTATTAATATTATTAATTTATCAAAGCTGAAGCGTTGTGATATAACAGTGGAGCTTGTCCGCCAATCAGTGTGGCGGGGCTTGTAAGTCAATTTTTTAAGTCTGACCCCAATGGGGTGAATTGTCTTGTTCCTGTATTTTAGGGCCTGATAGGAGGTGGGTTAAATAAGGTTTTGTGATATAACGGTGGGGGCTTTATTGATTTGGGGCTAACATGCTAAATGCTGACAAAATAGACCTGACGCCATTGACGATAATTGGGATTAACTAATAATATGGAGG
>CAZNPC010000036.1:0-18794 GCA_964574765.1 uncultured Nitrospirales bacterium | reverse complement strand
GTTAAAAATATCGGCTCGAACTTTATTTTGGCCAAAAGCGGGCTTTTTGAATTTTCCATATCAATAATATTCTAACTTTGAATATTCTAAATTAGAATATATCATAAAGTCATGGCAAAAACAATACATTCAAATAAGTACCGAGCACTTGTTGATAAATTGAAATCTGCTCGTCGGGAGGTTAGGTTTACGCAAATACAAGTAGCCAAAAGGCTAAAAAAGACACAGTCGTATATTTCGAAGGTTGAAGCAGGAGAGCAGAGACTTGATGTTATTGAACTAAAAATGTTCGCAGATTTATATAAGAAGGATTTAAATTATTTTGTAAAGTAATCGATGATGGCTGAGAAAAAAGATGGATTGTCTATTTAGGTAGCATCTTCTTCAAATGACCGTCCAAGACTTACTGAACACCGCCGAATACAATCTATATCGTCTTTTAACTCTTGAAAGAATGGGACACCCTCCACACCTTTATATTTCAGTTCCAAATGGCTAAAATAATTTTTCATCTTAACGTCAGAGGGATACCTAAGTGCTTCATAAAATCTGTTTGTAGAAATATTGTTAGTACTAAAAAAATCTTTAAGAATTTCTGCGCTTACATTTAAACCTATATATTTATTCAAAATATCAATAAGGCATTTCTGGTCTGGAAAAAAGGATTTAAACTCGTCAAAAAGATTCTCAATGTTATGATTTAATTTTATATCTCCCTCAGTTTTTTTATATAAAAAAAACCCTTTTAACAATAACTCTAAGCCATGATAAAAATTATACAAAACTGGAACAATGATATTACTGTCACTCCATTTTGTCTGATTCTCGTATTCATCCCAAGGGATAGCCTGATTAGAAACAATTGTAAATTTATTACCTTGGTCAATAGTTTCATTGATTACCGTTTGAACCAGTTTTAGGTAATAAAACGACATCGTCCAAAATGATAGACTCATCATATATTTATTTTGCATTTTATGCACTAATTAACTGCAAAAAAGCGAAGCGGTTTTTGCAGCCCAATGCGATAGTATTATTATGTGAGACTTTGGACATATTTTATTTAACCGAAAAATACTTCACATATGTATTGAAAATATTTTCTGCGTCTTGTTTGCTTAATGTCAATATTTCTTGTATTGTCCATTGGTAAAAATGACCATGCTTATAAACAACAACACCATATTTCTTAGCTGTAATACCCTTAACATGATATTGAATTGTGAAGTATGCTCCATGAAACCCTTCCAATTTTGTCATGCGTTGGGATATAACTTCTCCGCCCAAAACAAGAGCCGAACCTTTTATGTAGTATCTTATTGCTTCAGGGATATCTTCTTTTCTGTATCTTGACTTTCCAACTTGATATGTGGCCGCATAAACAAGAAAGTTTTCTTCATCTGTAAAATTATAACTCCGAAGCCTATTCTTTCCTTGCCCAATTTCACCTGTAAACTGAGGTTTGCCCGGGAACGCGGCACTAAACTTATCCTCTATTGAATAAACTAAAAATTCCGCATAACTATTACTGGAAAATAGAAAAACCAACAAAAAAATAAATAAAAATCTTTTAGTCATCGTTGTCCCGCTTCTTGTCCTAAAAACTTTTTCCCTGTTTTAATCATTTGATGATGAACTTTTACTTGGTCGACTCCAAATATAGAAAAGGATAAGGATTTCTACTCCCGTAGCGATATAGTGCCCCTTACCGACGAGATCGCGAATTACTCCATAGACAATCGCCCCGATGAATACGACTAACACTGTTAATCCAATCTTTGCCCAAATTCCCATTATTTTCTCCTCAGGCGTTTATTTATTAACTCGACTATAGTTTCTGTGTCAGGTAGCACCAGCATCACTTGAGACATGACTTCTCTAGCTCGATGCAGAGCCTTCCCTGAGAGAGCAGGCTGATATTTTTGCCAGCCATCGATGAAAAACTGTGTCCACTCCTCAGCGTGTCCATAGAGGACGAACGGCCAATCTCTGATTCGTATTTCCACGAGATCTTCAAAACCCGGCTCTGAGTGGTATAACCCGGCAGGAATGTGACCGACAAACCAGTCCTTCTCTTCAGCAAGTATAAACCACGATTCATCAAGAAACTGCTGGTGCCTTTGTACGTAGTACGCATGAGAGAATGTTTCGCGGTCAGACCACGTCTCCATACAAGCGAGATGGAGTGGTGCATCACAATACCGCCATAGTTTGTGGGATTGAGGGAACGCACAGCCTGATGTGGAAACCGTTGCATCTCCTTCAGATAATTCCTTTCCGCAGATCAGGCAGGTTTTTTCGGCTAATGGCAATTCATAAGTCTGATAATCCGCTTCACTTGTTGCCCGTTCTTGTGAACGATGATGGTCGAGGTCTGCCTTGCACGCTTGGACGAAAGTACCTGCATTGTGCAGGAATATGCTCAGTTCAGGCATTTCTCCTCCGGGGATCAAAAGACCTAGACGCTTTAAGTTATCAATAGGCTCACGGCAAAGCCTAATAAAATCTCGCTCAGACAGCTTAGGATTCTTGGAATGAGATAAGGTGCATTTGACCCTTACTGAATCTGTAATGGTTTGCCTAAGCTTTTCCACAGGTTTAATGCTTTTTTCTATAACAAGCATGACATTTTTTACATTATCCTCATCTAGTATAAACTGTCGGCCTGTCTCGTTTGATGGTGGGTCAGAAAATACGGTGTTAACTACTGCGGCTACAAGCGGGGGAGAGTAATCTTTACCAAAATTAACCTCGCATTCAGGTAATAAGTAGTACATTAAACCAACTTTCACCATATCAAGGCCATTCATGGTGTCCTTAAACATTTTCTTCGAGCCAAGCAGACGATCTAAGAAACCCATAATACCCCAATATCGCTGTAGAGTGCAGTAGAAACAACGGTTAATTACACAGTTGTTAAGGGATTAATTTTGCAATTATGTCCCTTATGCTTGATCCACTAGACTTATTCAGTAAATATAAATCATGTAGATCAATAGCACCATTCAATGAAAAGCCAAATAATCCATATCCTACTAATATCGATAAAACTCTTTGAATACGCTATCAGTGACCCTTAAAATCTACAAGATTTTGCACAACTTTACAAGTAGGTAGATGGCTCGAAGGACATTACCACAGACAAAACACCTTGCATTTTCTTGACGCTACTTTATTGGATGAATTATAATCTTAAAAAGAATTTGCCGCCAGAGGCTCGGCAAAGCCGAGCTAAATGTAATAAAACATTAGAAAAACTTGAAATCGTCAATCAGGAAAGGTCGCTTCTGCGGGCGGGCGGAAGGGGGGTCTGGGGGGAATTCCGCCCGCCCCGTGTCAGTTTTTGGCGAAATCTGTTCGAATTTTTTCGAATGCACACCGCCATTTTCCGTACGGTAAATGGCCTCGTCTCAACGATCAACTCTAAACTTTCAACTTTTTGCTATTCTGTCCGTGCCCATAAAAGGCCTGAGAACTTCAGGTATTATAACAGAGCCGTCTTCCTGTTGAAAATTCTCAAGTATTGCCGCAAATGTGCGGCCTACCGCAAGGCCTGAGCCGTTAAGGGTATGTATGAATTCAGTGCCTTTTTTACCTTTATGTTTGAATCTTATATCCGCCCTTCTTGCCTGAAAATCCTCAAAGTTCGAACATGAGGACACCTCTCTGTATTTTTTCTGGGCAGGAAACCAGATCTCAATATCATAGGTCTTGGAAGCTGAAAATCCGAGGTCACCGGTGCACAAAGTTATTACCCTGTATGCAAGCCCGAGCCTTTTCAAAACCTCTTCTGCATTATTAGTCAGTGCCTCAAGTTCATCATAGGAGTCTTCAGGCCTTACAAATTTAACAAGTTCTACTTTATTGAACTGGTGCTGTCTTATCAGTCCCCTTGTGTCTTTACCGTAAGAGCCGGCTTCCCGCCGGAAACATGGTGTGTATGCAGTGTAACAAATCGGCAGTTCTTCATCTTTGAGAATTTCCCCTCTGTGTATGTTTGTGATCGGCACTTCAGCAGTTGGAATTAAGTAAAAACCCTTATTATTGTCTATTCTAAAAAGATCGTCCTCAAATTTGGGGAGCTGCCCAGTTCCTGTCATAGATTCTTTATTAACGATTACAGGAGGTATCACCTCTGTATATTTGAAGTCATTCGTCTGCAGGTCGAGCATATAATTTATAAGCGCTCTTTCGAGTCTGGCTCCGGCTCCTTTATACAGGACGAATCTTGCACCAGTGATCTTACCCGCCCTTTCAAAGTCAAGAATTCCGAGATGTTCACCTACTTCCCAGTGGTTTTTTGGATCAAATGAAAAATCGGGGATTTTACCATGAGTTCTTATTTGAATGTTTTCCGATTCATCTTTTCCAACAGGAACGGTTTTATGTGGTATGTTTGGTATTAATAAAAGCTCCTGCTCGGTCTGTACTTCAAGCTGCCGCAGACGCTCATCTTTTTCCGCTATTTTATCAGAGATATCTTTTGCTTCTGCCAGAATGCCAGATACGTCTTCTCCCTGTTTCTTCAGTTTTCCTATCTCTTCCGATATTTTGTTCCTGCGCTCTCTATGCTCCTCAATAATCTTCAGAAGCCCCCTTCGCTGATTTTCCATCTCCAGCAGTTTATCGAGGATCTCGGTGTCCGCACCTCTTTTCCGTAATGCGTCTGCGACCTCTGCTGTTTTTTCTCTGATAAATTTTATGTCAAGCATATTCCCGTTTACGCGCTGTTTTTATGGTGTTTATTCTACATTATTACAGATTAATTTGAAAAACAAGATTAAGACGGAATGGATGAAAAGTCAAGCGAACTGAGCAGCTGTTACCATTTAGTTTATATAGTTGGTATAATTTATAGCTGATGGCTACCAAGTGGGATAAAAAGAGGTCTGAGTGGTATTGCAGGGCAATCGAGAAGAGCAATTATCCATACAAAGCACTAAAAACCCTGTCACATATGATAAAGCAGTGCGACGATATTATAGATTTTGGCGCTGGCTGCGGCGCATTGTCAATCCCGATGGCCGCGAAAGTAAAAAAGGTTACAGCTGTTGAGCCGTCTCGATGGATGCTTAACCTGCTTCGGGCGAGGGCGGAAAAGGCAGGTATTAAAAACATCAGGACCTTTAATGCGGGATGGAAAGTTTCCGGATTAAAGCGCAATATGCTGCCCGGTATAAAACCTCATGACGCTGTTATCTGCGCAAATCTTCCTCCGGATGTAGTTTGCAATGTGAGGTTTTTTCATTATATTTCAAAGCTGGCGAAAAAATATGTAATCTATCTCAATGGTGCGGGGAAATGGAACAGGTTTTATTACGATGATCTTTATCCAATGCTGCTCAATAAGGAATACGGACATGGAGGCGATTATCTGAATATGTATGCTTTTTTACATCAGCAGGGGATTTATGCAAATGTTAATGTGTTTGAATTCAGGCTTGACCAGCCGTTTGATAATTTTGAGGAAGCAATGGATTTTTGGAGGCACAGATTAAAGATAAAACTGACACCCCGGAAAGAAAAATTGCTTACTGATTTTCTTAAGAAAAAGCTTTTGTCCTCGGAACGGGGAAGTTCATTCACAGCCCCTTTTGGAACAAGAAGGGCGGCAGTTATGTGGTGGAAACAATGATATTCCGAAGATCAATATTCAGGGAGCTAATTGTTAATTTTTCAGTGGTGCTCCTGTTTATGTCCTTTCTGCTTTTTATGGAAAAATTCGTCAGGCTTTCAAGAGTTGTTATGGGTAAGGGAGCGGATTTCACGGACGTTATAAAAGTATTCCTGTTTCTTCAACCGTCTTTTTTGCTTCTGTCAATTCCTATCGCGATCCTTATAGCGGTGTTTTTGACATATGGAAGGATGTCAACGGATAACGAAATTGTTGTTCTAAAAAGCTGCGGTATGAGTTTATGGTCAATATCCAAACCAGCATTGATGCTGTCCCTGGCTGGATTCATAGTTGTTCTGTTTGTAAGTGTTTACCTGATGCCCAAAAGTATTGTTTCATTCAAAAAGACGGTATATGAGGCAATTGCAAAAAAAGCTTCTTTAGTCATTGAGGAAGAGACTTTTTCTACGGTTTTCAAGAACATGGTCATATATATTAAAGAAATGCCGACTAAAGAAAGGTTTAAAGGGATCTTCATTTACAGAGAAGGTGATACCAAAGAACCGCTTATGATAGTCGCTGAAGAGGGGGCTATACAGTCTAATCCTAAAGAGGGAACTATTAATCTCAGTATGCGCAATGGAGTAATTCATACCTTTGGAGAGGAGAGCTCATCAGAAGCTGAATTTTCCGAGTACAATTTCGTTCTGACTGCGGATATCGCGCCTCAGAGGAAGTTAACTCCTAATGAAAGAGAATTTGCCGACCTATGGAGAAAGAAAGATGAGTTGTTGCCCGCTATTGAATTAAACCGCAGGCTGGCTCTCCCGTTTGCGTGTCTGATTTTTGGACTTCTCGGGCCTGCGCTCTCAACCAGGATAGGCAGAACAGGACGGCTTGGCAGTTTTTCAGTCAGTTTATGTGTACTTATTCTGTACTATATCCTGCTGATCTCAGGCGAGGGTCTTGCAAAAGCGAAGAGACTGCCGCCTTTCTGGGGAGGCTGGCTGCCTAACATAGTATTCGGTATTATCGCCATAGCGATATTTTATATGGCTTATAGGGACTGGCACGGTTTCAGGCGGAAGTCCAGGTACAGAGGCTGATTTATGAGTATTTTACTGCGATATTTTATGCGGGAGTTTTTCAAGTTTTTTATTGTCTGTATTACAGGAATTACCGCGATTTTGGTAGTTGCGGAATTTTTTGACAAGTTTGACGAGTTTTATTCCCAGAAAACGCCGGTTTATCTGGTGTTCCAATATCTTCTGCTTCAATTCCCTAAATCTTTTTTGCTTGCATCTCCCATTGCCTCTTTGCTTTCGATATTGTTGACTATAGGTATGGCGGCGAAATGGAAAGAAACCGTGGCTATCAGGGCATCTGGAGGAAGTATAAAAAAACTTTTTTCTTATTTTCTTGCCCTTGGAATTGCCATCAGTGTATTTGTGTTTGTTTTTGGCGAAACATTGGCGCCTATGGCAACCAGAAAGGCCGCGGAAGTGAGAAATATAAAGATATTAAAGAATAAATCCAGGATAACCTATAGGGAAGGCATGTTATGGCTTAAAGGGCTTGACGGCAGTCTGATACGTATCCGGGACTTTGTTGAGGATAAAAATATCCTTTTAAAGGTCAGTATATTCAGTTTTACCCCGTCGTTCAAATTGACCAGGAGGATAGAGGCCGATAAGGCAGAATGGATTGACGGGAAATGGGAATTGACGAATGTGACAATCTTTGATTTCGAAAATAACACTTCAACAACTTATGAGAACTATATTTTCTCCGCTTTGGAGGAACCGAAGATATTCCGTGAAGAGTTTAAGAAAACAGAGGAGATGAACTTCCTGGAATTGCATTCATACTACAAAAGGCTTGAGAGGTCAGGTTTTAAGAACAACAGATATGTTGTGGAGCTTTATGGAAAACTTGCGTTCCCGATGGTCAATTTTGTGATGATTATTTTCGGAATAGCACTTGCATTAAACAGCAGGTGGGGCGGTGGAATAAGAGCTGCAGGCCTTGGTCTGGTTGTAATTGTTTTTTATCTGATGATTTATTCTGTAAGCATATCACTGGGGAATACCGGTACACTTCCTCCTGCTCTTGTCCCCTGGATCAGTCCGGTTCTTTTCTGCGCGGCAGGCAGTTATCTGTTCATGAAAATAAAAGAATAACAGTGGCATGGTTTGAACGCAAAACCAGCCTCTGCCGTGAATTAAGCGCATTGATCGACTTTGTTCCAGCATTCAGAACTGGACGTGTAAACCTTTAATATCTGTGCCAGTTTCTGATCTGATGAAGAGCCGTTATTTTTTAAATCATCAAGCAGCATCTTGGGTATTTCCACTATGCACATTTTGTCTTTCTTAATCAGCTGGAACCTGTACGAAAGATTATCAAAGTTATAGAAAACCCGATAAATGATAATTGTATTGTCAATCTGTTTGATTTTTTCTTTAACTGCCTCGTAAGAAGGCACTCTTTCTTCTGTTACCAAGGGATCCTCCAACCTGCTTTTTCCTTTCTAAAGCTTTCTATAATCGATACTCTGTCTAAATTCAATTTTAACTCCATTTTTGCAGTTTGTCACTAAAAAAGTAGTAATAACGGTATATCCTCTATATGACCTGCGAGGATATAATTATCAGGGGCTTAAAATAGTTTTAAAACACTTCAAAATCAAGCTGTTACAGGCTATTGAATGACAATGCCCGGAGATTATGTGCTGACCTGATTTAAAGGAGAGTGTTAAAGTTTGGTTATCTTAAGCTTCTCTATTTTTTTACCGTCCATTTCCAGTATTAGAAATCGCAGACCGTGATATCTGAGCTGTTCCCCGACCTTGGGAAGGTGCCCGAAAAGTCCGAACAGAACACCGCCTATTGTGTGAAAGTCTTCACTTGAAAGATCAACGCCGACAAGTTCATTGATTTCATCTATTCCCGTATGGCCGGCCACGACAAACGTACTTTCATCTACGACTTCAACCTCTTTTTCAGCTTCTATCGCCTCGAATTCGTCCTGAAGCCCTCCAACTATCTCTTCCATAATATTTTCAAGGGTTATAAGCCCGGCTGTACCGCCATGCTCATCAACTATAACAGCTATCTGAAACTTATTCTTCTGCATATCATCAAGCATTTCAGTGACCATCTTGCTTAACGGTATGTAATAAGCATCTCTTACCATGGATTTTATCGGTGATTTACCATCGATTGATTCTCTTGCCATCTTCAGTAAAATGTCTTTTACGTACAGGATCCCGGTAATGTTGTCCACTGTGTCCTTTATGACCGGATATTTCGAATAGCCTTCAGTTGATACCAGATCAAGCACATCGGATACAACAGCATCTTCAGGTACTGATATTATCTCGGTTCTCGGCACCATAGCCTCGGAAACTTTTGTGTCCCCGAACTCGAAAACATTGTGGAGCATCTCTTTCTCCTCTTTTTCGAGAGTACCCTCTTCTTCGCCGATCTTTATCATTGATTTCATCTCATCTTCAGTTAATAACTGAGGTGACGGTTTAACTTCACCCCCAAAAAGATGGATAACAAAATTAGAAGATTTATTGAATATCCAAACAAGAGGAGATATCAGTTTAATATATATATCTATCGGCTTTGCAAGGGCCAGTGACACACCATCTGCGTGTGAAACTGCGAATGTCTTGGGCGCAAGCTCCCCGAATATAACCGTAAGAAAGGTCATAACGATCGTTGCTATAATAATACCGGCGTCTTCTCCAAATATCCTCAATGCCAGAGCGGTCCCGATAGATGTCGCGAGAATAGTAAATAGATTTCCTGAAAGAATTACAGCGCTGAAAAGCCGATCATGATTGTCACGGAGCTTTTGGACTGTTTTTGCCCTGGAGTTGCCCTTATCAATGAGACTTCTTAATTTGATCCTGTTGACAGCGATCAGAGCGGCTTCAGAGCTTGAAAGAATGGCTATGAATATAAGGCAGATAAGGATTATGACAAAGCTGATAAAGAATGATTCCATAGATTATTTTATTATATTTATTATGGCGTCAGCTACACCTGAAGTAGTTGCCGCAGTAGGGTCGTCAGGAGACGGTTTCATGTCGTAAGTGACGTGTTTTCCTTCTTTAATAACTGAGGCTATGGCATTGTCCAGCTTTTCCGCTGCTTCCTGCTCACCAAGGTATCTCAGCATCATAACACCGCTAAGCATCATTGCGAAGGGGTTAACTTTGTTCAGGCCTTTATATTTAGGGGCACTACCGTGAGTTGCCTCGAAAACAGCGTAATTGTCGCCAATATTAGCACCCGGGGCAAGCCCAAGGCCGCCTACCAAACCGGCAGCGAGGTCCGAGACAATATCTCCGTAAAGATTTGGTAAAACAAGGACGTCATATAGCTCGGGTTTCTGAACGAGCTGCATACACATATTATCAATGATTTTGTCTTCAAATTCAATATCCTGATAGTCTTTGGCTGCTGCTCTCGATACCTCGAGGAACAGCCCGTCCGAATGCTTCATAATATTTGCTTTGTGAACGGACGTAACTTTGCGTCTTTTGTGTTCTCTGGCATATCCAAAAGCAAAACGGACAATACGGTCAGTGCCGAAAACAGATATTGGCTTTATGCTTATTCCTGAATCCTTCCGGATGGTTTTACCATCTATGCGTTTAACAAGGTCAATGATCGATCTTGCGCCTTCGGAATCTTTCTGATACTCAATACCGGCATAGAGATCTTCAGTGTTTTCACGGACTATTATAAGGTCAATATTTTCGTATTTTGTCCTGGCGCCTGCATAGCTTTTACACGGCCTGAGACAGGCGTAAAGGTCAAGGGTCTGCCTTAGAAGGACGTTTACGCTTCTAAAGCCGGACCCGACAGGTGTGGTTATGGGCCCTTTGATAGCTACTTTATTCTTTTTGATCGAATCCAGTACTCTGTCAGGAAGAGGGGAGCCTTCATTCTTATAAACCTCTTCACCTGCGTTCTGGATATCCCATTTAAATGAAACACCGGTGCCTTCAAGGACTCTTCTGGTTGCGTCGGTTATTTCAGGGCCGACCCCGTCTCCCGGGATGAGGGTTATATTATGCATTGTTTTTTTCAGTGATCTGAGGAGTAACTGTCAATATTTTACATGCGATCTCAGGGTGAGAGGCAATAAATTTCAGTTCATCATCAGTCAGCTGTCTTTGTGTATGCAGATTTGCGTATTGAACCAGATCAAGGATTTTTCGTGCTTCTTTGTCCGAGCGGAAGTGAATACCGAGAGAGTCATAGACATGTCTAAAACCTTTCAAACCTCCGTATTCACCCGTAGTTATTACTCTTCCGGTTTGATGAGCCTCAGGTTCCCCTCTTCCAACATCCTCCGGGTCGTAGAGTTCATAATTACGTCTGTCTTTGAGTGCTCCATCAGCGTGTATGCCCGATTCATGTGCAAAGGCATTTGCTCCAACTCCAACCTGACCCATGGGGATGGGGAGGCCAAAAGCATGCGACGCGTAACGTGCGATTTTCCAGGACTTTTTCAGGTCCACCCTTTCGTCCAGGTGAACTTTGTCCCCAAAACCATGGGAATACTTCAGGGCGAGTATTGTAGAGACAAGGTCGCAGTTACCCGCCCTCTCTCCATAGCCGTTTATTGTCGTATTTATATAGGCGTCAACTCCGCTTTCAACGGTTGCCTGTGCACCGGCAACAGAAACAGCCTCAGCCATGCCCAGGTCATTGTGGCAATGCATTTCTATGGGTATCTTTGTCACGGATGCAATATGTTTTATCCTCTCATAGATGGTTATGGGGTCATCAGCGCCGAGAGTATCGCAGTAACGAAAACGGTCAGCACCGTGTTTTTTTGACGCGTGGGCGAATTCTATCAGTTTATCAATATTTGTCCTTGACGCGTCCTCGGCATTGACACCTATTGTTTCAGCACCCAGGTTTCTCGCTCTTTTAAGGGAGGCAACCATAGATTTCAGCACGTCTTTCCATGTCTTCCTGCCCTGAAACTTCCCCTGAATCATTATGTCAGAAGTAGAGATCGATATGTTCAGGTGTTTAATGTCAGGACAGTTCTTGAAGGCCAGGTCTACATCTTCTAC
Organism: uncultured Nitrospirales bacterium; assembly: GCA_964574765.1. GTDB lineage: Bacteria > Nitrospirota > Thermodesulfovibrionia > UBA6902 > BMS3Bbin08 > CAZNPC01. The sequence continues at coordinate 7,074 of CAZNPC010000036.1, read as the reverse complement.
GATAGCACGGCACCATCCCTCAAGATGCATCTTCTTGATCACACCTTTCTTTACGAGTTCAAGATTGGCATTAATGTAGTTCAATTCATGCCTAAGTGTGGGGAAACCTATCTCGCTCTGGTACATTCCCATCTCGTCCAGATATATATTAAGCATTGTTTTTGCCAGCTTGCTCAACAGTATGCGGGAGGTTTGCACACCGTCCCTGTTTGTGACGTCTATGAGGAAAATGTTTTTCATGGAACGGATATTTAACCATATTCAGGCAAGATTTACAACTTTGAGGCAATATATTATAATGTAATTTTGCAGGTGAAATTGCGTTTTTGCTGAAGATTTTTTTGGGAGGATTGATACGGTTCCCATGGTTCAGGATTTTAGACATTTCAGGCGGTATTCAAGAGAATCACCTCTTTATATTATTCATAACAAAAAGTCTGTTGAAGCCCGGACTGCTGATTACTCTCTGAACGGGTTTGGAATAATTGTCAAAAGCACTTTTAATGTAAAAAGAGGTGATATTGTAACTCTGGATATTAAATCTCCTGCGATATCGGCAAAGGGAGAAGTTGTGTGGACCGGAAGACATGGAACAGGAATAAGAATTGGAATCAAAAGAATCGGGCCGTTGACAGGGTCAATCAGGGATTTCAGATTTGCAGATACTTTTATCGGGCTTCAGAGAGCTAATAAAACGGGTCTGTTTAAAACGGGTGTGGATAATGTTGTTAAAAGTGTATATTTCAATTATGGAGACATGATATTTTCCACGTCAAATCAGGAAGAGGACAGGCTCGGGGAAATGCTTGTAAGGCAGGGGAAAATAACATGGGAGCAGTACAACTCTGCAGTTGCTGAAATGGAGAGAACCGGTCAGCGGTTTGGTAAGTCTCTTATAAATATAGGTTATATATCGCCACAGGAACTCTGGAGATCGGTCAGGCAGCAGGTAGAGGAGATAATACTCAATCTTTTTACGCTGCAGGACGGATGGTTTTCTTTTCAGGAGGTTCCTTTGCCCACCGAGGAAGTAGTAACATTAAAATTGTCCGCTGGAAACCTTATATACAACGGGGTTAAAAGAATAAATGATATTAAGCGAATCCTGGGGGATCTGCCATCATGGGATAAAGTGATCTGCCTTTCTCCTGATCCCATCAACCTTTTTCAGGATATTGAACTGGACGAACATGGGAAAAGAATTTTTTCACATATAGATAATATGACGTCGCTCAAAGAGGTTGTTTCCTCTGTGGAAATTGACAAGCTCGAAGCATACAAAACCATTCACGCTTTACTAAGTGTAAGGATGGTCATAGCAGAAGACAAAGGATCTTTGTCTGACGTTCCTGATGTAGAAAAAGAGGATATCTTGAGAAACGATTTGGATCCGAAAATCAAAGAGATGATCGAGGACGTTTATTATCGACATAAAAGCCTTGGATATTACGGTGTTCTGGATATTGACAGATACGCTTCGGAAAAGGAGATCAAGCAGGCATACTTCAGTGCGGCCAAGAGATATCATCCTGATATTCACTTCAGGTTTATTGGAGCTGATTCCATGAAGGATAAGTTGACCGAGATTTTTACATATGTAGATAATGCATATAAAACTCTGTCAGATCCTAATAAGCGAAAAGAATATGATAAATCATTAATTGCCGGACATGTTTCACCCAGGCCGAAACATGGGGCTGCCGGTGAAAAATTCGCAGAGGGAAAGAGCCTGCTGAAATTAAACAAATACAGCAGTGCGGAACAGTTATTTGCGCAGGCAGTATATTTGAACGGATCTGTAGCTGAATATCACTATTATTATGGAATATCCCTTTTTAAGCAGGGAAAGTTGAAAGATGGAGCAAACGTGATGGATAAAGCGATAAAATTGGATCCGTATAATGAAAGATATATGACTGATCTGGGTATGGCGTACCTTGACTTAGGCCTTAAGGGCAGGGCGAAATCTTTATTTCACAAAGTACTTGTGATTAATCCTGAAAACAGCCAGGCCTTGAGCGGGCTGGAAAAATAATTAATTAACCCCATCTTTTGAAAAGCCTGTGGCTCATGCCTGAACTGTCCAGCATCTTTCCTACAACAAAATCCACGATGTCATCAATGTTCTTTGGTTTTTGGTAAAAGGCCGGCATAGGCGGCACTATATGTACCCCTAGTCTGGCAAGTTTGAGCATGTTTTCAAGATGAATGGCGCTTAACGGCATCTCACGCGGGGCAAGTATAAGCTTTCTTCCCTCTTTTAACATAACATCAGCAGACCTTTCGATCAGATTATCGGCGTAACCATTGGCAATGCCTGAGAGTGTTTTCATCGAACAGGGGACTATAAACATGCCATCAGTTAAAAATGATCCGCTTGAGAGAGGCGCAAAAAGGTTATCCTCATTAAAGTATTTGATTTTTTTTGAGGAAAAGTATTTCTGGATCTTTTTTTCTATGGCTGATTCTGTTTTGGCTGTCCAGTTAACGCCTGTTTCAGTCTTGATAACAAGAAATGCTGTGTCAGAGACGCACAGATAAACCCTGTGCCCGGACTTAAGCAGTTCTTTTACAAGTTTTAGTCCATAGACTGAGCCGCTCGCGCCTGTGATGGCGACAATAAAAGATTTCATTTGATTATTTTAACATATAAAGGGGGCACACTAATGTTAATTAATAAAGTAGCACGAATATTGGAATGTTGCTCAATCTGAAGCAGGCAGGTTTTTAGTGATCTTCAAGTTCTTTCAGGGTCTCCAGAATAAACGTGTGCCGATTATTCCTGCTTACCTGTTTTATATGGCAGCTCTGGCAGTTAGTCCGCGCGCCCTCTTTAAGATGACAGGAAATACAGTTCTCCTCTTTTGGAAGGGACATTTCAAAGTCATAACTGACATGTATCATGTTAGCGTGACAATCAGTGCATAGGATCTCATTATCAATGACATGGGAAACGTGATTGACCCTCAGATATTCTGTATTTTTCACTAATGTATCCGCAGGATGACAGTGTATGCATGATTTTAATCTCGCGGGATTTCTGCGCGTAGCAAAAATTGTGATATTAGAAGTGGATTCCTTTAAAAAGGATTTAAGATAATTCAGTCCGTCTATATGTGCCTTGAACTCACCAATTATTCCCGGTTCAGAATGGCAGGTTATGCAGCTAACCTGATTATGGGTGGATTTGCTCCAGACTGAGTAACGGGTTTTCATCTGGTGACAGCTGCCGCAAAAGTTGTTAGTCCCAACGTAGTACGTACTTCCGGCACTGGCTATCACAAGGACAGCGAGAACAGCAAGGATAATCATTAATGTTTTTCTCCTCCTGGATCTTTTTACTTTGCCGTCACCCATCGTCTCCCAAGTTCCCTTTCAACGTCTTTATAGATTATAGAGGTCTCATGATACATGAGACCTCTATAAGTCTGTTTTTACCTTTTAATGGTTCGCCTTTGTTTTTTGATATCATTAAGAATTTTGGCCATGTCTGCCGGTTTATCGTCTTTATGGTAATGACAGAGATTACAGGAATTAGGTTGTTTTTCCCCTAACTCAACTGATTTTGACGGCCTGAGCACTTTGAACGAATGGCTCCTGATGTCACCGGGAGTAGCACTTTTCGCAGTGGACGGCATATGACAACCGATACAATTGTTAGTGCTATGGAGACCGTGAACGCCTACTTTCTCAATATCTATATGGCAGTTCTTGCAAAGCAGAGAACCAGGGAGTTTAGTCTGGAATTTATTGGCAGTCCCCTGACGGTGTGTGTAATGGCAATCCCAGCACATAACGCCTGTTGTCGCGTGTTCGCTTTTCTGCCAGTCAAGGTATTGCTGATGGTGCTTTTTGGAGAATTCGTCGTCAGGCAGCAAGCCCGGTTTAGGGTCATATACAAAATTCAACTGCCCGCCCGGCCTGTAATCCCAGGGATAGCCGGTTTTCTGGACACCGAATAATTTCTTGGCGCTTGAGCCCCTGGTATGACACTGGCCGCAGACCATTGCCGCGCGATTAGGGTCATATATTTTGGCAGGGTTAACAATAGTCCCGGCAAGGTCATCGCCTTCGGCAATTATGTGGTTACTTCCGGGCCCGTGGCATGCCTCACATGAAACGCCTTTGTCAGCCCACTTTGTTCCTGTGAACTTATCAGATGCCGCGTCATACTGGAACTCAGAGCCGGTATTGTGGCATCCTGTGCACTTGAACTGATATGTTCTTTGTTTATCACTCCAGTATTTTCCACTTCCTGCTTTATATTTCTTCAGTCCGTGATAATCGACCCATTCCTGGGTCTTAACATTCCACTGAACGGGAAGAATATGCAGGGAACCATTTTCAAATTCAGTTACAAACCGTTGTTTCCATACAGCGCCTATGAGATATTTTGCCTTATAGGTATGTTCTTTATTATCAGGGCCCATGGTTGTTATAAAGAACTCGTTACCCTTTTGCGACATTTTTGTGGTGTAATCACCGGCTGTGAGGGTATTATTATTTTCAAAATCAGCCACTACTTCAGAAGGGACGGCGTCCTTGAACTTATAAGGGTGGATCGTGGTTTTCCATCCAGCATAGAGTCTTTCATGACACTCCTTGCATTTGTCCGCCCCGACATAGGTAGCGGGTTTGCTAAGATCAACTTTCTTCTTCTGGACACAGCCATTAACGGCCAGCATTAACATTAAGAAGACCATTAACATAACAAACGTGTGGTTGGCATCTCTTGTCTTATTTTGCATTTTCCCCTCCCCCTTTATTTTCAGGAGTATATTGAATTTATAGATTATCGGTTATTTATGCCTCTTTTATAATATTTCATTAATCAAGGTCTATTTAATATATATCATCAAAAAATGTATGATGCAAGAATTTTTCAGGTCTTATGGGTTGTTGGCCGTTTAAATCCGGGCAGAAATCTTCCTGTACGGGACAAATATGCACTGTATTCGGTCCCATGGACACGCTCAAGATAAGCCTCCTCATCAAAGGCCTTTATCCGGACGCTGACGTAATTTATAATAAGGATGACAAGGGACAAGGGAGTAGGCAGGAGAAATGCCATGCCGAGAATTATAATAACCTGAAAAGAATAGATCGGATGCCTGATGAATTTATAGGGTCCTGTTTTAATCAGCTCTGTCTTTTCTTTCCTGTTGATCCCCATTCTCCATGAACTGCCGATAGCGGAGTAACACCACAATGTGCCTGCGTAACCTGAGAGCGCAAGCAGGATACCCGTAAATAGTACAAACAGGCCGGTAAAATGATCAGAAAAGTAAAATAACGGCGAGTTACTGAATTTCCCGATGATCAGAGGTTGTCCGATCCAGCCCGCTATGATAAATAGCCAGGCAAGCCAGAGCAGTCTCTCTTTCAGGCTTCCGGGCCTGAGATTCGGTGTTTTTCCGGTATGGCGGCGGATACGGGAGGCAAGAATTAAAACTCCGCCCCAGTATATCAACGCAGTCACGAAAACAAAAATCTGTCTAAAAAATAATTGGCCTGTCATTTTTTCATTTTTCTTTTTGCCGTAACCATCCTCTGTAATTCGATTGTCCAGTATTTTTTAATATGATACCAGAGCTCTCCGGCGAGAGGTATATTATATTCCCTATCCACAATATCGTCATTTAATAACTGCTCATTGTCAGGCCTGTATGCGTTGATCCACTTTCTGGTATCCGGCTTATCAGCCAAGTGCCTGACATCAGGAAGGAAAAAATGACTGCCACCTGAAAGTTTAATGGTGCGCGTCTTTGCTGAACCAGTGGACCTGTATAGGTTAGGTGCGTCAATTAATCCTAGATAATCAGCTCCGGCACTGTCCCATTTCAAATAAAATCCGGAAAATTCTTCCACAGTGTCCGGTATCTTCCTGAGCCTGAAGACCACGTCCCACTGGTTCAGAAGAATTCTGGTCGTTCCCCCTGCCGCTATCGAAGAGGCATAACCCAGCTTAAGCCCGGCAACCGGGCGTTCTTTATTTGTAAGCGGATCCATGATCATGTATCTGTTTTCTGTTTTTTCAGTTAATGGATTCCATACCATCAGGGATTTGTCATCAGAGCCGGCCAGATAGTAGAGGATCTTAACCACCATCATACCGCCCTGGCTGTGTCCGATTATTATCGGCATCATGCCCTCTCTTTCGTAATACCAGCCAAGTATTCCCGTAAGCTCTTTTATGTCTTTCAGGCAGCTGTATGAATATGTCCCGTCAGCCGGATTACGCAGCCGGGACTCGGGATATCCCATGGACTTGAGAAAATTTGCAAGAGAGACCATTACAATGTAAACCTTTGATGTCCCGCCGTGTATGTTGATTATCCTTGGCGCGGGAGTATTAGACAATACTTCCCGGACATCTTGTTCTGTAATATTTTCAGGGTCAAGAGAGAGTATTTTGTCTTCAAGTTCTCTGCCCAGGTTTACGCTGTTCAGGATTTCTCCTGCTTTTACAGGGTGGTTATAGCTGTCCTGATTATGTCTGTAGTTATACTGTTCCTGAATCGTATAACCGCATCCTGAAAGCAGGATCAATAAAAAAACAACCAATGTCTGATACATATTTTTCATATTGAGAATTACACTATAAAGCCTTTTAGAATAAAACTCTCAACCAAGACTGGCGACACAGTCTGAAAAATTCGCTATGATCCTGTCCGCTTCTTCCCTGGAGAAAGCGGCTGTGCGATAGCTGACGCCTACGTTCAAAGCGTCTCCGACAGTAGTAAAAGAAAAGACAACAGGGACAGTCGGGCCTGTTGATACGGTTCTGAAATAATCTATGGATTTGTTATCGGCTGTCTGTTTCCATATATTGTTAAAATTCATATTCGTTATTCCCCCCCAGAGAGGATAGTACTTTGAATAGAATTTCTTAAGTCTTTTTTTAAAAAAAAGGGAAATCAGAAACAGTGCCGTTCTCATTTCCGGTATTGTCCTGAGATAGAGTTTATACTTCTTTATTTGTTCGGTCTGGGCATGAATGTCTTTGGCCAGCTGCTCAAGCGAAATTCCTTCAGGTAAAGTATGTGAGACGCTAAAAGAACCTAAAAAAAGACC